>CALXNS010000055.1 GCA_944389815.1 uncultured Victivallis sp. | reverse complement strand
GGGGCGGGGGGGGGCAGTGGCGGGGCCGCCTGCCGCCTGGGGCGTGGCGGTTCCGGCAGGGCCGCGCGGGCCCGCGGCGCTTGCCCTGCAGGGGCACCTAGATGCTTTAGGGGGGGGCGCGAACTTCCAGTGTGGGGGGCGCGAACTTCCAGTGTGGGGGGCGCGAACTCCAGGAGGGGGGGGAGGCGCGAACTCCAAGTGGAGCGCGCGAAGTTCTGAGAAGATGACGCTCTTTGAAGGGAGGCAAAGCCTTCCCCCCCGGTCTCTGAAACGCTGAATCATCAATTTTTGCGGCGGCAATGAACCTTGAATTCCTCCGCCGCCTGTAATTTTCATTATAATATCAATGGACGACTGGATTGAAATCAACCGCGACGAGCGGCACATCAAACGGGAACGCGCGAAAGCGCGTGAACTTCGCAACACCCCCTACTTCAAAGAACTTTTGAAGCGCGGCATCTGCCGTTACTGCGGGCGGAAATTTCCCCCGGAGGAATTGACGCTCGATCACATCGTCCCGGTCTCCCGCGGCGGCCGCAGCACCCGCGGCAATCTCGCCGTCTGCTGCCGCAGTTGCAATCAGGCAAAAAAATATCTGACCCCCGCCGAAATGCTTCTGCGCGCCATGGAACCCCATGAAGAACCCGCTTCAGCGGACGACGACAACCGCCCTGCGGAACCATAATCACCGCGCGAAATCCTCCCGAAAGAAACTGCGCCGGAAGAATCGGATTTATCACTCCGCATTCTCCCGGCGCCGATGTTATTTCAGCGAAATTCCGCTTTCGTTACTTATTAATTCGCCACGATGTTGAGCAGCCTCCCGGGAACGAAAATCACTTTCCGTACCGTCTTGCCGGCAATGGCCTTCTGAACATCTTCATTGGCCAGCGCCAGCTTCTCCGCCTCATCCTGCGCGATGCCGACCGGCATCATCAACCGCGCCTTCGGCTTTCCGAGCACCTGTACGAGGATCTCGATTTCATCGACTTTGAGCAGCGCCTCATCCCAGGTCGGCCACGGTTCGTATGCGAGCGTCTTCTTGTGACCAAGCATTGACCAGAGTTCTTCCCCGAGGTGCGGCGCAAACGGCGACAGCAGCAGCACGAAGGTCTCCGCCGCCGAACGCGGCACCCGTTCCAGCTTGGAAAAATCGTTCAGAAAAATCATCATCGCGCTGATCGCTGTGTTGAAATTGAACGTCTCCAGATCTCCGGTCACCTTCTTGACCGTCGCGTGCAGCAGCCGCTGCTGCTCCTTCGTGCACGGTTCGTCGACGATCTCGCTGTCTGCCACCAGCCGCCACGCCCGTTTCAGGAACCGGAACACCCCTTCCACGCCCTTGGTGCTCCACGGCTTGGTCGCCTCCAGCGGTCCCATGAACATCTCGTAAAGCCGCATGCTGTCGGCGCCATATTCGCGGATGACGTCATCCGGATTGACCACGTTGCGGAGCGATTTGGACATTTTCGCCGGAAATTCCGTCAAAGGCTGGCCGTCCGCCTTGCGAACCGGTCCCGCCGGAGTGAACTCCACCTGATCGGTCGGCACCAGAGCGCCGCGCTGATCTTTGTAGGAAAGTCCGAGAATCATTCCCTGATTGATCAGTTTCATGAAAGGCTCCGGCGTCGAAACCAGCCCGGCGTCGAAAAGTACCTTGTGCCAGAACCGCGCATACAGCAGATGCAGCACCGCATGCTCCGCTCCGCCGACGTAAAGATCGACCGGCATCCAGTATTTCTCCTTGGCCGGATCCCACGCCGCATTGGCGTTGTGGGCATCGATGTAACGCAGATAATACCAGCACGACCCCGCCCACTGCGGCATGGTGTTGGTCTCGCGTTTCCCGCGACGGCCGGTCTTCGGATCAACGTAATTGAGCCATTCCGTCGCCTTCGAGAGCGGCGGCTCGCCGGTGCCGGAGGGTTTGAAATCCTCCATCTCCGGCAGATTGACCGGAAGTTCGTCTTCAGACACCAGTTCGATGGAACCGTCCTCATAATGGACGATCGGGAAGGGTTCCCCCCAATAACGCTGCCGGCTGAAGAGCCAGTCGCGCAATTTATATTTGACCGCCTCCTTCCCGAGGCCGCGCGCTTCAAGCCAGCGGGTCGCCGCAGGTTTCGACTCCGCCACCGACATGCCGTTGAGATCGAGCCCGTCGGCATTGGCCGAATTGATGAGTTTTCCTTCGCCGGTCCAGCAGCTCTTCCCGGCAAGAACCGCTTCGACGTCACACCCGGCTTCCGCCGCTTCCGCAGGATCCGGCGCAATGATGCATTTGATCGGCAAATCGAAGGTTTTCGCAAAATCGAAGTCGCGCGTATCGTGCGCCGGAACCGCCATGATCGCACCGGTTCCGTAACTTGCCAGAACGTAATCGGCAATCCAGATCGGAATCTTCACTCCGTTGACCGGATTGACCGCGTATGCGCCGGTGAAAGTCCCGGTTTTTTCAGTGGCAAGCTCGGTGCGCGCCAGTTCGCTCTTGGCGGCGGCCTGTTCCCGGTAGGCGTCGACGGCCGCGCGGCATTCGGGAGTGGTGATCGCATCGACCAGCGGATGTTCCGGCGCGAGCACCATGTAGGTGGCGCCGAAGAGCGTGTCCGGCCGGGTCGTGTAAACGGTGATCGTTTCGCCGCCGTCGGTGACGAATTTCACCTCGGCGCCGGTGGATTTGCCGATCCAGTTGCGCTGCATTTCCTTGACGCCCTCGGGCCAGTCGAGCAATTCGAGGTCGTTGAGCAGCCGTTCGGCATATGCGGTGATCTTGAGCATCCACTGTTTCATCGGCCGCCGGTAAACCGGATGATTGCCGCGTTCGCTGCGACCGTCGATGACCTCCTCATTGGCGAGGACGGTTCCGAGGGCGGGGCACCAGTTGACGGCAACCTCGTCGAGGTAGGCGAGGCCTTTTTTGTGGAGCTGCATGAAGATCCACTGCGTCCATTTGAAATAATCCGGACTGGTGGTGTTGATTTCCCGCTCCCAGTCGTAACTGAATCCGAGCGATTTGATCTGGCGGCGGAAGTTGTCGATGTTCTTCTGAGTGGTGATTGCCGGATGGGTTCCGGTTTCAACCGCGTACTGTTCGGCCGGCAGCCCGAAGGCGTCCCAGCCCATCGGATGGAGCACGTTGAAATTGCGCATGCGCTTATAACGGCAGATGATGTCGGTGGCGGTATATCCCTCGGGATGGCCGACATGAAGTCCCGCTCCGGAGGGGTACGGAAACATGTCCAGCACATAGTATTTCGGCCGGGGATCGAAATCCAGGGCGCGGAAAACATGGTTCTCCTCCCAGAATTTCTGCCATTTTTTCTCGATTGCGGTAAAATCGTATTCTTGCGCCATCGCCGGAATTCTCCTGTCCTGTGTGATAATACCATGAATAACAACAATGATTCGTTATAACATACACGCTCAAAATCGTTTTGCAAACGCCAACCCGGCCGACGACGGATTTCGGAATTCTCTTTTTGACGGGAAAATGCCGCGGGAACGGTTGCAAAGCGCTGTTTCCGTGATATATTAAGAAATCTTTCGTTCCACGGGGAGTGCGAGCGAGGTAAAAACAACCAAACGATGGCGACTTGAATTCAAAAGCGCCGAAACAGGAAGGAAGCAGAAAATGGCAAAGATCACGATCAACGATCTGTTGGAAGCCGGGTGTCACTTCGGGCACCAGACCCGTCGGTGGAACCCGAAAATGAAGGAATACGTCTATGGCGCCAAAAACGGCATCTCCATCATCGACCTGACCAAGACGATGTACCAGATTGCCGCGGCCTGCAACTTCCTGCAGCGCATCGTCGCCGACGGCGGCGACATTCTTTTCGTCGGCACCAAGCGCCAGATTCGCGAAACGGTCACCAATCTGGCGGAGGAGACCGGCATGTTCAGCGTTTCCGAACGCTGGCTGGGCGGTACGCTTACCAACAACGTGACGATCCGCAAGAGCATCGCCAAGATGGCTGAATTCGACAAGGTTCTCGGTTCCGACGCCGCCAAGTCGATGAAGAAGAAAGAGCTCGCCGGCATGGCCCGCCATGCGGAAAAACTCCATCGCGACCTTGACGGCATCGCCGGCATGAAGAAACTTCCGGCCGCGCTGGTCGTCATCGACGTCTGCAACGAATTGAATGCGGTCCGCGAAGCGAACAAACTGAATATTCCGATCGTGGCGATCGTCGATACCAACGGTGATCCCTCGCTGGTGGATTACCCGGTTGCCGCCAATGACGATGCGGTGAAATCGGTGCAGATCATCACCAATCTCTTCGCGGAAGCGATCAAGATCGCCAAGGAAATTTATCAGAAGAAGGTCACCGAAGAGCGTGACGCCGCAGAAGCCGCCAAGAAACTGGCACAGGAAAATGCCGACGACGCCGAGAAGGCCGAGAAGGCTGAAAAGCCGCGCCGCGCTCCGCGCCGCAAGACCGCCGAGAAGGCCGCTGATGCCGTCGCCGCCGAAGCCCCGAAAGCGGAATAAGTTTTGACCGAACCAGAGGAGAGATGAAAATGGCTGAAGTTACTGCGAAAATGGTTCAGGAGCTCCGCGAGAAAACCGGAGCCGGCATGATGGATTGCAAACGCGCGTTGACCGCCGCCGGCGGTGACATGAACGCCGCGATTGAAAATCTCCGCAAATCCGGAATCGCCAAGGCCGAGAAGAAAGTCGGTCGCGCGACCAATCAGGGCAAAGTGTTGACCGCGCTCGCCGCCGACAAGGGTGCGATCGTGGAAATTCTCTGCGAAACGGATTTCGCCGCCAAAACGGACAAATTCGTCAACTTCGTCAAATCAGTTGCCGAAGAGACGCTCAAGCTCGCCGGAGAG
Organism: uncultured Victivallis sp.; assembly: GCA_944389815.1. GTDB lineage: Bacteria > Verrucomicrobiota > Lentisphaeria > Victivallales > Victivallaceae > Victivallis. Next base: position 28,505 of record CALXNS010000055.1, on the reverse strand, counting down.
GGCGACAAGAGCGCTGAGATCAATGAGAAGGAAAAGGCCAATCTCACCGACAAGATCGCGACGATCGGCGAGAACATGCAGATTCGCCGGGCGCTGAAGTGGGATGCTTCGGAGGCGGGAAGCAAGTTTGTTTCCTACCACCACATGGACGGTCGCGTGAGCGTTCTGGTCGAAGTTGCCGGAGAAGATGATCCGGTGATCCTCAATGACATCTGTCTGCACATCGCTGCATTCAATCCGAAATATGTCGCATCGAAGGATGTGCCGGCGGAAGTGATCGCCAAGGAGAAGGAGATTGCGGCGGCGGCGGATCCGAAGCTGGCGAACAAACCCGCTGAGATGCTTGAAAAAATCCTCGGCGGTAAAATCCGCAAGTTCTTCACCGAAGTGTGCATGATGGATCAGCCGTGGGTCAAGGATGATAAAACCACCCTTGCGAAACTGCGGCCCAACTGCCGGGTTCTGCGCTTCGTCCGCTGGGAAGTCGGTGAAGAGCTGTAAAAGCTCTATTCGGGAAATGTACCCGCGGGAGTCTGGTTTCGGCCGGACTCCTTTTTTGTTATCAATTTCATTTAAAGCGGATTTTACGCTCAAAAAAGCAAAATAACGGATGAATGACGGAAAAATGACGAACAAACGTCGGAGAAGTGACGGAACGTTTTTCGCCGCCTTCTCTTGTATTTCCCGCAAGAACGCGTTATATTCCGCAATGATTCTGCGCGAAGGGCAAATACGGAAATGAAACAGGCATTTTTTCTCGACCGGGACGGCGTGGTCAATGTGGAGGTCGATTATCTGTGCGAACCGGAACGGGTGGAAATCATTCCGGGAGTTCCCGCCGCACTCCGGAAAATTCATGAAATGGGTTACCTGGCGATCGTCGTCACCAATCAATCCGGCGTTGCCCGGGGCATGTACGCCGAATCGGATGTGATGGCCGTTCATCGCAGAATCCAGCAACTCCTGGCGGAGGAAGGCACTGCGGTGGACGCATTCTATTACTGTCCGCATCACCGGGATTTCACCGGAGAGTGTTCCTGCCGGAAACCGGCGCCGGGTATGCTGCTTCAGGCGGCGCGCGAATGGGAGATCGACCTGCGTCGTTCAGTCATGGTGGGCGACCGTTTGAGCGATATCGAAGCGGGGCGGGCCGCGGGTTGCTGCCGCACGTATCTGGTTCGAACCGGCTACGGCAAGGAAGTATTGAAGAAGTGTGACGTCGGCGCTCTTCCCGTGGCCGACGATCTGGCGGCGGCGGTGAATGACTGGTTCACCGGACAACAGCCGAAATATGAAGCGACAACACGGTGATATCATGGCGATGCTTTATATCCGATCAGCGGCGATGCTCGCCGCATTTGTTGTGGGATATTTTTCTCCGTGGGCGGCGTGTCTCAACGGTCTGATCCGCTGGATGATCGTCGTAATGATGTTTCTGGTGATGCTGCAGGTCAAATTTACTCTCCGGTCGATCCGGCTGATTCATCTGACGATTCTGGGAGCGAATCTGGCGGTCGGCCTCGGATTCTGGCTGATTTTTACGATCGCCGACCAACCGCTGCTCGCACAGGCGGCATTCTTCACCGGCATAACTCCCACGGCGACGGCCGCTCCCGTCATCGTCGGAATGCTTCATGAACGAATCGATTTCGCCGTGAGCGCATTTCTCGCAACCAATCTCGGCATGGCGGTGTGTTTCCCCTTCCTGATCCCCCTGGCGATCGGCAATCCGGCGCCGACGGTATTCTGGGATGTGATCGGCAATCTGGCCATCGTGATCGGAATTCCGGTTCTGGCGGCGATTCCGGTCCGCTGCTGTTACGCGAAGGCGGCGGAAATTCCCAGGCGGCTTGCCAATTTTTCCTTCTTCCTCTGGGTGGCGGTCATTTTTCTGATCATCGCCAATGCTTCGGCGTTTCTCCATGCGCAAAAACATCTTGACCGCGGAATTGTAATGGAAATCGCGCTGATTTCATTTGTCATCTGCGTCGTGAATTTCGCCGGGGGCCGCTTTCTCGGACCGCGGAAGTTCCGCCGTGAATCAAGCCAGGTGCTCGGCCAGAAAAATACGACGCTGACCATCTATCTGGCTTTGAGTTATTCCAATCCGCTCGTCGCACTGGGGCCGACGTTCTACGTGCTCTGGCACAACGCCTGGAATGCCTTTCAACTGCATTTTTACACCCGCCGCAAATTATTGAAACAGGTTCGGAAACGATAAAGGAAACCTTTCAGCCATGGAACATCTGCACGCGCTGCTTCTGACTTTCCTTGAGACGACCTTCATCTTCGCCGGGCTCGGATTGCTTCACAGCCAGCGCCGGAGCATCGGTCAATCACCGTTCTACATGGCCCTGGGGCTGCTGCTGCTCTTTTCGCATTTCGTCGTCGCCGCCGACTGCCGGGTGGTATTGTACGGGCCGGTGGAGTTCTCCGTCGGAAGCGTGGCGCTTTTCCTGCCGGTGCTCGCTGCGCTGCTGATGGTATATATCAGCGAAGGAACGCTGGCGACACAACGGATCATCATCGGGTTTCTGGCGTTGTTCGGACTCTATTTGTATCTGGGGGAAATCACCCGGCTTCAGTGCAACTGGATGGGCTTTTCGCTCTCCTCGGGCATTTCGGCGCCGTTGCTGGACAATCTGCTCGGCGAAACACGCAACTCCATGAATTTGATGCTTTTCGTCAATCTGGTGGAATTCTTTCTGCTGCCGATCGTTTATACCCGGTTGAAAAATCTCCGCCTGAACCGTTTTCTGGCCATCGAGGGAGCCTTCATGAGCTCGCAGCTCGTTTCGCTGATTCTTTTCATGCCGCTGGCAAAACCGCTGCAGCTGGACGAAACCTTCCTCCTCGGCAATTTCATCGCGGAATCGGTTGGTTTGCTCTGGCTGGGGTTTCTGCTCTGGCTTTATCTCGAAAAAATCGTCGGCGACATCCGTTCGGGTGAAAAAAGCCCGCTGGACATCGTCGTCGCCTTCTTCGGCAGTTACGGGCGCTCCAAGGAGCTGGAGGCAAACCTGCGCGAATGGGAGGATCGTTATCAGGTTGTGTTGGAGAACGCCGGTGAAATGATCCTGATGCTTTCGCCGTCCGGACGGATTATCGATGCGAACATCTCCGCCGCCAAACATCTCGGCGTCAACTCCCCGCGCGAACTGGTCACTCGTCACCTCTTCCGCCGGATGCGAGTCGCGGCCACGGACTCCTTCGATCTGAGCCGTATTCCGGCGCACCCGGTTCAATTTCAATGCGTGATCCGCGACTTCAAGGAACAGGAGCTGCTCTTTTCGTGCTCGCTTTCTCCGATCCGGATGCGCGGCCAACTGCTGCTGGTGATGATCGCCCGCGACATCACGCAGGAAACCAGGCTGGCCAAGGAACGCGAGGAGCTCCGCGAACACTTGATTCACTCCCAGCGGATTGAATCGCTCGGCATGCTGGCGGGCGGAATCGCGCATGACTTCAACAATTACATTCATGCCATCCTCGGCCACGTCGACGTCATTACCATGCTCTATCCGTCCGAAAATCCCGAAGTGACGCGCCATCTGGAGAAAGTCACCGCCATCGCCGAACAGGCCGGAAATCTGACCAGTCAACTGCTCGGATTTGCGCGCAAGGGAAAATATCAGCTTACCACGCTCGACCCCATTCGAATCACCGAAGACAGTCTCGCGCTGCTCGGCCCGCGCAAATCCGGCAGCATTAATTTGACCTTGGAGATTCCGCCGGGGTTGTTCATTCAGGGCGATGCGATTCAGATGCAGCAGGTCTTCCTCAATCTGCTGCTCAATGCGCTCGATGCGATGGAAGAGACGGAAAATGAGCACAGATTGCGGATCTTCGGCGGCGCGGCCGCCAATGCGCCGGTTACGCTGACGCCGCCGCCGGAACGCAAAATCGAGCCGGACGACTTCATCTTCATTGCCTTTGCCGACAACGGATGCGGCATGGATGATGAGACGCGGGTAAAGATTTTCGAACCGTTCTTCACCACCAAGCCGGTCGGCTCCGGCACCGGCATGGGGCTGGCGATGGTTTACGGTACGATCACGAACCATCAGGGCTGGATTCAGGTCGAAAGCGCGCCGGGAAAAGGCACCACGTTTTACCTCTTCCTGCCGCGGGCGCCGCGCGAAGAAGCGGAAAAGGCGTCGAAACAGCCGGTCGCGCCGTAATGAATCACAATCATACGGAAATTTTCGAACTTCATCATCATGCACTGGCCGCATGGTGCCGTTATCGCCGGAAATGCCCCGCCGCACCGGCGCTGCTCACCATTGATCATCATACCGACAACGTAACCGCATTGCACCACTGGGCAAACGGAAATGAACACCGCAGAAAAGAACGGCTCGCAGCTTTCGATTTCCGAAACGACGACGTCGTCGAAACAGCCATCCGCGATCTCCGCCATGACGAACAACTCGACCTGGCCATTGAATGCGGCGTCATCTCTTCCGGAGCCATCCTCGCTCACGCAAAATCGGAGGAATCCGCCCAGCCCGGAATCAGTTCCGGAATCGAGGTCGCAACAGCGCGTGACTGGCCGCCGCTGCTGACGTTGTTGAATGACGACGACCTTTTCCGGTCATTTGCGGACAGTGTGCTCGAAGATGCATATCTCGCACCGCTTCTGGCGGAAATTGGTTTCATTCCGGAAGAGAATCCGGGATTCATCCTCGATCTGGATTTCGACGCATTCCTGACGCGCCGCGCCCTCAAGCCGGTTCATCGAGACACTCTGGCTCGATTGCTCCGGGCGGCGGGGCTGATTACGATCTCCCTCGAACGCGACTGGCAGCGAATCCTCCGGCTGGATCGGGATTTCACGGCGGAAGAACAACTCGACGCCTGGGAAAAATTAACCGGGGAAATCACTTCCCGCGGTTGAACAACCGCTCCGCTTCATCGGCGATCCGCCGCAGGGGAACTCCATGTTGAAGCGCCAGTTTCCGGCAATCTTCGAATTCCGCCTTGCAAACCGTGCCGCCATCCGGCAGATGGCCGATTTTCACCCTGACCGGACCGTATGCGGTTGTAATCACCCGTTCCTCCCGCGTCAGAGTCAGCCGTTCACGAGTTGAAAAACGCACGCCGAGCGCCCCGGTTTCCCGGAAGAGAATTCCGCTCAGGCGCGAACAATCCTCCTTTCGACAGAGAAAACACAGCTTCACCCCGAGCCGCTGCTTCTTCATCACGATCGCCTCCTGCCAGACATCGAGCGCGCCGGCAGTGAACAGCGCCTCCATGACGAATCCAAGTGTTTCCGGCGATACGTCGTCAAGATTGCACGCAGCCTCCGACACCACATCACCGCCGCCGCTCGACGCTGACGGCTCCCGGACGGTTTCATCCTCTATCAACATCGCCCGCAACAAATTCGGCCGGTGCAGCAGTTCCCGCTGCCCGAAGGCATTCGACTGCCGCGTCACCACACCCGCGATCGTCTCCTGAACGCGCGGCCACGCGCCGAGCAGCGCCGCGCCGGTCGGGGTCAGGAGTTCAAAGGGTTCGTCCGCGCGGGAATCGATCCGCAATTCCCCCATCCGGATCAATTCCACCGTCGCAGGGGCGGGCACCGGATATAATCCATGCTGACAATGCACCTGCCCGGAACCGGTCGGAATTACGCCGAGTTGAACTGCGTCGATCTTCAATAAGTCAAACGCCACGCAACTGCCGACGATATCGACGATTGAGTCGACCGCCCCCACCTCGTGAAACGTCACCTCATCGGGTTCGCGGTCATGAATTTTTCCCTCCGCTTCCGCCACCATGCGGAACGTCTTCTGCGCCAGAAACCGCGCACGTTCCGGCAATCCGGCTCGATCGATCAATGCCCGGATCTCCCGGTAGGCATGATGATCGTGCGGGTGCGCATGGGTGTGTCCGGAACCATGCGTGGGTACATGGCAATGGTCATGGTCATGCTCGTGGTCATGCTCGTGGTCATGCTCGTGCTCATGGTCATGCTCAAGCAGCTCCACATGGGCACGCACGCCCTGAATGCCGAACGACATCACCGGTTCGACCGCAATTTTCGCGTGTCCCGGGATCAAACGCTCGATCCACGTTTGAATTTCCCCCACTTCCGCGCCGAGACCGATCAATGCGCCGAGCAGCATATCCCCGGATGCGCCGCCGATGGAATCGATTTTCAAAACCCTCATTCCAGAATCCCCGTTCCAAAAACAAAATCCGCATTCTGCTCCGAACTTTTCCGCATCTGTTCGCGGAAAATTTCCGTCTCATCCCCGGAGCCCGATTCCCCCCACGCCTCCTCGATCAACTGCCGCTCACGTGGTGAAAGATCTGAACCGGAAAACAATTCCCGTTTCTTTTCTTCCCGAGTCGGAAACAATTCCGGAATGATCTGCGAATTTCCGGACACCGCCTCCCGCTTGCGCTGTTCCGCCCGCGCCGCCTGCCGGGCACGACGTGCCTCGGCCTGTTCGGGCGTCTCGTCGAACGCCTCCCGGAACCACGTACAACCCGGAAGCGTCAGCAAAGTTGCCAGCAACAGCAACGCCGGAAAAAAATTCCGCATTCTCATTTTTCCTTTTCCTTTCCTTCGCGATGCATTCGCCGCAACTGTCCGCAGGCGGCGGCCGACTCTCCGCCGCGTTCGACCCGGAGCGTCACATGCGCGCCGGCATCGGCGATGATTTTTTCAAAATTCTCGATCACGTTGCGCGGCGGCCGGGAAAATTCGCCGCCGCCGGTCTCATTGTACGCAATCAGATTGATTTTCGCATGATGGAGCCGGGCCAACCGGGCGAGGCGTTCCGCATCCGAAGGTCGATCGTTGATCCCACGCAGCAATGTGTACTCCAACGTAACCATCCGTCCGGCACGTTCAAGATAGTGATCCGCCTCCGCAAGAATTTCCTCCACCGGATAACGCAACGGGTCGGGAATCAGCCGGGCGCGGGTTGCATCATCCGATGCGTGAAGCGAAATCGCCAGATTGTATTCCCGCCCCAGTTCCGCAAACCGCCGCATTCCAGGCAGATAACCGCTGGTGGAAACCGTGATCCGCCGCGGCGACATGCCGAAACGTTCCGGGTCGGTCAACGCCTCCAGCGCGGCGGCGAGTTCATCAAAATTGAGCAAACCTTCTCCGATTCCCATGAAAACCAGATTATCCGGACGGCGGTTTCCGGCGGCGTGAATGCCGAGCAGATATTCTTCCAGAATCTCCCCCGCGGCCAGGTTGCGAATCAAACCGTCCCGCCCGCTCGCGCAGAAACGACAGCGCACCGGACAACCGACCTGCGTACTCAGACAGAAGGTCAACCGATCATCGCCGCCTGGAATCAGCACCATCTCCACAGTTTCGCCGTCCGCCAGGCGCAGCAGCAATTTCCTCGTTCCATCGCCGGAGCGTGTCTCGTCGGCCACTGCGGTGCCGGGCGCGTGGAACGTCTCCGCCAATTTCGTGCGGAGCGCTCCCGGAAGATTTTTCATCTCCTCCGGCGCAATCACATTATTCCGGTAGATCCAACCGGCAATCTGCCCGCCGCGAAACGCCGCTTCCCCGCTTCCTGTGGCCCACTCCCGCAACTCCAGGGCGGTGTGACCGATCAGAAAATTTTTCCCGGCAACCTTCAATCCATCACTTCTCTTCTTCTTCTGCCGCGTTCCCTTCCAGCGCGGCGATTTTCCATTGAATCGCCTCCGGCTCTTCCGGCTTGTAACGCAACGCCTCCCGGTAACAGCGCAACGCCTTCTCCGGCTGCCCGAGCGCACTGTAAATCTCTCCGGCATGATCGTACAAGACCGACAATTCCGCGGAGGGCGTCATCGTGCCCAAGGCACGCAGAATCCATTTCTCCGCTTCCGCCAAATTTCCGAGCCGGAACTGCAGCCACGCCATGGTATCCATATACGCCGCGTTGCCCGGATCGGCGGCCAGCGCACGTTCGATCAGTTCTGCGGAACGTTCCAGATTGTGATCGAGCTCGGCATCGATATAGGCAACCGAATTGGCGAATTCCGGATCGTAAAGCCCGGCAGTGCGCTCCAGTTTCCGGACAACTTCGTCCAGCAGCGCGGCATTGCGCTGTCTCTCCGCGACCATGAGCATTCCGTAACTGGCGATCTCCCTGCTTTCCATGTCCCCGGCCGCCGCCTCCACTTCCCGCGCAACCTTCAATGCCTTCTCATACTCTTTCCGTTGGAGATGATACAAAATGCGAGTCATATAGTTTCGCGGCCAATCCGGCAGCGTCTTCAAGCACTGCGCCGCCCGATCGTAGTCTTTCTGCGTCAGCGCAAGCTGCGTTTCCAGAACATTTGCCAGCGGGACAGCCCAGTCCGAGGCATTCTTGCGAAGATATTCAATCCACTCCCCGGCAAGCGCCCACTCCTCCGCCTCAATGGCAACCATAATGTTCTCGCTGAGCTCATCGATGCTGTAATACGACACATCCTTCGTCTGGATCAAGCGCAACGCATCCTTCGTGCGCCCCAGCCGGCGGTACAATTCCGTCCGCCGTCCCCGTTCCAGATCGCTTTTGATCGCCGCTTCCCGGCGAATCAGTTCACTCATCAACTTTTCGAACCGCTCCGACGCGCCCTCACGGAAGAGCAACATCTCATGCATGTAATATTCCGCCGCCGCCGCGAGCACCCGATCCCGCCACGGCGAATCCTTCTCCGCAAGCTGCCGGTCAAACCAGCGTTCCCCATCAAGCCGATCATTCTCCGCAAGCGGCAGCCGCGTGGCATATTCCGCCAGCAGCAATCCGTGAAGTTCACGCACATTCGGCGGGAGTGTGTTGTAATCATCGGTCGCCTCCAGAGCGGCAAGCAGCAGCGCATTTCCGACTTCGGGATCAAGCTCGCCGGAATCGCCGATCTGAACCGCGGCCAGCGTCAACTCCGGAGCTTCGGGATGCTCTTCGGCAAGTTTCGCAAGTTCCGCGGCGAAAAACCGCGCATCGTCCTGCGACTTGACGCATTCGCGAATCAGGTGAAGCGGCGCCGTCGCCGCCGGATCGTCCCGCAACACCGCAAGCAACCCTTCCCCCCGTGCACGCGAAACCGGAAGCTGCATGGCGTTCAGATAATTTTCCAGCAACCGCACCCGCCGATCCGGCGATGCGGACAACTGCACGATCTCCACGTCATCCCCGTTTGCCGCCACATCAGAACCAATGTCCGCGCCGCAGAATGCAAGCATGGGAAACAATAACGCACCATACAACGAAACTCTAAGCGCTTCCATAACGTTTCCCTCCTCCTCTTTCACACTCTTTCTCTTTCCGCGCTACACTTCGGCCGATATGCCGCATCCGCATCCGAAGCCCGCACACTTTTACTCAAAAACAAACGCATTCACACCGGAGACGGCTGTATACGCTCTCAAAAACAAACGCGCCCGGCCCCGGTGGCCGCTTTTCAAGCGGGAGGAACCGGAATCGGGCGCAGTCTTCACGAAAACGTTTCCGCAGCTTACTTCTTCTTGTGCCGCAACGCCTTCAACTGCTTCTTACGTTTGTGTTTGGCGATCTTCTTCCGCCGCTTTTTCTTCAGATTGCCCATATTCTTCTCTCGTTTCTATGTTTGGAACTGTCAATCCCTTTTCAATAATTTAGCTCCATTTTGGAAAAATGCTCACCTTTTTTCCAAAAAAATATCGTTTTTTTTCGTTTTTCGCCCGAATTCACGCATTTTTCAACGATTGCACGAAACGCCCCATCCGGTCGATCGCCGCAATGATGTCCTGCGAAGAGGCCGCGTAACAGCAGCGCACAAACCCTTCTCCGCACGGCCCGAAGGCAGTTCCCGGAACCACCGCCACCCGTTCCGCCTTCAACAGCTTCTCGGCAAATTCCGTCGAATTTAATCCCGTCGATCGAATCGAGGGGAACGCATAAAACGCCCCCTTCGGCATCAGGCATTTCAACCCGATCCGATTCAATCCGTTGACCATCAGATCGCGCCGCTCATGATAGGAATCGCGCATTCGGATCATCTCCTGACGGCCGTTCCGCAGAGCATCCACCGCCGCCTCCTGCGCCATCGTCGGCGCGCACATGATGGAATACTGATGGATTTTCATCATCGCATCGATGATTTCATGCGGCCCGCAGGCGTAACCGATCCGCCAGCCGGTCATTGCAAATGCCTTGGAGAAGCCGTGCAGGAAAAGCGTCCGCTCCCGCATCCCCGGAAGCGAAGCGATCGATACGTGTTCCCCTTCGTAAAGCAATTCGGAATAAATTTCATCCGTGATCACCACCAGATCGTGTTCAATCGCCATCGCCGCGATCTTTTCCAGATTTTCGCGCGGCATCACCGCCCCGGTCGGATTGCATGGAAAATTGAGCAGCAGCACCCGGCTGCGCGGCGTCAATCGGGCGCGCAACTTCTCCGGGTCCAGCGCAAACGCATCATCCACATGCGTTTCGATCACCACCGGCACGCCGTGCGCCATCCGGATCTCCGCCGGATACGACACATAACACGGCTCGGTATACAATACCTCATCGCCCGGATTGACCAGCGCGCGAATCGCAATGTCCAACGCTTCGCTCACGCCGATCGTAATCAAACACTCACTGGCGAAATCGTAGGAAACATTGTAATTTTCCCGCACGTAATCGCACACCGCCCGGCGCAACGCCGGAGTTCCCAGATTGGACGTGTAACTGGTATGCCCTTTCTCCAACGAGAAAATCCCGGTCTCCCGAATCGTCCACGGCGTCGTGAAATCCGGTTCGCCGACGCCGAGACTGATCACGTCGTCCATCGTGTTGACCAGATCAAAAAAAGCCCGGATCCCGCTTTTGGGAAGATCTTTGATGTGATCGGCAACCAGAGATTTACGGGCACACTTTGAGTCGTTCATATTCTTCATCATTCTGCATTATCCTGCCGGATTCCTTGTATTTCTTCAACATGAAACCGGTCGAAGTGGAAAGCACCCCTTCGATCGTTGAGAGTTTGGCCGACACGAACGACGCCACATCCTGCAACGATTCGCCTTCGACGGTCAACAACAGATCGTAACTGCCCGAAACCAGAAACAGATCCTTCACCTCCGGATAACGGGCGATCCGCCGCGCCGCCTGGTCAAACCCGCCGTCGCGCCGCGGCGTCACCTTCACTTCGATCAACGCCCGAACCTTCTTCTCCTCAGCCAGAACATCTTCATTCAAAATCGCCTTGTAACCGCGGATCACGCCGCGTTTCTCCAAGTCCGCGATCTCCGCCCGAACCTGATCGGCGTCAGCACCGATCCGTGCGGCCATCTCCGCGATGCTCATGCGCGCGTTCTCGCCGAGCAGCGCCAATATTTTTGCTTCCATATCTCCACCCTTCTTCCGTTAAATTGCGGCCATCATCAGCCAGAAGAGAATTCCATTGTATAAAAAGCTGTCCAGCACATCGAAAACGCCCCCCATTCCGGGGATCCAATGGCCCGAATCCTTCACCCCGCAACACCGTTTCAGCGCCGACTCCGTCAGATCTCCGGCGAAACTGCCCAGCGCGAGCACCACTGCAGTCAACAAATACCAGAAGAGCGGTCCCCGCTCCGCGAATTTCCAGAAGAGAAACGCCGTGACCACCGAGAACACAATCCCTCCCAACGTCCCCTCCCAGGATTTCTTCGGGCTGATCTTCGGCAAAATTTTATGATTACCGTTTTTCATCCAGCGCGCCGAGAGCATTCCGCAAATGTAGCCGCCGGTATCCATCATCTTCGTCACCAGAATTACGAAGAGCATCCACCGCGCCCCGTACGACATATAGACCGTCGCCAGCAGAAACAGCGGAATGAACAGCCAGAAGAAGATCCCGGCCGAACAAAGCGTCGCCGTCAACACCCCGCGCCGCTCCCCGCCGAACAACACCGATACCCAGCCGCCGTATGCCAGTACCGCGCCGGAAAGCCCCATCCCGGTGAGCAGCAGCGCTGGCGACACCCGGAAAAATCCATTCCCCATCCACGCCAGCAGAAAGAGGAAAAAAACTCCTCCCGCCACCGCCGTCGTCACGGAACGGTTGTTCACGCCGATTCCACGCAGCATCGCCCCGGTTTCATACAACACCAGACCAAATGCCGCCGCTGCGACCAGCACAAACAAATACGGCCCTCCGTCACGCCAGAAAATGATTGCCGCCAACAACGCCAGCAACGCCGGAAAACTGATTGCACGATACTTGAACAATTAACATTTCTCCATGGTTACGAACAACTTCAATTGAAACGTCACTTTTCCGTTATTTTTCCGTCATATTCCCGTCATATCTTTGAAACGCAACATTGCGTTCTCTCATCGGCCGCCGAAACGACGTTCCCGTTTCCCGAAGGCCTCCAGCGCCATCTCCAACTCCAGCCGACCGAAATCCGGCCAGAGCGTATCCGTCACATAAATCTCCGAATACGAAAGCTGCCACAGCAGAAAATTACTCAAACGCAACTCGCCGCTGGTTCGAATCAACAAATCCGGATCCGGCAGATCCGGCGCATAAAGATAATTCCGGAAACTCTCTTCCGTTATCGCAACCCTCTTCCCGTTGGATTGTGCCGCTTCCGCCGCAATCCGGTTCACCGCGTCAACGATTTCCGCCCGTCCGCCGTAATTCAGCGCCAGATTCAAGGTGCCCCGATCATTCCCCGCGGTCGCCTCGACCGCCGCAAGCAGCTTCCGCCGCGCCCCCGGATACAGTCCGTCAGTCCGGCCGATGGTACGCAATCGAACGCGGTTTTCCACCAGCTCCGGAAGCTTCTCGTCCAGAAACTCCTCCAGCAACCCCATCAACGCCTTGACTTCCGCCAGCGGCCGTTTCCAGTTCTCCGTGCTGAATGCGTACAACGTTAAAATCTCGATCCCGAAATCACGCGCCGCATTCAACACCTCCGACACCTGGCGCGCTCCCTGACGATGCCCTTCCACCTTGGGCAATCCGCGACGATCCGCCCAGCGGCCGTTCCCGTCCATGATGATCGCAACATGGGATATTTTCTTCGTCCCATTCGAGTTCGTTCCCTCAGGCACGTTACTCCTCCTCCCCGAACATCGCCGCTTCCACCGCCATGCAGATCGTATGATAGATCGGCAGATGCAGCTCCTGAATCCGATACGTCTCCGATTCCGGCACTGCAATCACCCAGTCGGCATATTTCTCACACACCCCATGCCGATTTCCGGTCAGAAGTACGCTCTTCATCCCGCGCGCCCGCGCCACCATCAAGGCACAACGCACGTTCTCCGCGCCGCCGCCGGTCGAAATTCCGCAGAGAATGTCTCCGGAACGCCCGAGCGCATTGAGCTGCTGCGCGAACATCAGCGAGGGCTCCACATCGTTGCAGAACGCGCTCAGCAGCCCCGGGTGCGACAGCAGCGAAACCGCACGAAGACCGCGCTGCAGATGCTGCCCGAGCCAGACACCCTCCTCGCCGAACTGCGTCGCCAGACACTCGCGTTCCGCCGCCGTAAGCGGACGCTTCGACAAAAACCCCTTGAGCAATTCCCCGCAGATATGATCCGAATCCGCCGCACTCCCGCCGTTTCCGCACAGGAACAGCGTCCCCTCACGCCGGTAAAGATCGATCAGCGCTTCCGTCACGGCAGTGATCTCCGCTCGATTTCCAGTCAACACCGGATAACGGTTCAAGAGTTCGTCAATGAAGTTTTCCGTTTTCATTCGCTTTCCGCTCCCAATCATTCGCTGTTCCTTTAAAATAGCGGCAAAACACCCGTATTTCAATTCCGTACGGTGTTTTTTTCGGAAATGCATCGCTTTCCGATCGGATTTCATCCGGAGACCGATCGATCCCACCGGATGAAAGCGAATTCAACAGTGACAAATTTTACAACTTCGTGAAGGAACGGCTCTCCCGGTCAAATCCGTAAAGCACCCCGGTCGCAAGATGGAAATACCACGCGTGAAGTTCCAGCTCTCCATCCTCCACCCGCTCCCGCAGCCACGGAAACGTCAGCAGATTCTCCGCGGAAAGCACCAGCGACGCCTCCTCACACGCCTGGCGACGCACCTCTTCATCCGCACCCGGCAGCTCCCGCTCCACCGCCTCCCGGGCAGGTTCGGCCAGATCCAGCCACAGAGAGAGAAATTCTCCCGCATCCTCATCCGAGCTCTTCCGGCCGAGCAGCGCCCTGATCCCCCCGCAATCCGAATGCCCCAGCACAATGATATGTTCCACGCGCAACTTGCACACCGCATATTCCAGCGCCGCACTCACGCCATGGTGGGAGGATAATGAACCGGGTTCGTAGGGCGGAATTAAATTCGCGACATTGCGGATCACAAAAATATCTCCGGGATCGCAATTGAGCAGCAGCGCCGGATCCACCCGCGAATCCGAACACGCGATCACCAGCACTTTCGGATGCTGCCCGTGACGGAGCTGTTCAAACAATCCCCCCGTCCCGGAAAAATAATTCGCCCGAAAGGAACCGAATCCCCGCAGCAGTTTCCGAATCACTTCCGCCATCGATCCCTCTCAGGCCGCTCCCGTGTGCCGAATCAAAACGATCGTCTGGTCGTCATTCTGTTCCGCTTCGAAGAATTTGACCGAACCGATCACCTTGTCGATCACCTGTTGCGGCGTTCCGCCCGACCGGCAGGCGTCTTCGAATACCGTCACCAGCCGCTCCATGCCGAACTCCTCCGCGTCTTTGCTCAATGCTTCCGACAACCCGTCGGAAAACATCATCACCGACGTGCCTGGTTCAAATGCCGTGCAGATCGTGTCGAATTCAGCAAACTCATCCGGCAGAATTCCCAGCGCCGTTCCGTCCGGCGACGTCACTCGAATGTGCCCGTGCACGAAACTGATCAGATCCGTATGCCCCGCCCGACCGAATTCGATCAGCGAATTCTTCCGGTCAAGCAGACAGCACCCCAGCGTGATGAAACGATCCGCCTCCGTATCACGATGCAGTTTCGCATTCACCTGCTTCAGGAAGTCCCCCAGCGTCGTGAAGTTATCCGCCAGACTGCGCGCAAAACTGCGCGTCATCGCAGTCAACATGCAGGCCGGAATTCCCTTGCCTGACGCATCGCCGATTATCACCAGCAAACGGTTCTCGTCGATCTCCACAAAATCGTAGAAATCTCCATTCACCTCCTTGCAGGAACGGGTATACGCCGTCACCGAAAACTGATCCCACGCCGGAAACGCGGGCGGCAGCAGCGACTGCTGAAGGTGACGGGCAAATTCCAACTCCTGATCGATCCGCTCCCGACGACTGATTTCGCCGTAGACACGAACCAGATTCCGTACCATCAACACCTGCCCGGACAACAATTGCAGACGCTCGAACTGCGCCGCCGAAAACGCCGTCCCGGGACGATTCCGGTTGTTGACCGCGCAGACAACTCCCACCAGCATCCCATCCTGCAGCAGTGGTGTGGCCATCACGCTGCCGAGGCGCGTTGCATCCGGATATTCCGTGAAACGCGGATCCGCCGACGCATCCGGCACCAGTTCGGGCTGCCGGGAGGCGACGATCCCGCCCAGAAACCCACGCCCGGAGCGAATCTTCTCCCGCCGGAGCGTCTCGAACAAATGATGATGCCGCGTATAAATCAACTGATTGCTGCTGTGAACCAGAGGATATGCTCCGCACACCCCGGTCGCACGCAGCTCATCGCCGGAAAATTCATAGATCGCCACCGCATCCGCATCCGTCTGCTCGGCCACATGCCGCGCCGCACCATGCATCGCGCCTTCCACTCCGCCCTCCTCCTGCAATCCGGAGGAGAAACGGTTCAGAAAATTGGAGATCTCCCGGCGACGCTCGTTCGCGGCGTCCAGCCGACGGACAAGATCGGCGTTCCGCAGGAAGAAGTGAACCGCAGTGGCAATCGCCGACAATACAATTGCCAGCAAAATCACAATCAACCATGCCACAGTCCGAATCCTCCTGTTGTTGTTGCCGCGCACCACACTTGCCGCCGGCCGGCAAAGCTGAACTCAGCGTCCCGCCTGATATTCCTGCAGCGACTTCAACGGCGAATCGCCATGGAGCGCCTCCTTGATTCCCGCCGCCGTCGCACGAGCGGCCGCGATCGTCGTCATGTACGGAATCTTGTATTGAATCGCCATCATCCGGATGCAGCTGTCGTCGATCTTGCTCAAGCGTCCGAGCGGCGTATTGATGATCAACGCCACTTGGTGATTCTTGATCAGGTCTGCGACATTCGGACGCCCCTCGTTCAATTTCTTGACCACATCATGCGGAATGCCGTTCGCCGCCAGGAATTCGGCGGTTCCCTCGGTCGCAATCAGCTTGAAACCGAGTTCATGCAGCGTTTGGACGATCGGCAGCAGATATTTCCGCTCCCGTTCCGACACCGACACCAGCACCGTACCCGAAAGCGGCAGCCGCGAACCGGCAGCCTGCTGCGCCTTGAAATAAGCCATGCCGAAATTCGTCGCCAGCCCCATCACTTCGCCGGTCGCGCGCATCTCCGGCCCCAGCACCGGATCGACCTCCGGGAACATGTTGAAGGGGAACACCGCCTCCTTCACGCCGAAATAGGTTTGCGGGTGCGGTTTGAGCTGTTCGCGGAATTCGGAAAGCTTATGGCCGAGCATCAGATACGTCGCAATCCGCGCCAGCGGTACGCCGGTCACCTTCGAGACGATCGGCACCGTGCGCGACGCCCGCGGGTTCGCCTCGATAATCCAGACCTGATCCTCGCAGACGGCGAACTGAACGTTCAAAATTCCCTTCACACGGAAATCGCGGGCGATTGCCGCGGCCTGTTTTTCGATGGTCTTAAGATGTTTCTCCGGCAACGTCACCGGCGGAATCGAACAGGCCGAATCCCCCGAATGGATTCCAGCAAGCTCAATGTGTTCCATCACCGACGCGACGAACGTCTCCTCGCCGTCGGAAATCGCATCGACCTCACACTCGATCGCGTTGTCGAGGAAACGGTCGATCAGCATCGGATATTCCGGACTGACCTGAATGGCCTCGATCGCATAACGCGTCAGCATCTCCTCGTCGTACAACACCGCCATCCCGCGGCCTCCGAGCACGAACGACGGCCGCACCATCACCGGATAACCGATCGAACGTCCGAGCGCAATCGCCTCCTCGAGTGAACGCGCCGTCCCGCTCTGCGGCTGCTTGATTCCCAATGCAATCATCCGTTCTCGGAAATATTCGCGGTCTTCAGCCAGCCGGATTCCTTCCGGCTGCGTACCGATGATCTTGACACCGGCATCCTTGAGCTCCTGAGCGATGTTCAGCGGCGTCTGACCGCCGAACTGCACGATCACGCCGTCGGGCTTCTCTTTGCCGTAGATCGCCAGCACGTCCTCGGTGGTCAGGGGTTCGAAGTAGAGTTTATCGCTGGTGTCGTAGTCGGTGGACACCGTCTCCGGGTTGCAGTTGACCAGCACGGATTCGTATCCTGCGTCGCGCAGCGCGAAGGCGGCATGCACGCAGGTGTAGTCGAATTCGATTCCCTGGCCGATCCGATTCGGACCGCCGCCCAGAATCATGATCTTCTTCCGGTTGGACACCGGCACTTCGTCCGGGGTGCCGGAATAAGTCGAGAAATAATAATCGGCATTCTCCACGCCACTTACCGGCACCCGGCCGTAGGTGGCGACGACGCCGAGAGCAAGACGGCTTTCGCGCACCTCCTTTTCCGGAATATTGAAGATCTTCGCCAGGTATTTGTCTGAGAAACCGAGCAGTTTCGCCTCACGAAGCATTTCGTCCGGCAGAGCCATCCACGTGTACGATGCGAGACGGATTTCGAAATCGGCCAGCTCTTTGATCTCTTTAAGGAAATAACGCGAGATCCGGGTCAGTTTGAACGCCTCCTCGACCGTCAACCCCTTCTTGAAGGCCTCGTAAAGCTGGAAGAAACGCTCGCTGGATGGATTTCCGACCAGCTGACGGAGTTCTTCGAGCGTCAGCTTTTCAATTTTCCGCACCTGCCCCGGACCGCTCCGGCCGATCTCCAGCGAACGGATCGCCTTCTGGAACGCTTCCTTGAAGTTGCGCCCGATGCTCATCACTTCGCCGACCGCCTTCATCTGCGTGCCGAGCCGATCCTTCGCCTGCGGGAATTTTTCAAACGCCCAGCGGGCGAATTTCACAACCACATAATCGCTCGACGGCGTGTATTTCTCCAGGGAACCGTCCCGCCAATAGGGAATTTCGTCGAGAGTGATTCCGGCGGCGAGCCGGGTCGATACCAGCGCGATCGGGAATCCGGTCGCCTTCGAGGCGAGCGCGCTCGAACGCGAGGTGCGCGGGTTGATTTCGATGACGATGATCCGCCCGTCCTCACGGTTGTGGGCGAACTGAACGTTGCATCCGCCGATCACGCCGACCTCATCGATGATCCGGTAGGCGTAATCCTGAAGCTGTTTCTGCACCTCCTCCGACACGGTCAACATCGGCGCCACGCAGAAACTGTCGCCGGTATGGATGCCCATCGGATCGACGTTTTCGATGAAGCAGACGGTGATTTTCTGTCCCTTGTTGTCGCGGACGACTTCAAGTTCGAGCTCCTCCCAGCCGAGCGCGCACTCTTCAACCAGCACCTGACCGATCAGCGAAGCGGCCAGTCCGCGGGCGGTGACTTCGCGAAGTTCCTCGACATTGTAGACGATGCCGCCGCCGGTGCCGCCCATCGTGTAAGCCGGCCGGAGAACGACCGGATATTTCAATTCCTCGGCGATCTTCTCCGCCTCCTCAACCGAATAGCACGGCGCCGACTTCGCCATCGGAACGCCGAGCTTGGCCATGGTCTCCTTGAAGATGATCCGGTCTTCGCCGCGCTTGATCGCCTCAAGATCGACGCCGATCACCTGAACGTTGTTTTTCTCAAGGATGCCGGCGTCATGCAGCGAGATCGCCAGATTAAGCGCAGTCTGACCGCCGAGGTTCGGCAGAAGCGCGTCGGGCTTTTCCTTTTCGATGATTTTTTCAATGCTGTCGACGGTCAGCGGTTCGATGTAGGTGTGATCGGCCATGCCGGGATCGGTCATAATCGTGGCGGGGTTGGAGTTGGCCAGCACGATCTCATAGCCTTCCGCGCGGAGCGCCTTGCACGCCTGGGTGCCGGAGTAGTCAAATTCACACGCCTGTCCGATGACAATCGGCCCGGAGCCGATGATCAGAATTTTCTTGATATCTTCCCGCTTTGCCATAAAAAATCCCTGCCTTTCGCTTGCACAAATATCTCAATCGTGAATAACCCACGCACACAAACCGGGATGTAATATACTGCAAAAAACAAATCCAGTCAACCCCGGGAACGGATATTTGTTTCAGATTCCCCGTCTTCGAGGAAGGACGGCAATACAACGGGGGCGGAGAAGTGCTCCCCGCCCCCGTGTCCATACTTTCGTCGTCAGGGTACGAACGGAAGGAATTACAGTACGCGTTCGATGACGATTTCCGGATCGATCTCTTCGCGCAGGATGCGTTCCAGGCCGCCTTTGATGGTCATCGCCGCATGCGGACAGCCGCCGCAGGCGCCGCGCAGCTTCAGTTTGACGACCTTTCCCTCGATGCCGACGATTTCAAGATCGCCGCCGTCGGCCTGCAGATGAACCCGCAGCGATTCGAGTCGTTCGGTAATTTTCTTGCTCAGTTCGTCCATCATTCAACTCCTTTTCTTTTTTAAACTCAGAACGATTCCGTCAAATATCTCCTTTTCCCAATATATTGATTTCCGGGGAAAATTTCAAGAGCCTCGCGGGAAATTTGTTGAAAACCTCCCGGATCGGCTGAGTTGCAATTCCGCCGTTTCGCGGGGTCAACATTCTCCCGGGATAACCTCGAGCCAGTACGAATCACGCCGTCGGCTGCGGACATCATGCCGCCGCCGCGATGGTCGTCGAGGGGAACGGGGTGATCGCACGTTCGGGGCGTCAGCCGCTGTTCCGGCGCGGGCGCTCGGCGCGGGCCCGGGAGGAACTCCGGGATTCCGCAACGACTCATCGCGGAGTCCGGGCGCTCGGCGCGGGCCCGGGAGGAACAGAGAAACGCTGATCGGCGCCTCGGCGAACGTCGTCATTGCGCAGGCGGCTCAGAAACACAAATATTTCATGAGTTTCCGGGATTTCGCGGCATACGGACTTCCGATCGTGCTGCTTTCGACGATTCTAGTTCTCTCGGTCTTTATTTCCGTTACATTCGTTAAAAATAACGGACTCCATGAAATCCTCACCGGAGGCGAAAAATGCGTCGTTTCGCGTTGAACGGCGTCTTTTTCCGTCATTTTCCCGTCATTTTCCCGTCATTTTCCCGCGGACAAGGACGCCGGGACGGATCATCGGGGCGGGAGCGGGAATCCGGCAGCCGGCCGGTTGTCGGCAATAAATTCGCCGATTTCTTGGCGTGAATCCCGTCGGGCTGCTTGACGAAGTTGTTTTGCCGATGTATTTTTTCTCTATGCGAAATAGTCCGCGGCGGCGCCGGATCCTGAAGAATCGAATCCCGACAACCCGGTGGCCGCAGCTCGACGGCAGGATTCCGGGGAATCCTCTGCGGCGGCGCAGTTTTGAGAGAGAGAAATTGGAGGGAAATATGCGATTGATAATGACGGTTCTGCTCTTCGGGTTCGGGTTGATGCTCGGCGCCGCCGATTACGAGCTCAAACCTGCGGACGGAACGATCATCAACTCCATTCTCGCCTCCGTCAACGGCGAACCGATCAGTTTGAATGATATTCTGCCGATGACCCGCCAGAAAGAGTATCAAGCTTACGCCGCTTATTCCGGGGACCGCCTTTACGAGGCGATTCGTGACATCCGCCGGCAGGCGGTCGATGAACTCATCGACCGCAAGGTGCTGCTCGCGGCCTACCAGGATGATCCCTTCGAACTCTCCGATCTCGATGTGGAAAGCGAAATCGACAATACCGCAGAGCGGATGGGATATCGGTCGCGGGGCGATTTCATCCGTTACGCCCGGGAGGCGGGCACGTCTCTCGAGGAGATCCGCAAGGACATCGAGGAGTATCTCATCGTTCAAATCATGATTTACCGCCGGGTACATGTTGAAAAGAATATCACTCCGCGCGATGTATATGAATATTACAAGGCGCATTCGGAAGAGTTCGTCACGCCGGAAAAGCTTGAGCTGGCGATGATTCTGCTCGCACCGGAGCGCGCCGATCAGGAAAAGGTCAGCGCTGAAATTGCCGCGGCGCTGGCCGAGAATCCGGAGCGTTTCGCCGAATTCGCGGCCCGTTACTCCTCCGGGCCGGCGGCGGAGTCCGGAGGGTCGCTCGGAGAAATCGAACGCAGGCGGCTCCGGCCGGAGTTCGCGGCGGCGATGCCGAATCCGGAAGTGGGCAAAATTTACGGTCCGATCCGGACGGTGGACGGAATTTCGTTTCTGCAAATAACCGCCCGTCAGCCTGAGAAAAAATCAGATTTCGCCGAACTCGGCCCGGAAATCCGCGCACGCCTGGAACGGGAGGAGTTCGACAAAATCCGCCGCTCTTATGTTGAAGAACTGCGGAAAAAGGCGGTAATTCGTTTGTTTTTCTAAAAAAAAAAGTTATATTGCCATTGAGTCAATGCAGGTATTCAGCTGAAGATGAAAATTTATTGTCCGAAATGTAAAAAACCCTTTCCCGCTGCACCGCCGCCGGAAGGAGAAAAAGTGGTGGCGTGTCCGGTGTGCGGCGAAAAGGTCGCTTATCCGGCGACGCCGACATCGCCGGGCGCGGTGATCGGAGATTTTCTGATCGAACGGGAAATCAGCCGCGGCGGCATGGGCGAGGTTTATCTGGCGCGACAGCTGTCGCTGGATCGTCCGGTCGCGTTGAAGGTACTTCAGGATCGCTTCGTGCATGACAAGGAGTACGTTGACAGCCTGACGCGGGAGGCGCGGGCGGCAGCCAAGATCAACCACCCCAATATCGTTCAGGCGTATGCCGTCGGTGAGGAGGACGGCATCTTCTATTTTGCGATGGAATTCATCCGCGGCGAAACGCTCAAGCAGATTCTCAAACGCGAAAAGAAGCTCGACTTCCTCCGGGCGGCCAAGATCATTCAGGAGATCGCCAGCGCGCTCGATGTCGCGTGGCGGGAACAGAAACTCGTTCACCAGGACATCAAGCCGGACAACATCATGCTTGACGCAAACGGCTTCGCCAAACTCGCCGACCTGGGACTGGCGCGAACCGCCGGCACCGGAGACGCCGACGCGGAAATCGGCGATGAAGTGATGGGCACGCCTCAATACATCAGCCCCGAACAGTTGACCGGCGTCCCGACCGATGTCCGCAGCGACATCTACAGTCTCGGAGCGACTTTTTACCAGTTCGTCACCGGACGTTTCCCCTATGTGGCTCCGACCGCCGACGAAATTGCAAAAATGCACGTCGCGGGAAAACTCACTCCCCCCAAGGAGATCAATCCAGAGCTGCCGGATGAACTCAATGCCATCATCATGAAAATGATGGCCCGTGACATCAATGCACGTTACCAGACGCCGGGCCCCCTGATCAAGGCTCTGGAGCTTTTTCAGCAGAATCACCGTTCAGCCACCGGTGCGGTTCCCACCTTGAATTTCAAGGGCGGCCGGGGAAACGCCGCGCCGGTGTTGCAACTTCCGAAGAGGAAAAACGCGGCGCCGCAACAACCGTCGATGCCGTTGAAGCACATGCCGTCGATGCCGGTTAAACCGATGCGGCCGGGAAGCGGTCCGACAATGGCGCCGAAAACCGCAACGCCGCCGACGCCGACGCCGCGCCCCATGGCGCAACAGCCGTCGATGCCGTTGAAACACATGCCGTCGATGCCGATTAAGCCGATGGCACGGCCGACTGCGGTCAACCCGGTTCCGACCGGCAATGCAAATGCGGCGCCCGCGGAGAAAACTGAAGAAAATAAGAATACTCCACAAACGACGCCGCCGACACTCAAAGCCCCGGGGAATGTCCCGAAAATGCATCCGCCGGAACCCGGGGCCGCGGACAATTCTCCGAAGATGTCGCCCCCAAAAGTGCCGACCCCCAAGGTTCCTACGCCTCAGGCGTCTGCTCCGGAACTCAAAGTGGCGGAAACTCCCGTCAAAGAGGCGGCGCAGAAAGTCAAAATGACGGAAGATTCCGCCAAATCTCCGTCACTTCCGCCGAAATCAGGAGATCTTGAGCTTAAAGTGGTTTCCAGAGCGCCGGAAGAAGACGATGAAATTGTCGGTCTGAAGGGCGAAGAGGAAAACGCAGAGTCGCCGGAGGATGCCGGAGGCAAGAAACCTCGCAGGGAGAAAAAACCGAAGAAACCGCGGGAACCGATGTCACCGCGGACCAAAAAAATTCTGAAGTCGGTTGCCGGCATTGTCATTCTGCTGGTGCTGCTCGTCGGATTGACGGGGGGATTGTACATTCTAGCCAGAAAGGACAAGCTGCCGGAGGCGGCGAAGCCCCATGGGGAAAAACTGGTCGCCGCGGTTGACGACCTCTTGGCGCGCGCCAACCCCCTCTTCGCATCCGAAGAAGACAATGCGGAGGAACAATCGGAGGAGAACAAGAAAGAAGCCGCTCAACAGCAGCAGCCTCAGGCGCCCGCGAAAGCGGAACCTCCGCCGCCGCCACCTCCGCCGCAAACCCGACCGGAATATCTCGCGGCAGTGGAAGCCGCGCTCCGGATCATTCGCAACAACCCGGAAATGCGGGATGAATTTCTGGCTGCGGGCGACCGTTTCTTCGAACGTTTCCCGCGACCGGTCACCCAGGAAGAACGCACCGCGCTGCAGCCGTTGCTCGAAGTCTACGGGCGCATGGATGAGGTACATCGCGCCGCGCCGGCCCGGAAAGCCGCCCGGGAACGGCACGAGGCGGCGCTGACCGAACACCGGAAACGGCAACAGGCCGAACAGCAGGCGGAGACCGCCCGCCGGGAAGCCTTGGAACAGGAACGCGCAAGAGCCGCAGAAGAACAGCGCAAGCTGAACGAACAGCTTCAGGCGCAGCAGGCGGAAGAACAACGAGTAATCGATGCGCGAACCGCTGAAGTGCGCAAGGCGGTTGAGGCGTATTATCCTGCGCTTTACCGGGGATTTTTCCGACAGGTATTCCAGGGCGAGAGCGATGTTCTTGAAGCGGCGGCGGCGGCGGCGGGAACTTACCGGCTTGATTTTGCAAATAATTCGCCGGGAGAAAAGGCGTTGGCGGAACAGTTGAAGTCGACGACGGCGACAATCCGGGCAGAGGCGGAACGGCTGCGCAACGCCCTCACGACGCTCGAATCGGTCACCGACGACCAGAACGGATTCAATATTGAGCTGCCGCACAACGAACTGGTTCGGGTCGTCCGAGCGGTTCCGGGGCGGGTTTCATATCGGAATGACAACGGTGAACTCGTTCTGCTGCCGATGACGAATCCGACGGTTTACCGCACGTATATGAACCGGGTCGCCTCCCGGTTGAAGCTGAAGCTGACGGATTTCGAATACGCTCTTTTCTCCGGAGAATATCCGACGGCGGCCAAGCTTCTGCCGGAGGGATTCTGGAAGCAGCACTGGACGCCGATGATTACGGAACATTTTCGTGAAACGCTGAAAACGGCCACACCGGAACAGCGCCGGGCTCTGGAGAAACGATACGGCGAAATGCCGGAGTTCAAGGCTGCCGCCCAGCAGTAAAATACCAGAGTAATCGAAGAGGGCGGTACGTCGTCGCGTTGGGCGACCGTCGCTTCATTTACCGTACGCCGCCGTTTTCCGGAACACCATTGCCGGAAGAGGGCGGCGTTTTGCCGTCGTCGGAGGCGGAAGTATTCAGCATCCGACGATACATGCGCGGAGAAATGCCGTATTGTCGACGAAAAACGGTTGAAAAATAGTTCTGATCCTGAAATCCGCATTGAAATGCGATCACGGCTATCGAACAACCGGGTTTATATTTAAGCCATTCGCACGCTTCGCGCAGTCGCCGTTCGGTAAGCATGTGCCGGAAGGAGAAGTTGTTCGCCCGGCGTAGAACCCCGGATAAATAATTGGCGTTGACCCGAAGTTCGGCGGCAAGATCGGCGAGGGCGACATTTTCCCGATAACGGCGTTCGATGAAATTGCGGCAGTGCTCCTGGTAGAAGCGCTCCCGTTTGGCAGCGGCGGATTCACGTCCCTCACGAACGGAAATGCTCCAGAGCAACCGGACGTATTCCGTCAGAAATCCGGCAATTTCGCACAGACGTTTGTCATCGATATGACCATGTCTCTCATCTCCGCCCAGAAAGAAAACGCCGAGCAATTCCTCTCCCGCCCGTACCGGCGCAATCAATTCTCGAACGCCGCCGCGGCAGCGGTTGAAGAATGCTCCCCGTTCCTGCCCGGCGCGTTGCAGGATTCGTTGCTTCTCCTCCCAGCAACGGCGGTTGTCATCGCGCTGTTTCCACTTCAAACAGCACGGGGCATGATGTTGACAGTGCGTCATATCCAGTTCCAGTCCGGGAATCCGGAAAAAATCCTTCCGACATGCCTCAAAACTGATGAAGACCGACTCCATCGTCTCGTATTCCTGTAGAATTCGCGCAAGCTGCATGAAAAACGCCTCCTCTCAATCTGAGAAAAATAAAGTTTCTTTTTCGAAAAAATCAAGCTGTTTTCACCACAGTATGCTATAATAAAACAACAATAAAATTATAAAACACTATTTTTACAGGGAGAGAAAATGAGTAATTTAAAGAAATTCATCCGGCGCAAGTTCGATGGCGTCCTCATTGCCGGAGGCGGCGTCGCCGGTTGCGCCGCCGCGATCGGCGCCGCCCGGGCCGGAGCACCGGTACTGGTTCTGGAAAACGGAATCTCACTCGGCGGCATGGCAAGCAGCGGCCTGCTGCCGCTCTGGATGGACGGTTCGGATTCACCGTTGCGCCGGGAACTCGACGCTCGTTGTGCGCAGTGTTCCACGGGGCCCGTCGAACGCGACAGAGGTCTTGACCACGAATGCATGAAGATCGTCCTGGAAAAATGGTTCGATGAACTGGGAATCACGTATTGTTACAACAGTTCGGTCGTCGATGCGAAAACCGGCTCCGACAGCGTGACCGGCGCCTACGCCGCCCTGCCGGAGGGATTGGTCGAAATTTCCGCACCGCTGCTGATCGATGCAACCGGAGACGGCGCGCTCGCCGCCGCAGCGGGAGTGGAATTTACGCTCGGTCGCGACTCGGATCACGCCTGCCAGGGTGCGAGCCTCGCATTCGAAGTCGGCGGCGTAAATCTCACGGACAATCCGTTGCCCGACTGCTTCGATGTGCCGTTTGAGACCCCGCACGGGAATGCTGCCGAACTGGCCCGGCGGGAACTTACACCGCCCGCGGGCCATCTTATTCTGCATCACACCTCGGTTCCCGGCGTGATTTCGGCCAACATGACCAATGCGGTCGGTTTCGATCCGACCTCCGGTCGCGAACGGACGGATGCGATTCGGTTATGCCGTCGTCAGATTGAGGAGATCGTGATGTTTCTGCGCCGCTTCATGCCCGGATTCGAAAACTGTTACCTGCAATTGAGCGGCTCTGAATTCGGCATCCGGGAGAGCCGTCATTTCCATGGGCGCCACACCCTGACCGAACAGGAGATTCTTGCAGGGACCGTTTTCGACGACTGGATCGCGACCTGGAATCATTTCCCGTTCGACATTCACAACGTGACCGGCTGCGGTCTTGACGACAACGGCGTGCTCGACGGTTTTCCGCCTGATCGCACCTACACCGTGCCGTTGCGCTGCTGTCAACCGGAAACGGGTACGGGACTTCTGCTGGCCGGACGGAATATTTCCGGAACGCATGTTGCGCACTCGAGTTTCCGGGTCATGCCGATTTGTTTGAACATCGGTCTCGGCGTCGGAATTGCCGCCGCCGTCGCCTGGAAAAAACGGACATTGCCGGAGCTGGTCGATATTGAAATAATTCAACAGGAAATCATCCGCCAGGGGGTGGTTCCGCCGAATCGCTGACCCTGTTGTCCCATTTGCAATCCCCCTTTTTCGATGTTATTTTATCGTAACTGGCGTATGCGGTAAAAACAATGAGGGCGGAAAGAAGTCTCTTCTCTGCCGGCTCGAAGGAGGGGGCAGTTCAACATGCCGGATTCGGTCTGCTGCATTGTGCACGAAAATATTTACGCCTCTCTTCTCTATGCCGGACTCCTGTGCGTCATTTACCTTGTCTTATTATTCACTGTTTTTCTCAGATCCCTGTCGGGGCAGGATCTGATTTTCGGCCTGATCCTGTTGGGTCTGCTGTGTCTGCTGGGAGGGCGGCTGGTTCTTTTGAATGCGGGATTGTCGAAAAAGATATATGAATATGCTGAAGAACAATCCTATGCGGAAATACTGCTTTCCGAGGAACCGGATCTGCTCTCGACGTTTCCCTTCATTCGAAAAATCGAAGATCCTGATGAGAACTTGAACAAAATGTACCCTGAAAAGATTCCGCTCAAGATTCTCTGTAACCGGGAGATTCCCCAATCGCAATGCGAAGAGCTGGAAAAATTCATCCTGAATAAAATAAGTTCCATGGGAGGCGCTCCGTTTGCCGAACTCCAACTTGAGATATTTGCTCCTTCCTCGTCCGAATCCGGAGAAGAGGAGCGGATGATTTTCTCAAAAAACATTTCAATTGACACGCAAAAGGAAGTTCATGATTTCAGCCAATGGGTGAAGAAAACATTTCCGCAGCACGAATGGCTCGGAATAATCGCGTTGCTGATGCTGGCGGGGCTGCAGATTCTCAACACCATTTGTTTTTTCCGCATCGCGCGACCGGAACGCAGGCGATATTTATTGCTGTATCACCTGTTCGCAATTGGCATGCTGGTAATTTTCGGAGGATTTTTCCTGTTGAATCACTTCCATGCTGAAATTTTGTATTGCCGGATGCCGTCATTTCTCATCGTACCGTATGCATTCTGCGGGGCGGGGTGTTGCGGTATCC
This sequence comes from uncultured Victivallis sp., assembly GCA_944389815.1. Classification (GTDB taxonomy): domain Bacteria; phylum Verrucomicrobiota; class Lentisphaeria; order Victivallales; family Victivallaceae; genus Victivallis. Next base: position 589 of record CALXNS010000055.1, on the reverse strand, counting down.
GTTATTATCTGCAGAAAAATGGATTGCATCGATTCATCATTCTTCCGGCCACACTCTTTCCCGTGTTGTCGATTCTGGTTGGATTATTTCTTCTGGTGGTTGATTAGCGTTGAAGGCGGAGAATGGGCTGGCAATGGCAGCGACATATCGGACAACAGAAATTCAGTTGTCCTCCACACCGGATGGTCGGGTAAAAATGCATTGATTTTTTCGGGTTGCCATAATATATTATAGTAGATAACTGGAGGGCGAAAATGAAATTCCGAATGGTTCACAACAACTTCAACGTGCTCGATCTTGACAAAAGCCTTAAATTTTACCATGACGCCTTTGACATGCACGAAGTGCGCCGCATCGAGGCGAAGGACGGGAGCTTCATCATAGTTTATCTGGAGGACGGGAACAGTTCACATCAGCTGGAACTGACGTGGCTCCGGGACCGCAAGGAGCCGTACAATCTTGGCGACAACGAATTCCATCTGGCATTCATGGTCGATGATTACGAAGCCGCCCATGCCCGCCATGAAAAAATGGGCTGCATCTGCTACGAAAACCCCGAGATGGGAATTTACTTTTGCGAAGATCCCGA
>CALXNS010000054.1 GCA_944389815.1 uncultured Victivallis sp. | reverse complement strand
AAAAAAACGTCCGGAACTCCCATACGAAGTTCCGGACGTTCTGTTCTCTTTGAACCGAGCGGCTCTTACTTGAGGCGCGCCTCAAGATCGGCCAGCTGCTGGGAAAGTTCCGCCGGCAGGTGTCCGGCGAATTTCTTGTAGTGTTCCTTGATCATCTCAAGTTCCTTCTTCCAGCCTTCGACATCGACCTTGAGCAGTTCGGCCATATCCGCTTCGCTCACTTCATCCTCGATGCCGGTACGGTCGATCGCATCGACGGTCGGCATCGCGCCGATCGCGGTGTCCTGATATTTGCCGCTGTTGTTGCAGCGGTCGAACACCCAGGCGAGCACACGGCTGTTGTCTCCGAAGCCCGGCCACATGAACTTGCCTTCCGCACTCTTGCGGAACCAGTTCACGCAGAAAATCTTCGGAAGATTTCCCTGCGCTTTGCCCTTCTCGCCGATCTCCAGCCAGTGCTTGAAGTAGTCACCCATGTTGTATCCGCAGAACGGCAGCATGGCGAACGGGTCGCGCCGCACGGTACCGGCCTTGACGTCGAGCGCCGCGGCGGTCACTTCGGAACCGACCGTCGAACCAATGAACACACCGTGTTCCCAGCTCTTGGCCTGATAGATCAACGGCAGCGTCGAAGGACGGCGACCGCCGAAGAGAAACGCCGCAATCGGCACACCGGCAGGATCTTCCCACTCCGCGGCGATCGCCGGGCAGTTGCAGGCGCGGGCCGTGAAACGGGCATTCGGATGGGCCGCCTTGACCGGCTTGCCGTCGGCGTCGACGGTGTTCGGCGTCCAGTCGTTGCCCTTCCAGTCGATCAGGTGCGCCGGAGCATCGTAACCGATGCCTTCCCACCAGACATCGCCGTCATCGGTCAGCGCGACGTTGGTGAAGATGGTGTCCTTCGCGCAGGAGAGCATCGCGTTCTTGTTGGACTTCATGCTCGTGCCGGGCGCAACGCCGAAGAAACCCGCTTCCGGGTTGATGGCGCGCAGATTGCCGTCTTTGTCGAACTTCATCCACGCGATATCGTCGCCGACGGTCTCGACCTTCCAGCCCGGAATGGTCGGGATCAGCATCGCGAGGTTCGTCTTGCCGCAGGCCGACGGGAAGGCGCCGGTCACATATTTGACTTCGCCCTTCGGATTGGTCAGCTTCAGAATGAGCATGTGCTCGGCCATCCAGCCCTCGTCGCGGGCCTGGACGCTGGCGATGCGCAGCGCAAGGCATTTCTTTCCGAGCAGCGCGTTGCCGCCGTAACCGGAACCGAACGACCAGATTTCACGCGTTTCCGGGAAATGCGCGATGTATTTCTTGTCCATCGGTGCGCACGGCCAGATGCCGTGATCGGATTCGCCCGGAGCCAGCGGTTTGCCGACCGAGTGCACGCACGGAACGAATTCGCCGTCGCCGAGCACTTCAAGAACCTTGAGGCCGACGCGGGTCATCACTTCCATGTTGATCACAACGTAGGCAGAGTCGGTGATCTCAACGCCGATCTTGGCGATATTGGAACCAACCGGACCCATCGAGAACGGAATCACGTACATGGTACGGCCGTGCATGCAGCCCTTGTAGAGGCCGAGCATGGTTTTCTTCAACTCTTTCGGATCGATCCAGTTGTTGGTCGGGCCGGCGTCTTCCTGCTTTTCGGAAGCGATGAAGGTCCGCGCTTCGACGCGGGCCACGTCCGACGGATCCGAACGGAACAGCAGGCTGTTCGGGCGCTTGGCCGGATTCAGACGGATCGCCAGGCCGGACTCGACCAGCTCATTGCTGAGGCGGTCATATTCCGCCTTGGAACCATCGCACCAGTAAACCGCATCGGGCTCGCAGATTTCAGCCCACTCCTGCACCCACTTGACCAGTTTTTCATTTTTGGTCGGGGCCGCATTCAGTTGCTTGACCATGATTTGCATATCCTCCAAAATAGTGTTAGGGGTCATTCCGTGATCGGTATATTCCTTATAACATACATCACTGCCGCGCTCATTTCAAGGATTTTCCGAAAAATCGGCCCCGAATTTTTCCCGCAGCACCCGCATGACTCCGTCTTCGTCGTTGGACGGCGCCGTGAAGCGGCAGCGCTCTTTCAACAGCGGATGAGCGTTGGCCATCGCGTAACTGAATGCGGCATGATCCATCATTTCGCAATCGTTGGGATAATCGCCGAACGCAATCGTTTCCGCCGCGGAAATATGCCATTGCTTCTGAACTTCAGCCAGCGCCGTGCCCTTGTTCACGCCGGGGCTCATCAAATCAACCCACCGTTCTCCGGAGAGCGTCACGGCGCAGCGGGCCCGGAACTGCTCCAGCACCGGCAGGCAATTCCGGGCGGCGTCCTCCTTGTCAAAGACAGCGATCTTGCAGATTTTGTCCTCCCGCGCCGCCTGCAGCAGATCGTCCACATACTGACAGCGTTCATAGAACATCTTCGCATTGCGTTCCACTTCCGGATCGGCGGAATGAAAATAGGCGCTCTTCAACCCGCAGAGCAGCGGCGTCGCGCTCGGCACCGCGCGCAATGCCGCCAGCGGCGCTTCCAGTTCCGGAACTTCAACCGCCGCCACATTGCGCCGCCCGTCGAAGACGATCGCTCCGTTTTCGCTGATGAAAAAGAATTCATCCACCGACGAATCGAAAACCCGGATTAAATTATAATACTGTCGGCCGCTGGCGATGACGAATCGCACGCCGCGCGCTTTGAGAATTCTTACCGCACGCAGAAAATCCGGCGGCAGCCGTTTCGCACTGTCGAGGAGCGTGCCGTCCAGATCGGTTGCAATCAGCCGGATGCTCATACGTCGTTCCGCAATGAACCCGCCCGGTAAAAGGGCAGCTCGGCAACCGTGCCGGACAATTTCGTATTGCCGACGTCGAACCAGAGCGTATCGCCGACTGCGCACGGGATTTCCACATCGATCGAACAGAGCGCCGCCGCGCAGTCGAGCGACGGGCAGAATGCGCCGGAGGTCACGACGCCGATGCGTTCCTCCTTCGCGTTGAGCACCTCGTTTCCGGCGCGGGCGGCACGGCGGGAATCGAGCTTGACCGCGACCTGTTTCCGCTCCGGACGGCGTTCCAGAAGCGCGGCTTTGCCGATGAATTCACGGGGGGAATCAAGTTGGAGCAGCGAACTTAAGCCGCATTCAATCGGGGTACGTTCCCTGAGCAGTTCGTGGCCGTAAAGCGAATACCCCATTTCAAGGCGCAGCGTGTCGCGCGCACCGAGTCCCGCAGGCGCGACCGGTTCCGTCGAGAGCAGAAGATCCCAGAGCTGATCGGTGTATTCGGCGTTGAAATAAATCTCGTAACCGAGTTCGCCGGTGTAACCGGTCCGGCTCACGATGCAGCGGATGCCGTCGATCTCCAGCGATTTCCAATGGAAATACCCGGGGAGCGTTGCGGGATCCACGCCGAGTTTTCCGAGCACTTCCGCGCTCTGCGGCCCCTGAAGGTCGAGTTTGGCGAGCAAATCGGAGAGGTTGTGGAACTCCGCGCCATCGAGCGGCAGATGATGTTCGATCCAGTTCATGTCCGAAGCGATGTTTCCGGCGTTGACCACCAGCATGAGATCGTCTTCGGCCATGCGGTAGACGATCAGATCGTCGAGCACGCCGCCGTCGTCGTTGAGCAGCAGATTGTAGCGGCATTTTCCGACGGGCAGATCGAGACACGGCCGCGCGAGAAGGCCGTCCATCGCGCCGACCGCCTTCGGACCGGCGATCCGGAATTCGCCCATGTGGCAGATGTCGAAAACCGAACAATATTTCCGGGTGTGACGATGTTCGGAAAGGATGCCGCCGGGATATTGCACGGGCATGTTCCATCCGGCGAACGGAGTCATTTTGGCGCCGAGTTCGATATGATATTCGACCAGCGGAGTATTTTTGAGCGCGCTCACAACATCACCTCCTTATCGAGTTCGCTTCCGGCGGCATGCAGTTGGCGGATTGCCGCCTCCGCACCGTCCGCGTAACGGAATATCGCGGTTCCGGCGACCATCATGTTTGCGCCGTGACGGGCGGCGATGCCGACGGTTTTATCGTCGATGCCGCCATCCACTTCCAGATGAACGGCCAGTTTACGGTGGAGAATTTCGCGCCGGATCTTCGCGCATTTTTCCATTTGATCGCCCATGAAACGCTGCCCGCCGAAGCCGGGTTCCACGGTCATCACCAGCACGAGATCGATCCGGTCCAGCCAGGGAAATATCGCCTCGGGCGGCGTTGCCGGTTTCAATGAAATTCCAACCGTGCAGCCGGCGGCGCGAATCGCTTCGATCGTCTGCGCGGGATCGTCGTCGGATTCCAGGTGAAACGTCAGATGGTCGGCGCCGGCCTTCGCGAACACCGCCGCGTAACGCGCCGGGTTCCGGATCATCAGATGGGTGTCGAAAAGCAGTTCACTCCGGGCGCGGATGCTCTGGATCACCGGCGGTCCGAAGGAGATGTTCGGTACGAAATTGCCGTCCATCACATCGAGATGGAGCAGATCGGCGCCGGCGGCCGCGACCCGTTCGATTTCAGCATTGAGGCAGCCGAAATCGGCGGCCAGCACGGAAGGTGAAACCAGTATTCGTCCGTTGGGAAGTTGTCGAATGTCACGCATAATCAAAATTGCTCCCGCTTCTTCACGCTCAGCGCTGCTGTGGTCATTTCGGGAAATATACTCCCATTCCGGCGCTTTTGCAACGTTGACAAGCGCCGGTGGGGGTGTTACTTTAAAGAAAAAACGCAACAGGAGTCCGGTTTTCATGATCATACTCGGCATCGACCCGGCGATCCGCACCACCGGTTACGGGGTGATCCGCGCCGAAACGCCCGCGTCGTTCGAAGTGCTCGACTGCGGCATCATCGCCAACAGCGCCCGTCTGTCCCACACCGAATGCCTCCGGCGGCTCGCAGGCGGCATCCGCGAACTCGTACACGCCTTTCATCCGGAATGCGCTTCGATCGAGGAACCCTTTCTCGGACGCAATGCCAACACTGCAATCATTCTCGGAATGGCGCGCGGCGCGATTCTGACCGCGCTGGCGGAAAACTCCGTCCCGGTCTACGCCTATTCGCCACGCACGGCCAAGCGGGCGGCGGTCGGCACCGGCGCGGCGACCAAGGAACAGGTCGCCATGCTGATGGCCGCCGAACTCGGCATTGAAATCGAACGCATTCCGCTGGACTCCACCGACGCGCTGGCGCTGGCGCTCTGCCATGCCCAGCTCGCACTCCGCCCCGGATTGGCCGGACAACTCGGGAAAGCGCTCTGATGGTCGATTTTCACACCCATCACGCCGCCGCGGATGCGCTGGTATCGTCGGACGTGGCCCATTTCGGCCGGGCGGAATGCGAATCACTCGAATTTCATCCGTGGCAGATCCGAGAGGATTTCTCCGCACTTCCGGCCGGATTCCGGGAACTGGCAGGAAGCGCCGCCGCGATCGGCGAAATCGGACTTGACCGGCTGCGCGGCGCGCCGCTTGAAGTGCAGATGCGCGCGCTTTGCGAACTTCTGCAACTCGCGCACGAACTGCAGAAGCCGGTCGTTTTTCACGCGGTCCGCGCCACGCCGGAACTTCTGAGTTGCTGCAAACCGTATCCGGAGATGCCGAAACTGCTGCACGGGTTCCGGGGCTCCCCGGAGAAACTCGAGCTCTTCCGACGGAAGGGTTTCTATGTTTCACTCGCGCCCGGCGCGCTCGATTACCCGCCGCTTGCCGCCGCGCTGCGCCGGGATGGTCTTTCCGGGATCGGTTTTGAAAGCGACGATTCGCCCGAACCCTTCTCTGCAATCTTCCGACGCGCGGCCGAACGGCTCGGCATCAGCGAAAATGAACTTGACCGGATCACCCGGCAAACCTTTGAGGAGTATCTTTCAATATGACCATGGCTTCTTCTTCCTTCGAAGAACGGTTCGGCCGGACCCGGCTGCTGCTCGGAACCGAAGCGCTCGACCGGTTGCGCCGCGCCCGCGTCGTCATTCTCGGACTCGGCGGAGTCGGCGCCTTCGCAGCCGAGGCCGCCGCCCGGGCCGGAATCGGTTCGCTCACGCTGGTCGACGGCGATACGGTCGAACCCTCCAACTGCAACCGGCAGCTTCCGGCGCTCACGACCGCCTTCGGGCGCCCGAAGGCGGAGGTCGTCGCCGAACGGCTCCGGCAGATCAATCCCGAACTGATGCTTTCGGTCCGCATTCAATTTCTCGAAGGCACGGCGATCGGCGCACTGCTCGACGAAGGATTCGATTATGCGATCGACGCGATCGATTCGCTGCGGCCGAAGATCGATTTCATTCTGGAGTGCCGGGCACGGCGGATTCCTTTGATCTCCTCGATGGGGTCCGGCGGAAAACTCGATCCCGCGCGCATCGAAATCGGCGACATCTCCCGGACGCACGGCTGCGCGCTCGCCCGGGCGGTGCGTTCCGGATTGCGCGACCGCGGCGTCTACCGCGGCGTCCGGACGGTGTTCTCTCCCGAAGAGGTGCCGAAAACGGCGGTGCATTCGACGGTGGATGCGGCCGGAAAACGCCGGACCACCGTCGGCACGATCTCCTACATGCCGGCGCTTTTCGGCGAATTCTGCGCATCCGTGGCGATCCGGGACTTGACCGCAAAAAACGGTCATGGTATATTAATGGAAAATACCACCACTTCCGAAACCGATGCAAAGGGTTGAAAAGATGCAATTCGTCTCAAAACAAATGAAACACTTCCTCGCCGGCTCGTCGATGATCCGCAAGATGTTCGAAGCCGGAATCGAACTCAAGAAACAATACGGCGACGACAACGTCTACGACTTCAGCCTCGGTAATCCGGATCTTCCCCCGCCGCCGGCCGTCCGCCCGGCGCTGGAGAAGCTGGTCGCCGACTCCGGCAAACCCTTCGTCCTCGGTTACATGCCCAACGCCGGTTATCCGGAACTGCGGGAGAAACTTGCGCTTCATATTGCAAAGGAACAGAACTGCACCGTCCCCGCCGCCAACGTCATCATGACCTGCGGCGCGGCGGGCGGAATCAACGTCTTCTTCCGCGCGACGCTCGAACCGGGCGATGAAGTGATCTGTCCGGCGCCCTATTTCGTCGAATACGGCTCCTACGCGGGCAATTTCGGCGGAAAACTTGTTCCGGTCATGTCGAAGGATTTCACCTTCGAACTCGATCTCGACGCGCTTGAAGCTGCCTTCACCCCCCGGACGCGGGCAGTCATTCTCAATTCGCCGAACAACCCGACCGGGCGGATTTACACCCGTGCCGAACTCTCCGGTCTTGCGGCAATCATTCAGGCGGCGGAGAAGAAATTCGGCCGCGCCATCTACGTCGTCTCCGATGAACCGTACCGCTTCCTCAATTTCGAAAACGCTGAACTTCCGCCGACCTTCGAACTCTTCCCGCACAGCGTGGTGATCGGTTCCTATTCGAAGAATCTCTCGCTCGCGGGAGAACGGCTCGGTTATATCGCGGTCTCGCCGAATTTCGAAGGAGCAGGCGAACTTTCCAGCGCATTGATTCTCTGCAACCGGATCCTCGGTTTCGTCAACGCTCCGGCGGTGGCGCAGCGCATCCTCCTCGACTGCATGGACGCTCAGGTCGACCTCGAAATCTACCGCGCCCGGCGCGATGCGATGGCCCGGGTGCTCACCGACGCCGGAATCGAATTCAACATGCCGCGCGGCGCGTTCTATTTCTTCCCGAAATCGCCGGTGCCGGACGATAAACGTTTCGTTCAGGCGCTGCTGGAGGAGCGCGTGCTGGTGGTGCCGGGCAGCGGGTTCGGCGGACCGGGATATTTCCGGGCGGCGTTCTGCGTGGACACCGGAGTGATCGAACGTTCCGCGGAAGGATTCCGCCGGGCGATGAAAAAATTCTGATGACATGAATCGCGGCGGCAATCTCGAAATTACCGTTCTCAACCAGATCAGCCAGGCGGTGCTGCGCGAGAAGAACGTCTCGCGCCTCCTCCGGCTGGTGCTGGAGATCCTGCACCGGGAGATGGGATTGCTCCGCGGCACCGTCACGCTCCGCCGCGGCGACGAACTCTTCATCGAAGCCTCGCACGGGTTGAGCGACGCCGAGATCCGCCGCGGCCGTTACCGGCTCGGCGAAGGGATCACCGGCACGGTGGCGGCGACCGCGACGCCCCGGATCATTCCGGATATTTCGCAGGAACCGGAATTTCTCGACCGTACTCGCGCGCGCGGCCATAATCTGCATGTCGCATTCATCTGCGCGCCGGTCATCCACGCCGGCGAAGTGATCGGCACCATGAGCATCGACCGGCAAATCGAACCCGGCGCCGATCTCGACCGCGACGTCAAACTGCTCGAAATCGTCGCCAGTTTAATGGCCGACGCCATCTCCATCGGCCTTGCCGAACACGAGGAACGAACCCATCTGATGGCGGAAAACGCCCGGCTTCGGCAGGCACTCAGCCAGGCGGACGGCCCGCCGGGAATCATCGGAAACTGTCAGGCGATGCGGGTGGTCTACGGCATGATCCGTCAGGTGGCGGCAAGTTCGGCAACCGTGCTGATCCGCGGCGGTTCCGGAACCGGCAAGGAGCTCGTCGCCCGCGCGGTGCAGGCGGCGGGCGCGCGACGCGACAAACCCTTCATCGTGGTCAATTCGGCCGCGCTTCCGGAGAATCTGGTCGAAAGCGAACTTTTCGGCCATGAGCGCGGCGCCTTCACCGGTGCGGTGCGGCGGAGGATCGGCCGGGTCGAAGCGGCCGATTCCGGCACGATTTTTCTCGATGAAATCGGCGATCTCGGACCGGCGCTCCAGGTCAAATTGCTGCGTTTTCTCCAGGATCGAACCTTCCAGCGGATCGGCAGCAACGAGGAACACAGTTCCGATGTGCGGATCATCGCAGCGACCAGCCGCAATCTCGAACTTCTGATGGCCGAGGGGCGTTTCCGGGAGGATCTCTACTACCGGCTGAACGTATTCCCGATTGTTCTGCCGGATCTGGCGGCGCGCCGTTCGGACATTCCGCTTCTGGCGCACCACTTTCTGGAGAAATTCAACCGCATCCACGGACGCAAAGTTCGCCACATTTCGCCGGCGGCGATGAATCTGATGACCAGTTACAGCTGGCCGGGCAACGTGCGCGAACTGGAGAACTGCATGGAACGCGCAGTTCTGACCGCCGCCGGAAACACGATCGAGCGTTACGCGCTGCCCGCAGTGCTTCAGCAGCCGATCGCCTCTGCCGGGAGTGAAAACATCGGCGGCGATTATACGCGGAAGGTTGAGGAGTTCGAACGCGGCCTGCTGCGCGAGGCGCTGCAGTCGACCCGCGGCAATGTGGCCGCGGCCGGGCGGCTGCTCAATTTGACGGTGCGCGTGCTGCATTATAAATTGAAGAAACTCGGCATTGATCCGGAACAGTTCAAATGACGCGACGCCTCCCCGGACTGCCGGAGTGATCCGGGCTGAATATCCCTCCGCAAAAAGAGGAACTCCAGATTTTCGAACCTGCACAGCAGAGACAATCCCCCCCTGCCCTTCTTCTAGCCCAGCCGGACGGCGATGATTCCAGACAAAATCACGCCGAGAACCGCCAGCTGCCGCCGGGAGACCCGGTCGCGCAGCCGGCAGACCGAATACACCCAGAACAACAACACCGCCACCGAACACCCGATGGCGAACACAACTCCCGACTGACGGCTCTCCGCCATGAGCGCCAGCGCATGAAAGAGCACCAGATACGAACACATCGCGAAAACGCCCCAGACGACGCCTCCGCGCAGCGTCCGCAACCGGATTTTTCCGGACACGTATTTTTCATGTGCGGCCCCAACTCCGTAAACGACCACCGACGCGCTCAACAGCAGTGCCGATTTAAATGTGGCTGACGCCGTGCCGGCATTCGTTTCCGACAGCAGCACCAGAATCTGAGAAATTCCGCAACTGACCGAGGCGGCGACGCCGAACACCACTTCCCGCGGCGCAAGCAGAGTCGTGTTCCCCCGCGGCACACTCTCTTCATCGGAACGTTTCCCGGAGAGATTTGCGGAAAGAAACACCCCGCCGACGATCAGCAGCAATCCGGTAACGTTCCACATATTGATTACTCCGCCGAGGAAAATGACGGAATACAGAAAGGGAAAAACGAAATTCGTCTGCGGCAGCGCATACGCCAGCACCCGGCCGGACGCCTTCAAATTGTACATCGTCAACGCCTGCCCGAGCGCATTGAAACACGCGGCCGGCGCCAGGCGGAAAAACAAATACCAGCCGTTCTCCACTCTTCCGGGATCGCCCAGAATCCAGCCGCCCCAGCACAAGAGCGCCGCAACCGCCGTGCCGATCGTGTAAAACGACCACACGGGACACTTCTCCTTGCGCGCCGACGCCACCGTCGCGCCGACACAGGCCCAGACCACCCCCAGCAAAATCGAACAAAAGAATCCTGACGCCATGTTTCCGACGTTCATCCTCTCACTCCAGACTAGATATGATGTTCCCTCCCCCAGCCGCTGCATCACGTTTTCAGATGACAACGCATCTCCCCGGCCATTCATTTGCAGATGCAAAGCCGGGAACATGCGGCAAAAACCGATGTATCAGCCGTATGGGAAAATCACCTTCCCCCGACGGCAACCGTCGTCATTCCGGCGGAATCCGGCTGCCACGGCACAATGAAACGCGGCGGCACCTTCTTTCCGGCACGTTGCAGCATGGTCCGGCGCAACGTTTCCGTCGGTTCACAGCCGACGTAATGGCCGTCGCTCAAGCGGTAATTGGGCCGGTTCTGAAATTCATCAAGTTTCCACCAGACCGAACCAAGGAACCACTCCTCCGGCTCAAGCACATCCAGTGTGGCCGAATAATAATCGGCCTGTTCCTGTTCGGAGTAGACCTGCGATTCCTCGCTGAATCCGCCGGTGATTCCGGCGGCGCCGACCAGCGGCCGCGTACCGGTTTCCGCAAAGAAGAGCGGTTTCCCGAGCCAGGCGGAGAACTCCGCAAGCTTGTCCCGCCACGGAATCCAGCCGCTGCGCATCTCCTCCAGCGTCGAAGTGCGGTTGTTCGGCCCGACCTTGTAATAACCGGAAAGCCCGACGAAATCCAGTTCCCGCAGCCACAACCGCCCCTCCCGTTGTTCAAGATTCATCGTCGTGTTGAATGTCACCGGTCCATGATAACAATTCCGCACCAGATGCAGCGTTTCGCTCCATTCCGGACGATGATCCTCCATGCCGTCAAGTTCGGCGCCGATGCAGAAACATTCACAAGCGCATTTTTCCGCCAGCTCCGCATAACGCAGAATGAATTCCTGATAGGATCGGAACCACGGTGTGACGGTGTCTGATTCCACATCCGCAATGATCCGGATGCCGCGATGCTGCCGGATCTCTCCGCGCCAGACGCTGTCGAGCGGTTCGATCATCGGCTTGAACATCACCCGGATGCCCGCACGGTGCAGACGGTCGATATGCAGCGCAAGTTCATCGTCGTCCGGAGTGCGGACATTAGACGGGAAGATCCGCGTCGAGGCGAACGTCTCCTGATACTGGTTCACCACCAGCGCAACCAGATTGACGCCGTGCTCCAGAAGGCGGCCGACGGAACGCTCCGCCTCCGGAGTTCGGTAATAGCCGCGCGGCGCGTAAAACCCCTGGGTCATCCCGTAAATGAAATTCATCTGTACTGTTTTCTTTTCCATATTCTGATTCTCTCCGTTTAAAGAAATTGAATGCGTCACTTCTGGCGTTCCAGTTCAAAGAAGAGGGCCGGTTCGCCCGGAATCTTCGCGGTATCGACCGCAAACGAGATCACATCCGGCTCCGGCGATTCCGCAAGCGGCAGTTCGGCAATGCGCCGCCCGGTCAGATCGAGCGCGTAAAGATGGAATTTCTCTCCGGGACGCGCCCGCTTCAACATGACGGAAAACTTCCCGGTCTCCACCAGAACCGGCGTCGTCCCGTAATCGATCAGGGCACTGCGATCCGACGCGGCGAACTTCATTTTCGAATTGAGCGCGTCGGTCGCGAAGATCAGCAGCAGCCGCCCGGCCTCCGTGAGCGTCGAGTCTCCGTCGATGGCGACCAGCGTGAGCGACGCCGGAACGCTGCTCATCTCGATCGTGAACGGCCCCAGCTGCCGCCGGGCGGACTCTTTCAATACGGCGCCTGCCAGACGCGGAGTGACGACGGAGAGCTCTCCGCGCGGCATATCGATGAACACTTCTCCGGTATCGCTCTGGAAAATGCCTTTTTCCGGATTGGTCAAATTCTCCTCCGGAAGCGCGCCGCGACGGCGCAGTTCGCCGACCACGGCGGCCGCGGGTTCACCGGAGAGATCCACTGCCGTGGTGGAATAATTGCCGTCTCCTCCAACTTCGCCCATGCCTTCCGGACGGATGCACAGTGTGGAATCCTCCGTGGAACGTTCTTTCCCGTAGAGAATCCCGATCCGGCACAATGCCCACAGCCGGGAAAGCGAATCGTTGATGCCGCGCATGGCGTTGCCGTTGAAAATGATTTCGTCATCCACCGCAAACGCCACCGTGTTGTGCGCAGGAGCGACATCCCCCCGGCGGAAGGCGAAAAATTCCACCGCCTGCGCCGCCCGGATCACCGGATCCGCACCGGCGCGGAAACATTCGATCCGGCTCGTTCCGTAAATGACCGGACTGCTGAATACCGTCAATCCGCTCCAGTTCTGCAATGCCGCCCCCGCGCCGATCAGCAATCCCTCTTCATGACGGAACCGGTTCCAGAAGGTCGCGCCGTATTCGGTGATCACCAGCGGGCGGTCCAGAAGCCGCATCGCGGCGAACTGTTTGACTAAATTGCCCCCCATCCGGATGGCGCTCTCCTGCGAAACGACGGTCTTTTGTCCGTATATCGGATGCGCATGATAATAATTGAGCATCGTCAACGGCAGTTTCGAACGCGCCGGAACATCGATGAGCCGGGGACGCATATTCCAGTTGCCGAGCAGAATTTTTCCGCCGAATTCCCGCATGGCCTCCAGATAAAATTCACTCATTTCCGCTTCCAGCCCGGCGCAGAAACGTGCCATGTCCCGCCCGGCGGGAGTATTTTTGCTGATCTCCTCGTCGACCGGCGGAACCGCATCGAACGAAGCGATTTCCGGACGGCCCCACGCCTCGCGCAACGCTTCGAGCGTCCGGTATTTGCGCCGGAGGTATGCGATCCAGTGCGGTTGAAACGCTTTCCGGTAGTCGCGGGGCGGAATCAAGATTTCCTGTTCATTCAACCCGCAGGCCATCGTCACGGCCGGATCTTCGTTCAAGTGCAATCCGTTGTAGGGATTGACCGTTTTGAGCAATCGTTCCGCGCCGGCCTTCCAGTTCCGGCGGTAAGCGTCGTTGATCAGGAGCTGCGTTTTCGTGATCCGGTCGCCGGCCTGCGGCAGAAGTGGATTGAGGCCGTTGTCATAACCGATGAAGGAACTCATCAAGTCCAAATTCACATAGATTCCCCGCTTCCCGCAGGCGGCAACGAAGTAGAGAAATCGATCCAGCACCCCCGGTTCAAATTGAATCTCTTCGGCCGATTCCGGCAGAATCAGCGGCTGTTTTTCCGGTTCCCGGAGATAGGCGCCGCGCTTGGAACCGGAGAGCATTTCGTCCAGATAATGAAA
>CALXNS010000053.1 GCA_944389815.1 uncultured Victivallis sp. | reverse complement strand
TATCGTTCAACGGCGGCGGCCTGTTATGTGGCGAACTTCGTCGGTGCGATCGTAATCAATCTGACCCCGATTCTTTTTGTGCCGTTGAAGTTGATGTATGGGTTAAGCTATACGCAGTTCGGAGTGTTGATTGCTGCGAATTTCGTTACGCAGGTGGCGGCAGACGTTGTTTTCAGCTGGCCGACGGATCGCTTCGGCTGCCGTCCGTTCGCAATTCTTGCGCCGGTGCTGACGATAGCGGGATATCTGATTTTCGCATTGGCTCCGGTGCTGTCTCCGGAACATCCCTTCGGCTGGTTTCTGGCGGGGACGATCCTCTTTTCGGCGACCGGGGGGCTGCTGGAACTCCTGCTCAACATCATCATCAACGGTATTCCCGGTGAACAGAAGGCGCGAATGTTGAGCGTGCTGCATTCGTTTTACGCGTGGGGGCAGTGTACGGTGGTGCTGCTGACGACGCTGGCGATCTGGATTTTCGGGGCGGAAAACTGGCAGTGGATCATCTGCGGCTGGGCGGTGCTGCCGCTGGCGAACATCATCCAGTTCTCGCTCTGCCGGATGCCGCCGCAGATTCCGGAGGAGAAGCGGCAGGGAGCGAAAATTCTTCTGCGCCGCCGGACGTTTTATCTCATTTTGCTGACGATCATCTTTGCCGGAATGGCGGAGGTTTCGATGGCGATGTGGAGTTCGGCCTATCTGGAACGGGCGGTACTTTTTCCGAAGATCGTCGGTGATGTGGTCGGCATGTGCATGTTCGGAGTCATGCTCGGGATCGGGCGTTTGAGTTACGGTTTGTTCGGGGCGAAATGGCGGATCGATGAGCTGATGACCGGCGGCTGCATTCTGGCGGTTGCTCTTTATGCGACGGCGGCACTTTCGGGCAATGCGGTGGTGTCGCTGGGGGCGTGCGCGCTCTGCGGAATTGCCGTAAGTTTGTTGTGGCCGGGTTCGGTCATTCTGGCGGGACGGGCGTTTCCATTGGCGGGGGCGTGGCTCTATGCGATGCTGGCCGCGGGAGGGGATATCGGTGCATCGATCGGCCCGGCATTGCTCGGGGTGATCGCCGACACGGCGTCGGAATTTCCCCGGCTGCAGGGGATGCTGCTGGAGAGCGGACTGGATGCGGAACAATTCGGATTGCGTTGCGGGATGCTTCTCGGCGCGGTGTTTCCGTTGGGGACGCTGATTCTGGTGCGACTTCTCCGGCGCCGTCCGGAGTTGCGGGAGTCGTAAAGGGGTGCGAATTCCGATGAAAAAAGGGATGTCATATCGAATGTTTTCGAGAAGACATCCCGGGGTGGGTTCATTTTGACGGGAAATGCGGGAACCCGGCCGCATTGACGAAATCTCCTTTATATGGGATAATAGAGGACACCGTCGTAATCTTTGAGCGGCGGCGAAAAGAGCGTCTGTTCAAACGTTTCCAGCAGCATTGCTTCGAGCTGTTGTAAAATGCGGCTGTAGATGCGGACGACTACTTTTCCACCTTCCGTGGTGAGCAATGCGGCGACATCGTGTCCGTAAAAGAGCACATAGGTCCATCCGGGAGCGTGGAGTTCATATCCCGGAGAGCCGAATGTTTTCCTGAGTGTATCGTACATGGTTTGAAAATTGTGCTGATCGTTTTCAAAGAAAACTTCGATCGACATCAATCGCCTGGCCATGAATTTCAACCGGGTCCGCAGTGCCCGGTTGGAATACTCCGGATTTCGTCCGACGTTGACGACATCGACGAGGCCGTTGAAGTTGGTGATATTGTATTGAGCGGTATCGCGGCGCCAATCTTCGTCGGCGACTTTGTTTGCCATGTTGAAATCCATGCCGATCCGGAATCCGGAAAATTCATAGGACGAGCGTGGATACCAGGGGAACGGTGAAACTCTCAACGGTCCGTAATAAACGACGTTGGCGGTTCCGATGCCATGACAATGGTTGCATGTTATTATTCTGATTCCTTTGCTTTCGAAGCCGGCAACCCGTCCCTCTCTGCCGGTGCCGCCGCACTGGCGGCAGACGAATTTATTGCGCCGATAATTGGATTGCAGTGTATTGTAGAGCCTTTGGGTGAAAGTGATTTCTTCCGGGGTCAGGTTGATCGGGAGGACGTGAAAGAGGTAACTTAAGGCGATGAATTTCTTCTGTTGCTGATTCAGCACCCGTTGAAGGATCCGCAAAGAGGGTTTGTAAGCGAAATATTCCAGGAAGTTGATTCTGGGAAACATGCTGTGGCAGTATAAATAGGTGTTGATCTGCGAATAATCGTGTTTGCCGCCGGAAGTGGTTCTGCCGTAGAGAGTCCAGCTGTAGTGCGGATTGCTGTATTCCCGGATGCAGCGCTGGAGAACCGGTTCGGCCGAGGCGTAGAACTGGAGATCTTTTTCCTGGGCGGTTTTGTCGAAACATTCGAAATCGTCCGGATTGAGATTATCGAGCGACTCGAAATAAAATGTTCCATAACCGTTGAAGATGTTGTTCAGAGAACAATCTTCCCAGTCCTGAATAAGAATGCCGCAAATCTTATTGGAACCGGAAGTGGTGTTTTTTCCCGAATTGCCGCCTTCCGCGGTGAAGGCCGGTCCGCCGCTGGTGATTGTTTGTGTAGGTGAGGTCAGAATGATTCTAACGCTGTCCTTGCTGGCTCCGGCCCGGATTTGTGTGATTTGTACCTGGGTTGTGTAAAGAGTACGCACATTATTGGGTTGTTCTCCCGATACGGAAATGTTATCTTCGACTTTGTAGGTCGGATTTTCCGGAATTTGAAACGGCACGAGGTCTTCCGGAATGTTCTTCAGTTCAAGCAGAGCCAGATCCATATTTTTCCCGGTCAAGGCGGAGAGTAGCTCGAAACGTTCGCGCCGGGCGTTTTCCACGGTCGGATTCTGCATCCGGGCAAATGTGTTCGCCGAAGTGACGAGCACGGTTTTTCCCCACAAATTCACTACGAATCCACAACTGCGGATTCGTGAGTCATAGATGAAAAACACTGCTTTATCAAGTTCGAAACGTGGTTGCGGCGGCGCGGGCGGCGGTTGCGGTGCAATTGTGCCGTCCGGTCCGGGTTGAGGCCTTTCCGGTTGCGGCGGTGGAGGAGGCGGCGGCGGTGGCGAGGCGAGAAAATTTTCCTTCGCCTCCTTCAAGGCGACCAGAAATGCTCCGGCGCTCTCTTTGGAGAGCGGAGCGGTGGCGTCGGCGAAAACCCCGCTTGAGATCAAAAGTGCGGAAATCGTACATGCCAGTGTGTGTTTCATTCGTTCTGCTCCGTGTTGCATGAAAAAGGCACATTCTGAAGGGAGCCCCATCTTCGCCTACCACAGCGAGCAGAAAAACCCCCACAGAATGTGCCGGAAGCACACTCGTGCAGAACGCTTTTCCGCCAGACGTTATTGTGAAGTGGTAGTTCAGATGGGACGTCTATCTATACGATTGTAAAAGAATCTTCAATCAGGTGCGCCCCCATCCCGGGGAGGAACAGATGTTCCGCACACGATTGTATCATCTTCCGATAATGCGAGTCTTATTTGCCTTGAATTTTCTCCTTTCCATTTTGAACGCGATCAATAATGTACTCCGGAAAGTTCAAATTGCAAATAAAGATCAGCTAGACGTTCTCCTTTTTCAACAACATCCGACCATTTCGGCGAAGATGGAGGCAAAACCAACCAGTCTTCATCAATCTAATACCTTTGCGGAAGGCCGGATCTTACATGAGAAAGGAAAGATTTTTGAAAAATTTTGAAAATTTCGAAAAGATCATAAGGGAATGTGATTTCTGAAATCACGACTGCGGATTTTTTCCGGAAGAGTTCCGGTCGTGCAACGTTTGCCGAGGGAAGGGAAGGAATTCGGCAAATACAGAGCCTCCTTTATGACCTGAACAGGCTGTGATGTCGGAAATCTCTGATTGCTTCATCGCTCCGCCGTGGCGACGATGAGCGGTCGGTCGAGCCGTGCCGCGAGGAAATGTTCCGCTTCGGCCACTTCCAATGCCGTCGCCGCCGGCGTGTCGCGCAGGGGATTGGGAATAGAAAGCTCCTCCCATTTGAAAAATCCGAGATGATGGAATCCGAGCAGTTCGACCCGTTCGATGCAGCTGAAGCGGTTGATGAGTTCGGCGAGGGTTGAGAGCTGCGTTTCGTCGAGTGTGATGCCAGGCACCAGCACGTGACGGATCCAGACCGGTTTTCCGGTCGTTTCGCAATGATCGAGTGCGGCAAGCGCATCAAGATTGTCGCGTCCGGTTAAATTTTTGCAGAGTGCGGCGTCAGGGGACTTGATGTCAAGCAAAATGAGATCGGCGGCGTCGAGAACCGGAGCATTCCTGCTCAGCTCTCCGGTTCCAGCCGTGTCGAGCGCGGTGTGGAATCCTTCCCGACGGCACGCCTCAAGCAGCGCCCGGGCGAACTGCGGTTGCAGCAGCGGTTCGCCTCCGGAGAGCGTCACTCCGCCGGAGCGGAGGAAATTCCGGCAGGAGACGATGCCGCGCATCAGTTCTTCGACCGAAATTTCCCGTCCGGAAGCCGGATTCCAGGTGTCCGGATTGTGACAGTAACGGCAGCGCAGCGGACACCCCTGAAAAAAAATTACGTAACGGATCCCCGGCCCGTCGAGGGTGCCGAAACTCTCCACGGAATGAATGCGTCCCTTCATCATCTCCGGCCGGTCGTCACGTTGGTTTATTACGCACTCAGAAGCGCTCGTGGAAGGTGCGGTTGACGACGTCGAGCTGCTGCTCGCGCGTGAGCTTGATGAAGTTCACGGCGTAACCGGAGACGCGGATGGTCAGCTGGGGATATTTTTCCGGATGTTCCATCGCGTCGAGCAGCGTTTCGCGCCGCAGCACATTCACATTCAAATGGTGCCCCGAGTCGGCGAAATAACCGTCGAGCAGCGCAACGAGGTTGGCGGTTTTCTCCGCGCCGGTCCGTCCGAGCGAATCCGG
>CALXNS010000052.1 GCA_944389815.1 uncultured Victivallis sp. | reverse complement strand
GCAGGACAGATTGATTCGCTGATCCCCGGGGCGAAACAACGTAGTCAATGAGCTCGGGCTCGTATTATGAAGAGGAAATGTCGTCGGGCGGTCATCGTCGTCTGACGGCATTCATTTTGTGGCCATTTCCCCTTCGAAAAAATCTCCCCTCGATCCACCATCACCATGGAGCTGGCTGGGCGCTTACATCTCTCGTGGGTATTCGCCGCGATGGACCCCTTCACCGATACGATCGCCGACATCGCGGTTCCCGCGAACGGCGGCAACGCCTTTCAGGATTACGTCAACAACCTTGAGGTGTTCAGCAACGTCCCCGGCGTGAAGACCGGAAAATTTGAAAAGGGAAACATCGAATTCTGGGCCACCAACTATGTGGCGGCCAATGCGAAACAGATTCCCGGCGCCAGCGACAAAACTTTCGACTTCGGTGACCGGAAAAGCGCCGACGGCTCCTACGGTTCCATGCAACTGCACAACTATCCGGAAAAGCAGACCGTGTTCTCCTTCAGCAATCTCCGGGCCGGTGCGAACTGCGACCTCGGCATCGGCAACAATCCCTCCGGGAACCCGGACTGGACTTTCTCCAAGGGCGGCAACAAATACAAGAGCGCCGAGCTCTTCGTCGTCGCGCAGATCGACAATATGAAAACCGTCACGCCATTCCGTTACGATGAGAAAACCGTGATGGAAAAAGCCGCGTCCCTCGTCCCCGAAACCGCCGGAAAGAAGCTGCTCTACGCCTACAATCTGCGCACCGGCTCCGGCTTCGGCGACAAGAGCCGGGTCAACTACCAGGTCGACAACTCCGCGCAGTTCACCGCCAGGCCGGCGCGGGTCGGCTACCTGATGGTGCTGACCGACAAGAGCGGCAAGGAGAACTGGGTGTATGCGGAGATGGACAACTTCGCCGAAAACGTCCGCCAGCTGGGCGTTCCGGTCAAATCCGCCGGAGCCAGATTCCAGCAGCCGGTGGCCAACCTCGCGGTCAAGTCGAATGTGGATTCCGTCAAGACCGGCAGCTTCCCCGCCGGAAACATCGAATTCTGGCCGAACGACTACAAACCGCAGAATAACACGAGCGTCGAAGGGGCCTCCGATGATCAGTTCGATTTCGGCGATCAGGTCAACCCCGGCGGCGGCTACGGTTCGATGCAGGTTCACAACACCGCCGAGAAGCAGACCGTATTCGCCTACAACAACTTCTCAGCCGGAGCCAACTCCGACGCGGGAATCGGCAACCGGCCCGGACGGCACCCGGACTGGACCTTCTCGCAGAACCTCAAGAACTACAAAAGCGGCTGGCTTTTCGTGATCGCCGACTGACAAATCCTCAAACCGGATAAGCGCCGGAAATACGAGGTGCGGAGAGCGATCGGCTCTTCGCACCCCGTTTACATGATGTACTTGCGTTGCGTTATCTGCCGCCGTTTAGCATAGCTTCCCGGTAAATCGCATAATTTTCGTAAAGCGTCGCCGCGCGCTCCCCTCCGACCGGAACCGGATGACGGGAATTGTGCATCAGTCCGGGATACTGATAGATGATCTGTTTCTCCACAAACGGAGCGGTCAGATCAAGCTGGGCGGTGATCCGTGAAAATTCGGCGGGCTGCAGAACGCCCCGGTAATCGAACTCCCAGATTTCAAGGTCATTCCACAGACGGGTGCGGCCGCGGGGCCGGACATACTGGTTCCACGGATTGCCGGATTCCCAGGCGTCATGAGCATAGCTCAGCTCCTCGTAGACAAACGGCAGCCGCGCCAGGCTGCGAAACCGGTCGGCGCGCGCATACCGCCCGAAAATATCCGGTTCCACGCCAAGGCCGACCGTGTCCTGATAAGCGATGATGTCGACGTCGATATCCTGCAGGAGGGTGGCGCTCATCCCCCGGTCGCAATTGGGAGCGATCAGCAAGGGCGCGTCGGAAAGCTCCCGCAGGGCGGGAACAATCCGGCGCAGCGAGTCGCGTCCGGCGGGTGTTGACGGCGGATATTCGTAAGTCCAGTACCATCCCGCAAAGCTGGGACGGCCGCCATACTGTTCGAGCAGCTCCGCCAGAAGCCGCCTTCCCCACCCGATCGCTTCGTCAAGCCGTTCCGCCGGATTGGGCAGGTGCATGCCGTAGACCGCATGAAAGATCTTCATGCCCAGCCGGTCGGCTTCATCGACGACTTCGGTGTAAAGGTCCGGCTTGCCCTTCATCCATTCGGGAACCGGCAGGGAACTGCCCGGATAATAAACTCTCACATCATCCAGACCGCCGCGCGCATCCGCCGCCTGCTGGAAAACCAGCGTATCGATGCCGATCGCCGCCATATCATGAAGCATCTGCCGCCAGTGATCCGGAGTGAGCGAACGCAGTTCCCGCTGGAATCGCTCCCCCTCCCGGTCATCCCAGTGATCGAGCTGCAGAAAAGTCCCGCTGATCAGGCGGGTATCCGAAGCGGCTGCGTTCATTGTCCCCTCCCTTCCCCGGCGCGGATTTCGTAAAGGCGGCTGCTCAGTTCGCGGATTCCCTCGACCATCTCCCGGTAAGGCGTATCAGTGACGGTCACAAGGCCGGTCTGCATATTCTCGCAGTCGAAAGAGCGGCCGGTCGCCATCTCATCGGCGAACCGGAAGTAATGGGCGCCGACGATCAGCGGATTATAGAGGGCGCTTTCGACATAACGTTCGAGAGCGCGGACACGATCCGCCTGACTGGCGACGGCGCAGAGTCCGGGATGGGGCGGCCCGTAGCCGGGAACGCCGAAGTGAAACTCTCCGATGATGATCGGTTTGTCGATCCCCTCCGGCAGCGTGATATTGCCGACCGAATAAAGGTAATGATTGAAACTCAGCACATCGGCATATTTCGCCGCATGGCGAACGGCGACGGGATGGCCGCCGAAAGCGAAACGGCAACCGAGATAGAGTTTTCCCGGCGCAACCGCTTTAACCGCATCGCGGCAGAGTTTGAAATAGCGTTCCACCAGCATATTGTTGAATTCGCGCATATCCTTCCCGGCGAATCTTACATCAGGCAGGACGGTGCTTCCCAACAGGTCGTCCCAACTCCTGAAATCGGTTTTCCACACCCGATTCAACTTGCTGACGGAACCGTGTTTTTTCTTCAGAAACTGCATGAAAGCAATCTTGGAGGGTTGCTTTGCCGGAGAACGCAGCACACTGCTCGCAAGGTTGACATCGTCACCCCAGGTAATCTCATTATCCACAAAAAAACCAATGCAGTAAGGATCATTGAACATCTCAGCCCGGTATTTCAGATTCTGTTCAAGCGCTTCCTGAAAAC
>CALXNS010000051.1 GCA_944389815.1 uncultured Victivallis sp. | reverse complement strand
CCCCTGTGCAGACGGTCGTCCGCAACCCGGAACCTGTTCCCGAAACGGTCGATCCGATGGAGGAGCTGAATCACGGCATCGATGAACTGCGCGGCAGGCTCAAGCTGCTGCTCGATGAAACCGGTGTCCTGACCCGTAAGGTCAAAGAGGCTGTGCTCAGACAGAAGCAGAAAGAACGGGATTTCATCCTTGCCAAACGCGCCATCGAACGGATCAAGATGGCGATCTGACCGCATCACACAGAACAAACATGTAACCGAAGGGACGGAGGCCTGACCGCTTCCGTCCCTTCTCATTTATGGAGGTGAAACTATGTTGAAACTCAATGCGTCGTATTCCAAGAAGGTTCCTGCCGGGGAAGAGTATTCGAGCCAGAGCTTTCATGCGTCGGTCGAAGTCGAACTTCCGGACGGGCTCACTCAGGATCAGTTGCAGGCTCGGATTCATGAAACGTTCGACCTCGTACGGAATTCGGTTGAAGCAGAACTGCACGGAAACCACATCGCCCGGGAACGTCTGGAGGGATACAAAAAGGCTTTGATGGACAACAAGCTCCCCGTGGAATCCTGTTACATCTCCCACATGCTTTCGGAATTTTATTTTGAGCCGATCAGCAAAATCAATTTATTTTACCTCGGATACAAACCGGCCCTGAATCTGCTGCGGCAGAAAAAACGGCCGTCCGCGATCTTTCTCGCGATCGACGAGCTTGCAGGTGGAGTCTATCACGCCGCGGAAGAGTTGGGCATCGCCATCCCGGACGAACTTTCGGTGGTCGGATTGAACAACCTCGAACTCTGCGAGAAATTTCATCCCGCCTTAAGCTCGATCGCCCAGCCTTTCGAGGAGATGGGCCGCCGCGCGGTCGAACTTCTGCTGAACCGGCTTCAGGGAACCGCCCCGGTCCCGTTCGTCCACGAACGGTTGACCGCCTCCCTGGTCGTGCGCCAGAGTTCCGTGATTTATCAACCCTCGTTTGCTCCTTCCGGCGCAACCCTCCATCGCTGACGGCGGGCGGGCGCGGGCACGGCGCCGCGCCCGGTCCGCATTGCTGCGCTCCCGCTCAACGGAGAGACTTCAGCCTTGATAAACTCCTTCTTTGCGCCAGATGTCGAGCATCATTTCGTAGCGGTCAAGAGCCAGTCCGGTATAAACGCAGTTGCTGGTGCTGAAGATGTAACCGTAGCCGGGCATTCCGCTGCGCAACGCGTAACGGACGGAATCGGCCAGCTCTTCCGAAGTTCCGGTCTGCAGACTGGCGCAATTGACGTTGCCGATCAGGCAGACCCGGTCGCCGTAACGGCGCTTGACTTCGGCGATGTCAACGCCTCCCTGCGGATCAAGGCTGTGCAGCGCATGCGGATTCGCCTCCACGAGCATGTCCAGAATCGGCATGATGTTGCCGTCGGTATGCTTGATCGTGTAAAATCCCATCTCCCGGTAGGCGGCGATCAGTTTTCTGAGATAGGGAAAGACGAACTGACCGAACTGTTCCGGCGACATGAAGGGATTGGTGTTGAAGCAGTAATCCGAACAGAGCGCAAATCCGTCCAGCACGCCCCAGGAACGGATCTTTTCCGCCTGGGCGATCTGATCGTCGACCATGCGTTCGGCCTGATCTTTCAGCCCCTGCGCATCCTCGAACATGCGGCAGGAGAATTCCAGAACTTCATCGCCGGTGGGCAGCGCATAGGTGGCGTCGCCGTGCATCACCAGGGCGTACTCATCGCCGCCGAGTTCGCGGATCCGTTCCAGGCAGCGGCGGTCGGTTTCCTGATTCCAGCCGGAGATGCCGTGGTAGAAGATCGCCGAATGCTGGTAACGCCTGGCCGTATCGATATACAAACGGGCGATTTCATCCAGATGAAGCTCCTGCTCTTTGCGGCTCATCTGGTCCCATTGGGCATATTGGCGCTGCGAGGGATGCAGTTTGCCGAACGCTTCCATGGTCAGAAAAAACACCAGTTCGAAATGAGGAACCAGCCCGGTGAGGGGGCGGCGTTCCAATGCGGCGATGAATCTTTCCCGTTCTTTCATGATCTCTCCGTTATTTCCGTTGCAACTCATCCTGCCGGATCTTTCGGGCGTCGCATACAACATAATCCCTCTTTGCACGTTTTGCAACTTCCCGTTCCGTAAACCGGCCCTGCCGATGGTTTCCGCTCAGGAGTTCGGGGAAACAGGTACGTCCGGGAAAGGACCTGTTTCCCGTATGTTTTTTCAGGCGAGCTGCCGCCGGAGTTCGAACCCCGCCGGGGCACGCAGCAGCGGACGGTTGTCCCGCCACTCCACCGGCAGCCAGAGATAGCGGCCGTCGATGGCGTTTTCCGGCCGCCAGCGGTCGGCCATGAAGAGGATCTCCCCCGGCGCGAGTTCGAGTGCAAAGGTCCCCTGCGTGTCGTAGGTGGTTTCGCCGCCCGGGTCGATGGCGGGATTCCCCAGTTCGGTCCACGGTCCGGTCAGGTTTTCGGCCACGGCGCTGCGGGCGGCGTTGGGATCCCAGCCGGTACAGCCGGAACCGATGAAGTAATAGAGTCCGTTGCGCTTGAAGAGCACCGGCGCCTCCATCCAGCGCCCCGGGAAAAGCCGCCAGTATCGGCCGGTGAATCCGGTACACGCCTCGTCCAGCTCGGCCAGATGGATGGTGCTGTTCTTTTCCGAGGTGTAGATGTTGTACGCCTTCCCGTCGGAGTCGACGAAGATCGTCATGTCACGGCTCTGCTGTCCCGCTTCGAGATCCATGCCCAGCAGGCTCAGTTGCGGGGTGAGCGGATTGGCCGCGTAGGAGAGGGTTGGCATTTCGCGGCGCGCCGCTTCGATGCGGACGGGATTTTTCAGCTCGGGCGGCGTGTTCTGCGGCCAGACGCCCGGATTCGGGCGCCCATGCCAGAGCAGCTGGAAAGGCCCTTCCGGATGATCCGCCACCGCCACCGCCTGCAGGGCGTCGGAGTAGGTGCTGTCCCGTTCCAGATGGAACCACATGACGAATTTCCCGGCCGGATTGCGCACGACTTTGGGGCGTTCGATGACGCACCCCGGACGCAGCGGACCGCCGTTGCGGATGTCGAAGGCGATTCCGGCATCCTCCCAGTTCGCGAGGTCTTCCGAAACATAGACGTGGACGCCGACCCAGGCGAGGTTGCCCTGTTTGCCGGGAACCTTGTGTTCGCCGTACCAGTAGAAACGGTTTCCGTCTTTCAGGATGCCGCCTCCATGGGCGTTGATGTGTTTTCCGGAGGCATCGGGCCAGATGGCGCCGGCCATTCCCGGGTGCAAGGATAATTCAGACAGCTTCATTCTTTTGCATCTCTGTTTTTCGCTTTTCCAGCTCGTTTTTGATCCGGGCCATCCGTTCCCGGCTCAGGGGATAGAAGAAGAGCATCCCCGCGGCGAGAATCAGCCCGGCGGCCGGTATGCAGGACATCATCAATCTCATGTTCAGGAAGGTTCCCGGCAGTTGTCCGCCCCCCAGATCCAGTTCGAATCCGGACCAGACGAGGAAGTAGCCGCTGCAGATGCTGCAAAGCACGTAACCGAGTTTGCAGGTCCAGCTGATGATGGCCCCGAAAATCCCCTCCCGCCTCAGATGATTGTACAGCTCGTCATAATCGCAGCTGTCCGACACCATCGCGGAAATCAGAATCCACATGGCCGAGATTCCGACCGCTCCGAAGATCGGTTGAATGATCGACAAATAAGGCATTTCCGGCGTGATCAGCACCAGGATCGACAGATTTCCCAGCGCTCCCAGCAGCAGGAATGCCATCAACGCTCTGCTCTTGCCGATCTTGTTCGCCACGAAGTTGACCAGCGGGATCGCCGCGATACAGCTGCCGGCCGAGATCAGCCCGCCGATCCCCGAAAGCTGCGAAGCGAACTCCTTGTCGCCGCCGCAGCCGTAGTAGATCAGCAGATTCAAGCCGAACGACATCACGAGGAACAACCCGAACACGCTCAGTCCCAGCACGATCACCAGAATGAGGAAGGGCTTGACCTTGAATGCGGTGAAGATGTCCACAATGCCGACTTTGCTTTTTTGTTCTTCTCCCGTGCCGGCACAAGGCGTTTCCTCGCGGCGGCCGGGGTCATTCGGCGTGAGCAGCAGCGGTCCAAGCGCGAACAGAATGAAGGTCGCTCCGCTGATTACGCTCAGGTAACGCATTCCCTGCAGCGGATTGTCGAACCAGCTCCGCTCCGTGAACCAGTACATCCAGGGCAGTATGAATGCGCCGCAGTTCACGAAGAGCGAACGGTAACTCATCAGCCGCGTCCGCTCGTTGTAGTCCGAGGAGAGTTCGTAGCCCATGCTGATGTACGGAACGCAGAACAGCGTCGTCGAGGTGTAGTAGAGCAGGCAGGTCGCGGTCAGGTACCAGAAGTACCACATCTCCGACTTCCCCTCCGGGAACATCCAGATCAGCCAGAAGGAGAACGCGCTCAGTACCGCGCCGATGAGGATGTACGGCTTGCGTCTGCCGAACCGCGACCGGGTGCGGTCGCTCAGGTAGCCCATCAGCGGATCGGTGACCGTGTCCCACAAACGCGCGATCGCGAAGGCGTAGCCGAGCAGAATCGGACTCACGCCCATGTAGTTGAACATGATCAGCGGCAGCATCATGTTCACGGCGTTCTGGACGTTGTTTTCCGTGAACGCTCCGGCGCCGTAGCCGAGTTTGTTCCAGAAGGTCAACGGCTTCATTTTTCCTCCAGAATCGGATGCAGCTGCCGGCTCTCCACTTTGCGCGAACGGGTGGAAAGTTCCACGAATTCTGCGTCGATCACGTCGTCGTGCCAGGTCTGGATCGCGAAGCTGTTCGGCTCTTCCGGCAGTGCGAGCGTCAGGTCCTTGACCACGATCCGGCCGTCATAGAAGACATTCAGAACCCCATCGCGCAGATTGATGATCAGCGGCTTGTACTCCGCCGAGACCAGCGGGACGTGCAGAAACACCCAGCCGCGCGAATAGGGATCGACCTCGCCGCGCACCAGCCAGCCCCAGCCCGGGAAGCCGCCGCCGTAACTGATCGTGAAGTTGCCCAGCACGAAGTTGAAACGCCACGGCAGCTTGACTTTCATCTCCACATAGAGGTCCTTCTGGAACGTCCGCTGGAAGTCGGCGACGGCCAGCCCCTTTTCCGGAGCGGCGCGCAGCAGGAACCGGTTGCCTTCCGCCTTCGCTTCGGCCGCATTGGCGAACTCCCACTCGCCGGCCTGGTCGGCGACGTCGAACTCCTCAACCGTTGTCCGGTCGGACGTGGAAAAATTGCGCGCGTAAACCAGACGGAAGGAGAGCGTGTTGTCGTGCCAGGTGCGGAACGAGAGTTGATTCCCCTCCGGTTTCAGGTCGAGTTCCCGTTCATGGACCAGAAGTTTGTTGTTCAGCCGCGCGTTCATGCGGCCGTCGCGGATGGTCAGATCAAGGGTGTTCCACCCTTCGCGCGCGGTGGCGTAGCGGTTCACCACCCCGGTCAGATCCTCGCCCCGTTCGTTGTAGAAGACCCAGCCGCTGTCGCGGAGGAAGTTGATTCCCCCGATGATCGCGCCGAGCCTGCCGTCGGCGACGAATTCGATCCGGACCGACAGATCCCGCCCGAAAGTGAAGTTCTGCAATTGCGCCTCCGAAGCCGGGCCGCCCGGGACTCCCTTGAGCCGGATCGTGCCGTCCGCCTGGCGTTCGCCGCCGGAGATTTTCCACTGCGCATCGCTTCCCGCCTCCTGTTTCGGCACGACGACGGCGGGAACGGTTTCGGGTTTCGGGCGCACGACCAGCAGCCGGCAGCTGAACGGGTCGAGCGTTTCGGTCACTTCCGCCGCGTCGGAGGTGGTTTTCCGGAGATAGTCGAAGAGTTCGATCTCCCGGCCGGGATAGAGTTTTCGCAGATCGAGGCGGTAACCGTTCTTCCGGTACCGGAGGTTGCTCACGACCACGAGGGACTCCTTTTCTCCGTAATAGAGCGAAGCGTAACAGTTTTCCGACTCGAACCCGATCTTCTCGTGCTTCCGCCAGAACGGGTGGAAGGTGTTGCCGGGAGCGGCGAAACGCTCCAGGAGATCGACGTCGATGTTGACCGGGTCGATGTCGTCGTTCGTGTAGTATTCGCTGTTGAACAAGAGCGTGTAGGCAAGCGCCGTGTCGAGGCCGTCGTAGTTGTGCAGCTGCTTCGGCCAGTAAATGGTCCGCCAGCCGTATGCGAGCCCGCTGTAACCGATGGAGAACATCGCTTCGCTCGGATAGTAGCCGCGCCGGAAGCGCATGAGCTGTTCTCCTTCGAAATAGCTGTCGAAGAAGCTCAACGTGTTCACGTCGATCCCGCCGCCGGTGTGGGCGACCAGGCAGAAGTCGTCACCCGTGGCGTCGAAGAGGCCCCGAACGCGTTTCAGAAACTCCCGCTGCCGGACTACGCGGCTCCGGATCTCGCGGTCCATGGAGAGCTTCTCCTCGGCTCCGCACGATTCGCCGTGCAGCGGATTGCTGTCGCCCCACGGAACGGAAAGTCCGTCGCTCATCAATCCGCGGATGCCGGTTTCGGCGATGATCCTGCGGTAGTTGTGCAGCTGCAGATCGCCTTCGGGTCCGCGTTTGCAGGTCGCGAAACAGTTTTTCCCCTGCCAGAAATAGTAGCGCCAGGAGGGCTGCAGTTCGAGGTCGGAACGGAACTGCTGCATCGGGGACGCATCCTCCTGCAGTCCCTGGCAGCAGTAGAGCGTGAGTTTCTTGCCTTCCGCGGCCAGTTCCTCGACCTTTTTCTTCACCTCGTCGAGCCGGCCGAGATCGGGATAGCCGTGCCAGCGGCTCCACCCTTCCCACCACCAGGTGACCCAGCCGCGCACCGGGCGCGGAGCGTACGGTTTGGTAGGGGTCGGCTGAAGGAAGAAACGGAAGATCTCCTCGTTTTCCGTCAATTGCCCGGCCGCGTCCACGAGATTGAGCCGGAGAAAATCCCCCTCTTCGTCCTGGACGATTTCGATCTGGTGCCGCAGGTCGGCGGCTCGGAACGGATTCCGGTCGAAGGAGAACGCCAGTCCCTCTTCCTGGTTGCCGATCCAGAGATTGCCCGCGCTGTTGCGGTAACCGGCGCCGGTCAATTCGCCCGCCTGCTGGACGGAGACGCCCGGCAGCAGGAATTTCACGATTTTCCGGTCCAGCGGCAGCAGGACCGCGAGACGGTTCACTTTCTCAAGTTCTCCGCCGGAGAGGGAAAACTTGATCTCCATGAAGCCGTCGAAATCGATCTGGTTCTTCACGCGCAGACGCCAGGGGCCGGAGGTCGCATTCGCCTCGGCCGCGACCTGATTGTTGCGCGGCTGTATCCGGAGTTCGCCGAAGGAGAACTCCTGTTCCCGCCCGTCTACGGAGAGTTGAATTTTCGGGGGGGCGGAAAAGATCCGGCTTTCAGAACCGGTGCGGTCCACCGCCTCGGGGAAGCCGTTTGAGCCGAGGACGATCGTTTTGTCCAGCAGTTCGACCGTCGTTCCGGAGATCCGGGGCCGGGTCCACGGGCGGGGGATTTTCTCTTCGACGTACTCTCTGCCCGCGTCGGTGTGCAGCCATTCCGGCATTTTCGCCGCGGCGCAGCGAAGTTCCGCGGTTGCGATCTCTCTGCCGGAGTCGTCGCGGACAACGAACTTCGCCAGCCGTTCCGGCTGGTCCCCCTCGGGGAGAGGACATTTCACGATCGCCTGGCGCGTATCGAGTTCCTTGCTGTCGTGATTCCGCATGGCGGTGAAATCGAGTTTTTCCCGAACGGTCGGGAGTCCTTCGACTTCCAGTTCGCCTGTGAGTTCGCCATATTCCCCATCGATCTGCACCACGCCGAGGATCACTCCATTGAGCGGTCCATAGGCGATGGAGGCGCGGCAGACCTGCTGCGCGGCCTGTTTCTCTCGTTGTTCCGGCCTGGTTTCCCGGGAACCGGCTTCTCCGGCGGGCAGGAAGGTGATTTCGCCGAGCGGCATCGGGTTGTAGCCGCCGAAGGCCGGCAGATGCCAGCCGTACATCACCGGGGCGCGGTGGCGGAAGAAGTTCGCGAAAACCTTCCGCTGCTGTACCGGATCAAGTCCGCAGCTGGAAAACGGAATCGCCATTTCCACCGCCCAGCGTCCATCCGCGAACGGTACGACGGCGGAACGGAAGAGCGCGTTCTCCTGCGGTGCCTCGTTGAACTGCCGCTGAACGGAGTTGACAGCATTGACGCTGTACGTGTAGTAGAAGTCAGCCGCGGTGACCTGATTGTCCAGCGCGCCGTCATAACCGCCGACGTTGATTTTTTCACGCACGGCGATTTCGGGATCCGCGACGCCGAGCACGATCTGAACGGTGTCGTCGTTGTTGAAGAACGCGTCATGCCACGGGCGCGGATACGCCTCCGGCCCTTTCGCGGACGGCTCGGAACAAATGGCCGCCACGTAGAGGCAGTTCCGGTCATATTTCAGAAGAAACTCCGTTTCAATGCCGTCGCTCTGGGTGGTGCCGAGCGGCGTGATCTGCCTCAGAATGCAGCTCTCCTGCCATTCGGCGGGGTCGATGACTCCATCGATGTTCGGTGGCGTGTCGGTAAACGGAATTGACGCCTGCGGAATTTCCGCGGCCCAGGAACTGCAGCCGAGCAGCACGCTTCCGAGCAGCCCGCCGAGGAGTTTGTGTTTTTTTCCGATATTCATGATTGCGCCTATGAAAATAATGCTGTTTCCGGGATGAGTGAGAAAATCGAGTTGTCTTCGATCACTATTTCTTCGATTTCACCTTCTGCACGTGCATGTCGGCAAACAGACAGTGGCTCATGGCGTAGTCGCCCTGATCCTGGGGATGCGGCGCCCAGTAGCCCCGCGGAGTGCCGTTCATGCCGCCGACATTGATTCGTTCACGCAGGACGATCCGGTTTGAAAAGTCGCGCAGACGGTCGATCGGGCCCGCCCAGATTTCGAAGGAGGAGCCGTTGAATCTGCCGCAGAAAGTGTTGCCCCAGTATTTCCCTTCGAGTTTGTCGGCCTCGTCGTTCTGCGCCCAGACGTAGGAGCTTAACGCATTGCCGTTTCCGACGCCGAAGGGAATGTTGTTGTCTTTCGGACACCAGACGACCGGCATCTTATGCAGGTAGGCGGCGGTTGAGTGGGGATCTCCGACGTCCATGTATTGCGCGAGGTAGATCACCCAGTTGCTGTCTTCGCTGAACGGAGTGGCTCCGGTACTGTCGACCCAGTTGAAGGGCGGAGTGAATTTGTAGTCGCCGATGTAAAACGTCATGTAGTAACCGACCTGTTTGAGGTTGTTCATGCACTTGATCGCATAAGCGGACTCTCTGGCCTTGTTCAGCGCCGGCATCAGCATCGCCGCAAGAATCGCGATGATCGCAATCACGACAAGAAGTTCGATCAATGTAAAGCGGGCGATTCCGTTCAGAATGACGCGAGTCGAAAGTGGGGATACCGTTCGGGCGGAGCTGCTCATGATCTGTTTCATTTTACCCTCGTTGTTTATTATGGGAATTTTCGGATATGGATCTGCCTGGATCGGCCGTCCGTGCTCTTCCAGACTTCGGATTGAATCGGCGTTCGGGCGGATGGTTTCCTTCTCTTTTTGAAATTGGGTTTGACTTTCAGTGATTTTTGTCTGTTTGAAAATATGCTTGAGTGGTTTTTTCTTGTGATTCCCTTTCGATTTCATTTGATTTCGTATGTTGACTTAAACCTTTAAGTTCCGTTGCGCGGAAATTTTGTTTTCCGGCCCGGCCGCCCGGGTCGGATCAGGACGTTGCCGCCTCCGCTGCACTTTCCCGGATCACGAGT
>CALXNS010000050.1 GCA_944389815.1 uncultured Victivallis sp. | reverse complement strand
CGCTTTCAGTTCCGCCCATTCCTCTCTGGAAAGCGTTAAATCCAGACGATTGCGGGCACGTCCTTCCGGCATAACAGCTCCGATCTGAAGGGATGACGCTCCGGAAACCGCGGCCGCGACAATCATGGCAGACTGTCATAAAATCCCTATTTTTTCTGACAAGAGCGAAAATCCTCACGCGCGCGTAACGGGGGTGCATAAATTCCTCACGTTCACGCCGCCATCGGTTCCCGTCGATAACCGTGAAGCAAGCCACCAAGAAATGAAACCTCTCTGACCGGGGCATTCATATCCTGCGGATACGGTTTGACCATTTTGCAGCCAAGCCCGGCATGGGGACGATAATGGTTCCAGTTTCCCTGCCACGAAGTCAGCCCCATGTTTTCAGCTTGCGCGTCTGCCCGGTCGACGACAATCTCGGCGGTGGTACGCCCGGTCACCGCAAAAGCAGTTTGTTCTGAGTTTCGGCAAAGAACATCTGGGTGGCTTTGTCCGTTTTGTCGTAATCGCTGCTGAGCGCAAAAAGCTCACGAACCTTCTGATAAAACCGCTTCTCCGAAGCACGGATATCCCGGATGCGATTCAGCAATTCATCAAAGAAGTCAGGCCGCCCGTCGGGATTCTTCAATCGGACGTCATCCATGACAAATCCCTTGACCAGATATTCGGCGAGATGCCGGTTTGCCCATTGCCGGAACTGAACGCCGCGAACGCCGCGAACCTTAAAACCGATTGCCAGAATCATTCCCAAGGAACAGTAATCGACCGGATAATCCTTGCCATCGGCGGCAGTTGTTAAATAAGACTTAACAACTGAATCTCTCTTCAATTCGTTGTCTTTCAGTATCTTTGATGCATGGATGCTGATGTTGGCGACGGAGGTGGCAAAAAGTTCCGCAATCTGTTTCTGGTTCAACCAGACCTTGCCGTCGCGGGAATAAAGACGGATGTCGCTCGCGCCATCTGCCGTATGATAAAGGATGATTCCGCTTTCCGGAATATCTTTCATGATGCCTTGTTTTCGCATTTGCGTCCTCCTGGAATATCATTCACGAAGATCGTACCTTCGTATTCGATTATTTCAAGCCCTCGTGGTCCAATACAGCGATGAATTTGCGGCGCTGTTTGTATTGCTGGCGAATTGCGAGAATTTCACTCTGAAACCGTTCTCCGTCACCCGCCGCCGCCAGATATTCTCTGTAAAGCTTCAGCAAACGTACCGATTCGGCATAGAAGCGGTCACCGACCTGGGGCAGGTGTTGGTCGAGCGGCCTTTTGATCAACCGGGCCGAAGCGTCCGGCCGGGTTTTCGCGAGAGCCTCCGCCAGCCGGTAAAGAGTTTGAGGCGCACACAGTCCGCCATCCGCAACTTCCAGCGCCTGCGGGTAGTCCTTTTCGCAGAGCAGAATATTCACCATTTCCGTGCGGGCGCAGATCGCCTGATCGCGGGACGTGAGACGCTTCCGCAGAAAATCCAACGCTTTGGCCAAATAAACTTTACCCTTATGGCAGGAACGGGCGGTCGAACGCAAAAACTCGTAACCGTATTTACAGTCAGGGTAACGCTCAAAACACTTCCACGCCAAAGCCAACGCTTCCTCTTTTCGGCCGCACCGGATGAGTTCATTTACCAGAGCGTCCAAAATTTCATGATCGCCTTTGAATCGATCATGCGCTTTTTGCAGCAACGGCAGCATTTCGTCGTAACGATCCAGACGGAACAACAGCTTGGTCAACTCTAAAACCTGCTCTGGAGAGCTTTGGTTTTTCTGTAGAATTTTCAACTCCAATTCATTGTCACAGTTGAGTTTGGCGCATTGCAGCAACCGCTTTTCAATCAATTCCCGTTTGTTGGAGGCTCGCGTTCCCATCGGCAGTTCCGGCATCTCCTCCCACTGGCGTTGCGCGAGTTTTTCCCAGGCATTGACGATCCGCTGGGGCGCGTCCATGAAATAACGGCCGACTTCGCCAAACGCGCCCCATGGATTGGCCGCTTCCCATTCGATCATGTTTTCCGCGATTTCCAGCGGCTTGCCGGCACCCTTGGTTACCGCGTCGAAATAATACGGAAGCATATCGCCGATCAATTCATCGAGTCCGCATTCGTCGTCGCCGCTATCCCGCTTGAGCGCCCCTTTGATCGCATATTCCGCCAATTCCAGGATGAGCGGCGGTGTCAAGCGCTCCATCGTTTCGGTCAGTTGATTGAGTTCCTGCCGAAATTGCTCGAAATTTTCATCGATCTCATCCGCTTCGTCGCCATAGCAATCGACATAACTGCATTCTTCCGCCAAATCCAGCAAACGGTCGATCTTCTGCAACAACTCCCGGCGCAAAGAGTTTGGATCGTCCGGCAGATGACTCATGCGGTAAAATTCCAGCAAATCGGGATGCAGCTTTGCCGCCCCGGCAAGCAACGCCGTCAACTCCTCTTTGCTCCGCGCTTTCAGAAAGGCGGCGAGATCGAATTTACCGCGTTTCCCGCTCGCCGGTTGCGGCGTTTCGAATCCGTCGATAAAGGCCAGTCCCAGCGCGACCAAATGCTTGCAGAATTCGCCGTCGTCGCCGAGCGGGCAACTGCATTCGCCGGAGAACCAGCCGTCTTCGTCCGGCTCAATCGAACAGCGATAGGAACGGCTTCCGGAAACTTTACCTTCAATACGCCCGTCATTCACATGCAGCTTTTGAACCTTCCCGGACTTAAAATAGTCCAGCCCGCGCTTGAAATAAACGTCTCCGGCCTCCTCCCGCAGGTTCTGCCGGGTAATCAGTTCATTCAAACCCTCATATGCCACACTCATGCTTACTCCAGTTCAAAAAAACTTTCTTTGCCGACATGCGGCAGATATTTTTTTGCCAGCGTTTCGAGATTGCCGGACTCCAAATACATCCATTCGCCGTCAATGGTCATATAACACATTCTGGAAACCGAAAACAATCGCGTGTTCGGATCGTCCAACTCGAATTTGAAGAACGGCTCGTAAACAATAAATTTTTCCAGTAATTTAAGCGCGCCTTCCAGCGGAATCCCGAATGGAAGTGACTTATACCTTGCCGTTTCGGTCGCGTGAACAATCAGTTCCTTCGGCTTGACTTCGATTTTGACGAACGCCTGTTTGGACAACTTGGGAATCCATTTTTCCAGCAAATCCCGTTCCTGCGGCAGAATCGCGCTTTGCTGTTTCTTGCGGCAGGAAACCTTGCCGTTGGGCGACTCGGCAATCTCCATTCCCTCCGGAATCGCTTCCAGAGCGTCCGGCGTACACTTTTTCGAACAGATGATCTGCGTTCCGCCACCCCGTCCGCTCTTCCCCGAGCGCAGATAATAAACATCGCCCCGGCAGTTCACATAAGTAAATTTATCTTGTCCCAAATTTTCATCCTCCAATCAGACAACCCGCCGTCCGGCATACTGCTCCACAATCCGGTTCGCCCACACCCGGCAATGCAGCTGCCCGCTGGTTATTGACCTTGAACCCAACTGTGATATTTGCAGGTTATCATGGTTAGTTATTGTCCCAAATTTTGTGAAGAACACTTGTAATTTCCAGCGCCGATGACGACGTTGCCGATAATATCCATGCGTTTTTGCCAGTAGTCCTCCCATGCTCCGGCGTTGGCAAACCGTTTCAATATGATTCTCGCAACTTTCGTTACGCCTTTGCCGCTCCACCCGTACTTTACGATGGAAAGTTACCTTTTTCCAATGGTGGAAGAAGAAATGGGCGAATTAACCGCGAAAATGAAGGAATTTTTGCGGATTGTAGAAATGATAAAACCGTCTCTGTTCATGAACAACGCTCTGCGTTGGTGCGGATTGGGACGACCGATGAAAGACCGGGAGGACAGTTTCTTTTTTCATTTGCGCCTCCTTTTTCTGATAAAGTGATTTTTGATTCTATGAAGATTCGCCCCCTCACGGCAGATCTTCCGATACGCTTCCGGATAGGGTAATCCGTTGCGGATTTCCTTGGTTCTCGGAGTCATTTCGTAAATCAGCGCGGGCAGTTCCGTGCCGTCGTTGAGGATCACATCCACGGTGGAACGGCGATAAATCTGCGGATATCCCTCGTAGCGGTCAAGACGCGCCACGTCATTCCCCCGGAGGAGATACACAAACCCGTGAACCTGCCCCCCCGGTGCATAGTCGACATCGGCATAAAGCCGTTCGGTCAGACGGTAGTTCGGCAGAATCGCCGGAGCATATGGAACCGCAGTCGAGCAACGCTGAACCAACCTCTCCGGCAGCAGCTTGCTCCCGTAGGCAAAATATGCGTATAGCCCGTTCATTTTGGTTCCCTTCTTTCTTTTCCAATTAATATATATGTTCAGCATTCGCGATTCCGCAGGAGATCGTGCATGGCTTCCGCCCTTGCCGC
>CALXNS010000049.1 GCA_944389815.1 uncultured Victivallis sp. | reverse complement strand
CCGAATCTGGAATCGGTGATGAATGGTTATCCTTCGCTGGATGATTTTCGCATGATCGGCCGGTCGCTGCGGTCGCTGCGGGAACGGGCGGAAGGGATGGATGTGGAGATCGGCTGGTGGTGCTGTCCGACGTTGCGGTCGGGGGCGGATTTTCTGCAGCGGATCGTGGGAATCGATGGAAGGGAGGCGTCGATTTCGTGTTGTCCGCTGTGCGGGGAATTCCGGGCGGATTTTTCCGCGAAGATCGCGGCGGTGGCGGAGATAGCGCAACCGGAACTCATTCTTCTGGAGGACGATTTCGAATTGAGCCGTCATGCCGGCATCTGGTTCGGCTGTTTCTGTCCGACGCATCTGGAGGAGTTTGCCCGCCGGGCGGGGCGTTATTATCCGCGGGAGGAGCTGCAGCGGCGTTTCGGAGAAGAGAACGCGGAAAATTCATCGCTGCGCCGGCTTTTTTTTGAATTGTCGCACGATACGATGGTCGGGATGGCGCGGGCGATCCGGGAAGCGGTCGATGAAGTTTCCGCGTCGACGCGGATCGGATTGTGCCAGCCGGGGGAATCGTTTCTGGATGGAAATTACTTCACGGATGTCGCCCGGGCGCTGGCCGGGGCGCACACCCGGCCGCTGCTGCGGGTATTCGGCAGCCAGTATTCGTGCGGGGATTCGCCGCAGAGCGTGCCGTCGACGCTGTCGTACACGTTTTACACGCTGGAACATCTTCCGGAAGACGTGGAGAGCGTTCATGAATCCGACACATATCCGCACACACGCTTTTTCATGTCGTCGGCGTATCTGCGAAGCTTGATGACCGGAGCGTTTGCCGCGGGTTGTTCGGGTACGCTGTTTTACGGAGCTCAATATCTCGACGATCCCTGTGAGGAGTCCGGATATTTCGAGATGTTCCGGAAGGAACGGATGAAATTCGACGCCTTCCGGGAGGCGGTGGCGGATGCGCCGCTTGCCGGATGGCAGCTGCTGCGCGATCCGGCTGAATCGAATGTGCTTGCGGTGACCGGGCGCGGCTGGTACGAACGGGTCTGGGATTGTCACGGGACGGGTTGGTTCGGGCGGCTGGGGATCCCGTATACGACCCGGGAACAGCCGGTGAAGTTTCTGAACGGGACGACGGCGGAAAGCCTGCCGGAAGACGAAGTGCGCCGGATTCTCTCCGGCGGCGTGTTGATCGACGGTGAAGGCGCGCGGATTCTGGCGCGGCGCGGGTTCGGCGCATCGTGGCTCGGCGTGGAAGTCGAGGAGCTTGAGAAACTCAATTTCTGCGAAGAGGAAATTCTGCCGCAGGCGGGAGTGAGCGATCGACCCGGTCGGAAAATTTACAATCTTGCCTTCGCTCCGGCGGGGGGAGAAAGCAGCCGGTTCGTCCGGTTGCGGCTCTGCGGGGCGGAGGCGTTGACGAATTATCTTGCGCCCTCCGGCGAAGTGGTGCAGCCGGGGGTGACGCGTTTCGTCAATGCGGCGGGCGGACGAGTTGCGGTGCTCGGATGCGCGACATTCTGGAATAATTCGTCATTGCAGTTCTGTTACCGCAAGCGGTCGCTGATCCGGGAATTGTACGGATTTCTTTCCGGGGGAGAACTTCTTCCGGCGACGGAGACGGTTTCTCCGAATGTGTGGCTGCTGTGCAACCTCGCCCGGACGGGGGAGCGCATGATCGTGACGGTGACGAATTGTTCGCTCGATCCGATGGCGTCGGCGCATCTGGAACTTGCGCCGAAGTGGCGGAGTGCAGGAATATCGGAACTGGCCGTGGACGGCAGCTGGAGCGAGGTGCGGTTCGTCCGGAAGGAGAACGGGGTGGAAATCGGCGGGGAGTTTTTCACGTTGAAGCCGCGGATTTTCTGTTTTGATTCGGTAAAATCGTGAAAAAAACCGGGCAGGCTGCGGAACGCAACTGGAAAAATGCCTTTCGTTGTGGCACATTATCGGGAATATGCACCGATTGTTTTGTTTTATTCGAACCCCGGAGAGGTCGGTGTCGTCGCAAGTTCCGGATCGGCTCAGAGAGCGGATCCGGCCGTGTCGTTGCCGGG
This sequence comes from uncultured Victivallis sp., assembly GCA_944389815.1. Lineage (GTDB taxonomy): Bacteria > Verrucomicrobiota > Lentisphaeria > Victivallales > Victivallaceae > Victivallis. The sequence goes on along the minus strand of CALXNS010000049.1, from coordinate 35,914 downwards.
CTGGCGGGCGCGGGAGAGTCGATGATTTTCGCCGGGCGGAGAGGGCGGAACGTGTTTTATTTGAACCGGACCGGGTTCGCGGCAACCGGTGAAAAGATGAAAAAAAAGGCGGTCGGAAGTCGGTTCGCGTACGGGACGAACCGGGACAGAAAACGTCCGTCGTTTTGAGAAGGAAATAAAGGGAGCATTCCATGAAACTGAAGGTGAAACTGCTTGATTCGATGACGAAGGTTCTTCCGCGGGAAAAACTGCCGATTACGCGGGAATATTGTTATGGATCGGCATTGCGCGGTGAGGTGTTTTCGTTTCAGTTGGCGTTCACCACGGATGAGGATCGTGCGGAAAACGTTAAAATCGAACTGAGCGGTCCGCTGGCGGTACATACCCATGTCCGCCGGGTGGGGCTTGAACCGGCGGAGATGCTCGCGACCCGTTTTGACGACAACGTGCTGACCCGGGAGCCGGGATTGTTTCCCGACCCGCTTTATGAAATCGATAAAGAGGGGGTCACGGCGTATCCGTGTCAATATCGAGCGATTCATTTTCAGGTGAATGTGCCGAAGGATCAGCCGGCGGGAAAATATCCGTTCACGCTCCGGCTCTCCCAGGCGGAGAAGGAGCTTGCCGTTGAAAAGGTTTTCACGCTGGAAGTGGTCGGCGCGGAACTGCCTGAACAGAAGATTGAACATACTCAATGGTTCTATTGCGACTGCATTTCCGAGCGTTACAACTGCGAAGTCTGGAGTGAGAAGTTCTGGGAGATTCTCGGACATTATTTCCGCAACATGGCCGAACACGGCATCACGCAGATCTTGACTCCGATTCTGACGCCGCCGCTGGATACCGCGGTTGGCGCCGAGCGGCGGACGACGCAGTTGCTTGAGATTGAAACCGATGGCGCGGGCAACTGGAAGTTTGATTTTTCCCGGCTGGAACGCTGGGTAAGGCTGGCGCGCGAATGCGGTCTGCGGCGATTCGAATTCTCCCATCTCTTCACGCAGTGGGGTGCGGCGCATGCGCCGAAGGTTGTCGCCCGTACGCCGGAAGGGGAGAAACGGGTGTTCGGCTGGGAGACCGATGCGAAATCGCCGGAATACGAAGCGTTTCTGTCGGCGATGCTGGGAGAGTTGCGGAAATTTATCGAGCGACATGATTTGTCCGGCAGCAGCTGCATTCACATTTCCGACGAACCGCAGCCGAAGGACTTCGATCGTTATCGTGAAAACATGGCAATGGTTCGCCGCATGGTGGGCGATTCGCTGCCGATCTGCGATGCGCTTTCCCATCTCGGGTTGTTCAAACAGGGGGAAAAGGGGTACCCGGTGACGATCATCAATGAAGTTCCGACCTTCAAGGCGGCGGAGGTTGAACCGTTGTGGGCGTATTACTGCTGCGGTCCGGAGACGGGGACGACCAATCGTTTCATGCATTTTCCGGGAGGTCGGACCCGGATACTGGGGATGCAGCTGTTTCATTATGACATCGCCGGATTTCTGCACTGGGGATATAATTTCTGGCATTCGCGTCTTTCGACGAAGCAGATCGATCCCTTCCGGTCATCGGATGCGGACGGCAAATTTCCGGCCGGGGATTCGTTTCTGGTTTATCCGGGAGAGGACGGCAGACCGATCGATTCGTTCCGTTACGAACTGATTCGCGAGGCGTTCCAGGATCACCGTGCGCTTGAACTGCTTGCGGAACTTTGCGGAGATCGGCGTACCGCCGATGAGATTCTGCTCGAACTCTGCGGCGGTACGTTGAGTGTGACCGATTATCCGGTAACCGGCGAGGCGATTTCCGGGATCCGCCATGCGATCAACATGAGGATCAAGTCGTTGATTGCCGCGCGCTGACCGGGGAGTCGGGGGGCGCTGGAGAGATTATCATGGATGGAAGTTCCGGTTTCCTTTTCGAAACCGGAATTGGAAGGTTTTTAGAGAAGATGGAGAAGAAAGTTTCGGAAATCATCCGGCGCAACGAACGGGAATTGCTGGATTCGATCGTTCCTTTCTGGGAACGTTTTTCTCCGGACCGTGCCGGCGGCGGATTTTTCAATTTGCTTGACCGGGACGGTTCGGTGATTGATCCGGGGAAATTTTCCCGGATGCAGTGGCGAACCAGTTACATGTTTGCCCGGTTGTACAATTCGGAATACCGCGGCGGAGAGCGCTGGCTTGAACTGGCGCGGCGCGGGTTTGAGTTCTGTATCGGGAAGATGCGCCGGGAGGATGGTTTCTACGAACCATTTCTCGGCGCGGGAATTTTCCCCGGCGGGAGGCGACCGATGCCGGGCGGCGGCGGGATGCCCGGAGTGTTGACGATGAGCTACGCGGTGGCGGCCTGCGCCGAACTCTATCACGCAAGCGGCGAAGAGCAACATCGAACGGAAGCGTTGTCGGCATTCAACCTTTTGCGGCAGGGAATCGAAACACTGGAAAATCCGCCGGAACCGTCGGCATTTTCCCGCCGGCGGATGCTGGGAGTGCACATGCATTTTCTGTTGGCGTGCACTGCCGTGCTGAACCGCATCGGCGATGCCGACGGTACGATTCGAGCGCAGATTGAGGCGGAATTCAACGCGGTGACCATGTTCCGGAATCCGGAAATGAAGTTCTGGTTTGAATATCGCGGCAGCGATGGAGCGTTCGATCTTGACAACAGTTTCGGGCGTACGATTACGGTCGGGCACGGTTTTGAGACGTTGTCGTTTCTGACGCAGGCGCTGCGGGTTGTCGGCGGGCATGAAGAGCTGCTGGCGCGGATTCCCGGCTGGATTGCCGAGGTGTTCGAATACGGCTGGGATCGCAGGCGCGGCGGAGTGTTTCTCTGCATTGATGCTCTGGGGCGTTCCCGGCTGGAGCCATCCGGCTGTCTGAAACCGTGGTGGCCGCAGACCGAGGCGATGCTGGCGTTGGTCAATGGTTATGTGCTCTCCAGAGATTCGTGGTTTCTCGACCGGTATGAAGAGGTTTCGGCGTGGGCGTTCGCTCATTTCCGCGATCCGGAATATCCGGAATGGTTCAGCGAAGTTTCGCTGGAAGGCGCACCGGCCGGGCTGGCGAAGGGGTTGCCTTATAAAACATTCTATCATCTGCCGCGCGCATTGTTTTATACCGCGCAACTGCTCAAGCGCGATGCATGACAGCGCCGGCGGGCGGCGTGGAAAAAAATCATTTTGCAGTGCTGTTCTCTTCGGGAACGGCGCCGGGACACTCCTTTTCCCAGCCGGGAAAATTCCAGTGCTCCGGGAAACGACGGCATTGTTCAGGTTTGACCGGTTGAATCCGGCACGACGGCGGCTCGGTTTCCTCAAGAAAAATACAGCTTCCGTCGGGCTTTTCGATCAAGGTCAACCCGCTGCGGTCAGGCATGAGGACGGTGTACTGCCCGATGAAGTCTTCCGGCGTCATTTTCAGAAACGCCGCCGCCGCGTCGATTGCGGCATCGGTCATTTTGACGCATCCGGGCCAGCGGCAGCATTTTCCGCAACGGCGGCAGCTGAAACGCTCATTCATAGATCGATGTGATTCGAGAACCGGCACGTTATGCGAGATGCCGGTTCGATGGCGCATTTTTTTGTCAGCGGAAATCGTCCAGCACCAGATCATCGCCCTTGATGTCGATGAAGAGGAATCCGAGACCGAAGTCGACCCATTCGACCGGGTGAATGTAAAGATCTCCAGTGATCAGGCAACCGAGCGAACCGCCGATCGCCCAGTAGTCGCGGGCGCCGGTGCGCCAGTTGTAGGTTCGTTGCGCGGGGTTCGGGAATCCCGAATACATCTCCTTGTATTTCTTCATCCATCCGAGCGTCCAGTCCATCGAGGTGTAATCCTCGCTGACGCCGACCAGCGACCAGTAATATCCCTGTTCGCGACCGACTCCGTACTGACGATTGTAGGCTTTGCAGAGTTTGTACGACATGCCGATGCCGCCGCCGCCCCAGACGAGCCGGGTGCCCATGAGCTGAGCTTCGACCACCGGGCCGGCGCCGAGGTTGAGCGTGAACATATCCAGCGCGTCAATCAGGCGGTTGGGAATGTACAGGACGACCCGGTCGACCCAGTCGGAAGATTGCGCCGGAGTGGCGGAGAACATGCAACCGACCACACTCAGAACGAGAATCCATTTTTTCATCGTGAAACGGCTCCTATCTATACTGAAAATGACTTACTGTATATTAATTACAATTTCGGAAACTTATTCGGCGGCGGCGCGAGCTTTTCCTTGCCCGGGGGGTTGGAAATATCGATTACGCCGGGCGCCGGAGCGGATGCGCCGGCATCCTGAAGCGGTTTGATCGGCGTGATGGGTTCTTCGACGATATCGAAGTCGCCGGTCATTTCCGCGCGTTTGAGTTCGAGTTGTTCGAGCATCAGCCGGGTGATCCGGCGCTGTTCGCCGAGGAGTTCGGTCAAAGTACCCTGCATCTGCTTGATCTGTCCGGCGATGCCGAGCATGTTGCCCTCCAGATCGCGGCGAACCTCCTGGAATTTGGAGAAGAACCGCGAAAGCTGAATCAAACCGAGCATGATGACAATCCAGGTCAACGCCGCGAAGATCCAGAGCGAAATATCCCGAACAGAAATAGTAACCATATCTACACCTCACACATTTATACGGTCTTCGCCCCTCAATTTTTCATGAAAATCCAGCCGGACGCGCCGCATCTCTCTCTTAATGGTAATATATTGCAAAATATCACCCTGTCAAGAAGCGATATTGAAAACTTGATGAAAAACCCGGCTCGCAAACGGGATCTTCCGGTATTCAATTTTCCTTTCGAAGCGTTTCCGGTGCGGCGTAAAAAAGGCCGCGCGCCTGGCGTTCCGCGGTAATTTCACCGAATTCAAGCAGCGATTCGAGCAGCGGAAGAACGTCTTTTTCCGGCATGCCGAGCGCCAGCTCAAGATCTTCGACGGTGGCGGGACGCCGGCGAACCAGTTCGAGGACCCGCTGTGCGGCGCGATCCGGAGTGTATCCGGCGCTTCGGGTACGGTAGCGGAAAGGTCCGACCGCTTCGACCGGGACGAATGGTTCCAGTGCGGCGATGAAGCGCCGGGTATTTTCCGGCGATGAGGGGCGGAGCCAGTCGACGACGCCGGGGCGGTCGAGTGTATTCAACTGCACCCGGTCGAGGCGCATCCGGCGGATGATTTCAACGAAGCGCCGGATGGATTCGTCCGAATCGTTGACGCCGGGCACGATGAAGAGTTCCAGATCAATCTGCGCCCGGGCGTGGTGGGTGAAATCGGTCAGCTCCGCGACGAAACGCTCGAATTCCAGTCCCGGGGCGGGACGGTTGATCGCGGCGAACTCCTCCGGACAGGAAGCGTCGAGCGAAGGGATGATCCGGTCGACCGGTTCGATTTCGCGCCTCAACTCTGCGTCTCCGAGAGCAAAACCGTTGGTCAGGAGGCAGACCGGATATAGCCGGTAGCGGGTCTTCAGAAAGTCGACAACCCTTCCGATTCCGGTATTGAGGGTCGGTTCTCCGGAACCGGAAAAGGTGATGAAATCCAGTTCCGGCGCCGGCGCGAGAACTCGATCCAGTTCGGCGATGACCGCGTCGACCGGAACATATTCACGTCGTTCCAGGGTGAGATTGGTGGTGTGTTTCGCCTCGCAATAGATGCAGTCGAGCGAACAGGTTTTCGCCGGAACCAGATCCACCCCGAGCGAAACTCCCAGCCGCCGGGAGGCGACTGGACCGAAAACATATTTCCGTGTCATGAAACCTCACTCCTCCCTCATTTCGAATCCGGCGCCGAGCTTCCGGAAATCCCGGAAAAATTCCGGATAGGTCACTTCGGCCGCCTCCGCTCCGTCGATGGAACTTTTGCCGTCGGCGCCGAGCGCGGCCACCGCGAGCGCCATGACGATGCGGTGGTCGCCGTGCCCGTCAAGCCGTGCGCCCCGGGGGCGGCATCCCTGAATGATCATGCCGTCGGGAAGTTCCCGTACCGGGACGCCCATTTTGGCAAGTTCGGCGGTCATTACCGCGATCCGGTCGGTCTCCTTGACGCGGGCCTGGGGAACATTCACGAGGCGCGTCTCGCCCTGGGCGAACGCGGCGGCGACGGCCATCGCCGGCAATGCGTCCGGCGTCGCGTTGAGATCGATTTCGCGCCCTTCGAGCAGCCGGGACGGCGCGACGTAAAGTTCTTCGCCGCGGACGAGCGACGCGCCCATCGATTCGAGGTGTGCGAACACCGCCTTGTCGCCCTGTACGTCGGAGAAATCCAGATTCCGGATCGTGATGCCGTCTCCGGCGATCGCTCCGGCCACCAGCGGAAATGCCGCCGTCGAAAAATCCGCCGGAATCACCCGTTCGAAGGGAAATATCGTCTGATTGCCGGGGATCTCCCAGTGCAGCAGATCCGCGGAATGAGTCACGTGAATGCCGAGTCGTTGCAGCCAGTTGAGCGTGATGTGGATGTAGGGCTGTTCATTGAGGAACGGCAGCTCAATTCGGAAATTTCCGTCCGCCGTCGGCAGCGCAAAGAGCAGTGCGGTCAGAAATTGCGAGGTGGTGCCGTCGGTTTTTGCGGCGCCGCCGGAGAGCGGTCCGCGAACGGTGAGCGGACAGCGGCCGTTGGAGGATTCAATTTGCGCGCCGAGCGCGGCGAGCGTATCGAGCAGACCGGCCATCAGCCGGGTGCGCAGCGAATTGTCGCCATCGAACGAAACCGGAATTTTTCCGGTGGCGGCCATCGCCGTGAGCATACGCAGGCCGGTACCGGAATTTCCCATGTCGATCGTTTGCCCGGGTGCGGAAAATTCTCCTCCCGTTCCGGTGATCTCCCAGCAATCCTTTTCTTTGACGATCCGGGCGCCGAGCAAGCGGGCCGCCTCCAGCGTCGAACGGGTGTCCGCGGAGTCCAGCGGCGCGTGAAGACGGCACGTCCCGGTGGAGGCCAGTGCCGCGGTGATCCCGCGAATGGTGTGGGATTTGGAACCGGGTACCGCGATTTCGCCTCGCAGCCGGGAGGGGGTGATATGCAGTTTCATAAGTGGTCGTAACCTTGTGCTCTCTTTTATGATTCCGGAGGAAACAACGATGTTCATCTTCGGGTTGGTTATTTGTATAATATAAGGGAGCGTTGGTTTTTTTTCAATTTTTTTCCCATTTTATTCATGCACCTATTGACATTTTTATAGTTCTGTGCCATAATATAGAGCGTGTAATTAAACATATAAAGGTATTTCTGGATGACGGAAAGACGAAAGCAGACCAAATCCGACCTGGTGCGGGAAGAGTTGCTGCGGCAGATTCGAATCGGAAATTTTCCGCGCGGAGCGGCGCTGCCGCCGGAACGGGCTCTGGCTGAATCGCTGGACGCCAGTTACATGACGGTGCGCAAAGCGGTCGGTCAGCTGGTGGAGGCGGATTATCTGGAGCGGCAGCCGGGCGTCGGGACATTTGTGCGGCAGAATATCCCGTCCCGTCAGCTGGCGCGGATTCTCGCGATCGTGGTTCCCGCCTATGGCGCGCCGGAACATTTTGATTTCATGAATCACTCCTGCCGCCTGGCAGGAAGGGAAAATTACCTGCCGCGCCCGGTTTTCGCCCGCTCCTGGAATGATAAGGCGATTCTGGACGCGTATCAGAACTGTGATGCGATGATCTTATTTTGCGGCGACACCAATGTCATGTCTCCGACGATCCGCAACCAGCTGCTCGACCGTTCTCGTCCGGTGGTCATCATCGGCAGTCATGCCTATTTGAACGGATTTGACACCGTAATCGGTTCGCCGTTTGTGGCGATCAACAGTTTGATGGATTATCTGATCGACAACGGGCACCGGAACATCGCCTGCGTCAATCAATGTCTGGAACGGGATGGAATCCGCTATCCGGCTGATCCGCAGCTTTACGACAGCTGGTTTCTGCGAACCCGGGAGCTGCTGGGCGGTGATGCGGCAGAAAAACTTTTTATCGGCGTGGACGTGCCCGAATTCGAACAGCCTCACCGGAAAATTTATGAGGCGATCCGGAAATTCGGTCCGAATCCTCCGTTCACCGCAGTCGTTTCAACCACGTCGATGGTCTGGGGGGTGATCGCCGCGTTGATCGATCTTGGATTGCGTGTTCCGGAAGATATTTCCGTGGCAACCGTCGGCGACCGGCAGGAGCTTGAATATTACCGGCCACGCCTGACGCATTACAGCGCGCCGTTGCGCGGTCATGTGGAGAAGGCGCTGGAACTGATTCAAGTTCGGCGGGAACATCCGGATGTGCCGCCGTTGAGCCGGCTGGTCCCGGAACGTTTTATTGAAGGGGAAACCGTTCGCAACATCAGCGAATCCAAAATAACGAAGGGAGTTGTTTTATGAGACAAAAGCGATTTTTCACATTGATTGAACTTTTAGTTGTTATTGCAATCATCGCCATTCTCGCGTCGATGCTGCTTCCGGCGTTGAACCGTGCCCGCGAACAGGGCCGCCGGGCGAGTTGTACGAGCAATCTCAAGACCATTGCCACAAGTTTTGCCCTCTATACGGGAGATTACAATGATTTTCTGCCCTATCGCGTTGCGACGACCTATAAGGGAAACTCCTGGCATCAGCAGGGTGGATTTCTGCTTTCCGGGTGGCCGTGGAAGCTTTTTTCCTATATCGGTTCACTCCGCATGACCATGTGTCCCGCCGATCGCCACGCCGACAGCATCGCCAGTTTTCCGCAGTACTGGAATTACACGCCGAGTCAGGGAGACGCCACCAGCTGGCATAAGTTCGCGAGTTACACGTGGCGTTATCCGTTGCACAACGGAGCGGAAAATGCCGGAAAGTACATTTTGAAGACCAACACCTTTGTGCGTCCCAGCCGGCAGGCGATCATTCATGAGTTGCGGACGTTTCATGATCCGCAGCTGCAACTGGTCAGTTCCGGGTTTGCTCAGGCGCGTCTGACGAATACCGTCACCGTCGGAGCCGCCTATCTTGACGCGTCCGTCCGGCAATGGACGATCGGACAGCGTTCCTCCTCCGGCTGGGAGACCGGGTTCGCCGCAGGCGACATGAGTCAGGCCAGTAACTGGGACGATCCGCGCATCCGCTGGGATTATTGAACAACGTCGTTTTTTTTTTAACACGTTCCGAAAGCGAAGGTAACCGTAGAAAGCAAGGGGAAGGGATTTTTTTTCATGCGATTGATGCGAAAATGGGGACTGTTGGGTATTCTGGCGCTGAGCACTGGAACTCTCGTTGCGGCGGATTTCCTGCGGAATCCGGGTTTTGAACAATTAACTCCGGATGGAGTTCCCGTGGACTGGACGTTGCGCGATACGCCGGTCAAAGCGGATCTGCCGCCGCGTTCGCCGGATCATCCTGCGGCAACGGTGGCCGACAAGGTGTTGACGCTCGATACTGATGGCGGCAAATTTGAAGTGATGCTGATCCATTTCCGCACGCCGCTCAAGGCGGGGGGAAAATATAATTTTTCCTTTGACGTGCGCGGCGTCGGATCGGTCGGTTACCGCGGTATCGCTTTCTGGACGACCATCGTTGACGGCAAACCCCAGTGGCGCCATTCCGGCGGCGGAGACTGGAAGATTGCGCCGCCGGAGTGGACTCATGTCGAAGTTCCTTTCACGCTGCCCGAGGACGGGCGTGAAGCTTATGTCTACGTAGCGGCCAACGGCCCGGGGAAGGCCGAATTCCGGAATGTCCGCGTCCGGGATGCGGGAGTCGATCTGATTGCCGGAAATGAACTCTCGGTGTTCGCTCCCGGTGAAACGGTTGTGTTTCAGGTGGGAAACAAGATCGACCCGGCCAATGCGGTCGAATACACGCTTTCGGACTTCGACGGCAAAAACGTCGCCTCCGGAAAACTTGAGGACAATTCCGCGCTGGAATTCCGCGATCTGCCGAACGGCTGGTATGAATTGACCGCGCGGGAGCTGGATGGTTCCGGTACGACGCTTGTGGAGCGTAAACGAACTTTTTCCGTGATTCCAGAGGTGCCGCAGGCGGTTCGCGATTCGGCGACGAACCAATATGGCGCGATGGTCAATCCTCATACGTTTTACCCGATGGAACAGCGCCGGCTCGATGCCGCCTTCATGCATCGAATCGGCGTCCGTTACGTCCGTACCCATCGGCTCAACTGGATTCATCAACAGAAGGGCCCCGATGCTCCGATTGACTGGACAGATGCCGATAAACAGGTGGAACTTTATCGGAAATACGGATTGCGTCAGGTCGCCACCACCGGCTGGCCGACGCCGTCGTGGGCCAGCGATGCCGCGGGGACGGAGCTGCCGCATAAAAGCAACTTTGTTCCGAAGGAGGAGTTCATGGAGCTCCACCGTAAGTTTTACACCGAAATGGCCCGACGGTATAAAGGTGAAGTCGCCTATTATGAAATCGGCAATGAGATCGATGCCAGCAACTTCTGGATGGGGCGCGTCGAACATGCAAGACAGGGGGATGATGATGCGATTTTCCAGGACTACGTTGATTACTACATCGCCACCGCCCGCGCAATCAAGGCGGGCGATCCGGACGCCTTGATCGGCCCCGGTACTACCGGAGGTGTGCCGGAGGGGCACACGTACAAACCATGGATGGAACGGTTCTGGAGTTCTCCGGCATTGGAGTATACCGATATCTTCTGCCCGCATTACAGTGCGGATCTTGAAAAAATTCGTGCCGTGATGCGGAAACACGGCAAAGAAGTTCCGATCGTGCTCACCGAGATCGGCGGACTGGTTCACACCGAGACCTATGAACTGACTCCGGAAATCCTCCGGCAGATCATCAAGCGCACCTATGCCCAGTTCGTCCCGCAGATCAACGGCGGCGGCAAAGCGCTCTGCAAATTTCTGCTGAGGCGGATTCCCGAAGTGAGGGAGGGGTGGGTTTCGGAAATGCTTGACGCGGATTACACCCAGCGGCCGGAATACGTGGCCTACGCGACGCTGATTCGCCTCACCGGCGCGGGGGTGTTCGAGAAAGAACTCAATCTCACCGCCAACGCCGATTCGGGCTGGGTTCAGGCTTACCGGATCAAAAATGGCGACGAAATCGTCAATGTTGTCATGCTCAACGACACCGATACGGCCGACGTGACGCTCCCGAGCGATGCCGCCGAACTTAAAATCGTCGACGTCATGGGGCGCGAAACGATCATGCCGGTGAAGGACGGAAAACTGGTAGTGAAAATGCGGGAAGATACACCGATTTTCGTCATCGGTGAAGTTGCGGAAAATCCCGGCCCCGTCCGCCATCCCGAACCGCAGCTGGTCGAAACGAAGGTTCTGAATATCACCAACGCTGATTTTGAACTGGCCGAAGTCGACGGCCGCATTCCCGGCTGGAGTACGCTGGTTGATGAGGTTAAACTCAGCGACCGGGATATCGGCAGACATTCGTTCTCGGTGGCGCTCGATTCGACGGAGAAGGCTTCCGGCGAAAAATCCATCCGCATGGAAAGCGAAGTTCAGACCAAATGGTACGGCATTCTCTGCAAACTCCCGATGGCGGAAATCCCGGTGCCGAAAGCAGGACAGTATGTCGTATTCAAGATCAGTTATGACCAGAAAGCGGAAAATGTCGTCGGAACCGGGGCCGGGCTGACGCTGGCGTTCCGCGCGGCGGACATGCGTCGGGTGAGCTTCGGCGGCGGCAACTGGGACAAGGGCAGTTTCGACTGGACGCACAAAACCTGGAGCTCCAAGCCGATGCCGAACTTTCATCGCGATACGAAAATGATCACGCTGGAATTTTATCTCGGCGTTTCCACCGGCAAGGTCTGGATCGACAACGTGAAAGTGGAAGTCGAACTCTGGCAGAAGAGCAACGCTTCCGCGGGATACATCAATTGACCCGGAAATAAAACAAGACCTTCGTCCGCGGCGTTCATTCCGCCTCGGGATTCAATCAATCTCTGCCGGATCGATTGAATTTCGATGGCGGATCGCCGCAGAATAATCCGCCGCGCCCCGGCTGTTCGTGACTCTGCTCCGCGCCTTGAGCTCGGCGAATGTTTCTCCATCGCGATGCGCAAGATAACCGAATTCGTAGAGCAATTCATCCGAGTACCCGTTGGCCAACAACCGCAGGTCGCCTTTGAATTCCGGCCTGATCCAGCGCAGCAGCGGGGTCAGACTGGTTGTGCAGTTGGTCGTCAAACTGTTGTAGAACCGGGGCGAATCGTGAAGAACGGCAGCACCGTGGAGAACGAGCATCAGAAGTTCGCGGCACTGCTCCCGCGTTGCATTGGTTCGGTACAAATAGAACTCCTCCCCGCGGAAATCGGTCCGGAGTTTGAAGAGATCCTCCTCTTTCGTCAGGAGCATGATGATCTCATATTGCTTGAAAAGTCCCGGCAAAAATCCCTGCTCGGCTCCTTCCGGAAGCCGGGTTTCCATCGAAACGGCCAGATGACGCCCGTCGTCGAATTCAAAGGAGAGCATCGTGTGCGCCACCGCCTGAAGGCCGTCCCAGTGCGAAACCGCAAGATCCATGGCGGCAACCCCGTCCGGATCGACCGTCATTTCCGTATAATGAATGTCGTAATCGTCCACGCTGCGGTAACGGAAATCCCGCATCTCCGAGAGATGGCAGCGGCCGTCCTTCAGAAACTTCACCTCCACCGCACGCGCCCACGGCGGCTGCCATTTTACGGCAAGGAAGCGGTTTTCCGGCGTCTGTGACGCAAAATAGAGAATCGTCAGCAGCGCAATCCCGCCCGCGACATACCGGAATTTGCGAAAACGAAACCCCAGGCCGATCGCCGCGCCGAAGAGAAGAATGTAACCGACGAACCCGGCAATCCGGATCGTTCCACGCCACGGAAAGGTGTACCACGCCGCCCCGGCGCACCAGAGAAATAAGAGAACTGCTGCCGCCCCGGCGACGAAAAAGAGCGCATCGCGGGAAATTTTCTTAATCGGCAGTCGCATTCTGCAACTCCGCGTCAGCACCCGTCCCGATCGTGAATGGAGCCGGGGAGGAAACTTCAAGATCAGGATACTGGCGGAGATGTTCGAGGAGGATGCGCCGCAGCTCCTGAATGGCCAGCGGATTCTGTTGCACGCTGTGGCCGGATTGCACGACCGTTTCGCTGACCGCGCCGTCCAGATGACTGCTGCCGTAAGGTACGACGCCGTCGCTTCCGCCCGGAATGCCGTTTCCCTCCGTGTTGCCGATGATCGAGTGATAGGGAACTCCCGCGACGAACGGCAGTTCATTCAGAGAACGAAGCGCGTTGTTGTCCGGGTCGAGATTGTCGATTCCCGTCTGGAACCGGGTGTCGCGCGGCATGAAATGCCCCTGATGCATCATGATTCCGATGATTCCTTCTCCCCGGGTTACCAGCGAGGTCGGCAATTGAATCAGCGATGCGCCGAGACGACCGATTCCGCTGTGCGCCAGCGTGGAACCGCGGTGCGGCACCGCGATGAACACCACCCGCCGGACGAACGGCAGCGGTTCGAAGCGGAGCAGCGATTCGACAAATTCGCGCTGATCGTCGTCGAGTTCGCTCAACAACGTTTCGTATTCGGGCCCGAAATTGGTCCGCAGCAGAAAATCTCCGCTGGACATGATCGTGCTTTTGCAGATCAAGCCCCCCATCGAATGACCGACCAGCACCATCCGGTTGAACATCTCCGTCGATTCTCCGGATGCGCGGATCCGTTCCGCTTCGGCATTAAGGCCGTCCCGCAGCATCCGCGCCGAAAAGAGAATCGGATTGCCGGTCGAATAGGAGAATCCCCAGAATTGATAATATTTCCGCAGATCCGGATCGTTCTGCAAGGTGTTGATCATCTGCATCCAGGTGCGGATGTTGGACATCAAACCGTGCACCAGGACGACCGGGATGCGTTTCTCGTTGTACGGCTCAAGCATGTAAAGCCCCTGCATCCGGGTGGTCTTCTCTGGTTGAAGCATGTATTGCAGATAACCGAACGGCAGCGGATTGCGCACCATGTAGGCCAGCGGCGTCGAAAAATCCAACTCCAGGGGAATGTCGTATTTTCCCACCCGGACGACATCGGTGTTGCGCGAGTTGACGAAACGCAGTTTCGCACCGACGTGCCGCGCATCCATCTGGTTGAATTCGATCAGGAGCGTCGCCGGCAGCGACAGATTCTCCGCGTACCGGGTCGTGGCCAGCGTCAGTTCCGGATGAACCACGCCGATCAGCGGTGCGCCGATTCCGAACCGTCGGCTGACGTGCGTTAGGTTTTCCGGACGGTAGTTCGCGCAGAGCAGAAAATCGTCGAATTCCACGTTGAAAAGTTCGAATTGCGGTGTGCTGAACACCACCTGGCGGTTCGCCGCCGTCGTCAGCGTGAAGTTGCTGTTGCGCCACATGTCGCGTTCCCGAAGGTAATGGAAAATCTCCGTGATCGCGATGTTGTAAATGCGCATCATGACCACCCGGTCCGCATTGTACGGCCGTTCGCCGGGCCGGTCGAGCGCCAGAAGATAACCGTAACTGTACAGCGCCGCCGACAGATAATAGCGCACCGCCTTATCCGGATCGCGGGCGAAACGCAGTCCCAGATTCAACGCCACATCGGCCAGCGCCGAGAGATATTCCGGCCGCGGTTCATCCTGAAAGAGCATCTCCAGCTGCGGGATGAGCATTTCCGGTTCATCCTCGTAACAATCCATGAGCAGGAAATTGGCCAGCAGGTTGCGCGTATCCTGCATCATGTCGCCGTCGACCGCGGCAGAACCGTATGCGATTCGCTCCTGATGCGAAGCGCGGCTGACGGTGATTTCGCCGGCGCATCCGGCGAGCAGCAGGAGGAGTACGGCGAACATTCCGGTCTTCATGATGCCGGGCATCGCGAAATTTTGCCGCGTCATGATTCGGCGTTCTCCGTTTTAGCCGTTTCCGGTTCCCAGCATTTATAGATCTGGGGAACCAGATATTTCATGACCGAGGCCGCCGGAATCGAGAGGATCATGCCGGGGATTCCGGCGAAAATCGCCCCGAGCAGCACGACGATGATCGTCTCAAGCGTTGTCAGGCCGAGCGATTCGCCGATGACGGCCGGATAAAGGATGAATTGTTCGATGACGCCGTTGTAGATGAGATACGTTCCCACAATTCCAAGCAGCTGGAAGGAACCGACATCGCTGCCGCCGACCGCCAGTGTCACCAGGAGCGTCAGCACCGCCGAGAGAATCGGCCCGATATAGGGCAGGAGAATGCCGCAGCCGGCAAGCGCGCCGAGCACGGGAAAATACGGAACGCGCAGGAAATAAAACATCGTGGTGTAAACGGTCGCGTCCACCAGCATCAACGTCAGATAACCGCGCACCCATGTGCGGAGTTTGTCCATCACGTCGCCGATGATCCGCTGGGCTTCGCGGATGGTGTCCTCATTCGCCCCGGGCAGCCAGTTGCCGTTGAAGACGGTGCGGACGAGATATTCGCTTTGCCGCCCGGAACCGCAGCCGCCCGTGCAGAACTCCGCCAGCTTGGTCAGAAACAGCAGAAAGAAAAACGTCGCCAGCAGCAAATCCGCCAGTATCGCTCCGATTGCTCCCAGCACCGAGGCGGTGAACGAAAAAATTCCGCCGGTTCGCCGCAGGAGAATGCCGGCGAGCTCACGCTGGGCATCTTTGTCGTTGAGCAGCACGCTGACCTGATCGAGGCCGAACTTCACCAGCGGCAGATTTTCAAAACGGGTGCGCAGACGATCCAGATAGAGCTGCAGCTGTTCGACCATCTGCTCGGCGCTGTCCGCGGCCAGCTCAAGCGATGCTCGTCCCGGGCCCCGCGTTCCTCTGCCGTCGCCGCGGGCGCGCATCTCCGCCGGGAGCGGCGCAGATGCTGCTGGAGCTGGATTCTGCTCGGAAGCCGCAGTCGTTTCGTCCGTCGCCGTCGCGGCTGCGGTGGCGGTGGCGGCGTCAGAAACTTTCGATGCGGAATTGAATTTGTCACTTGTCCAGTTCCGGACGGAATTGCTTAAATTATGCACATAATGGTTCGTCACCGAGGATAGGATGATGACGATTGCAATGAGAACAATTAAAATAAGCGCGCTGGTCAGTCCCACCGCCTGCGTGATGATCGTCCGCTCGGCGCGGAGCTTTTCCGCATCCGGGGAACGATCCTCCTGTTCGGTGTTGCTCCATTTCCGGATTTTGCCTGCCAGATTTCGCAGCGGCGCCAGAAGGCCGCCGACAAGACGGAAGAAACAATATCCGATGCCCCGTTTCGCCCGGAGCCGCCGTTCAAAATGTTTTTCGACCGGCAGCATGATGTACGCCGCAATCAAGCCGAAGATGACCGATCGCAAGAGCGTCGCCGTCAGAATGAAGACCGCAATCACGATCAGCGCGACCAGAATGCCCGCTCCGGAACGGATGATTCTGCGTCGCCGTTTCTGGGCGGCCTCCACCTCGTCGCTCATGATGCGGAGTTCTTCCGGAGGGAATCCGAGCTTTTCGGCGAACTCGCGGATCAGCGTTTCGTTTTTGCACTGCTGCCCACTGGAGAGCGAGAGCACCAGAAGCGAACGGATCAGCTGAAGTTTCTCCGCATCCGGCAACGCGGTGAAGCAGGGCGCCGCCTCTTCGGCGGAAAGCGGCCTCTGTCTGCGGAGCAATGAAACGAGATGTTCGATTTCCAGCTGTGAATGATCGTCGGAAAGCAGCGCGCGGAACGCTTCAAGCGCCTCGTCGCTCAGCACGCCGTCCCGCTCCATGACGCTGCGCATCATTCCGAGTGTCGCGGCGCGGCAATCGGCGCTCTGCTCCGCGTCGTTGTCGGCGGAGAAGATGTGGAATGCCGTGGAAAAGGTCTGCCGCAGCGATCGGGCAACTTTTCCCCGCAGCCGCAGTGAAGTTCCGTGTTCTCTGAATAAATTCAGTGCCATGAACAATTCAGTTCCATTCTGTTCTGTCGACGAGACGCCGCCTGCACCTCGAATTCTTATTACCGAACCCGGACATCCTTGTGGCCCGGAACGATTTCGCCGACGATTCCCGCGGTGAATCCCGCCCCCAGCGCCTGTTTCAGCGCCAGCTCCGCCTGCGCCGCCGGCACGAACCAGACCATGCCGATTCCCATGTTGAACACCCGGTACGCTTCGACCGGATCGACGTTGCCCTTTTCGACCAGCACCTTGAAGATCGGCGGGATCGGCAGCACGTCGGTACGGAAGACCGCGGTCACGTCATCCGGCAGAATGCGCGGCACGTTGTCGTAAAGTCCGCCGCCGGTGATATGGGCGATGCCGTCGAGCGAGACACCCGCCTCCCGGGCCGCCTGAATCGCCGGATAATAGGAGGTGTGCGGCCGCAGCAGCGCTTCGCCGACCGTTTCGCCGAGTTCGTCGAGATAGGTTTTCACATTGTAACCGCACTGCGAGAAGAGAATCTTGCGCGCCAGGCTGAAGCCGTTGGTGTGCAGGCCGCTCGAACCGAGACCGATGGCGATGTGGCCGGGACGGATGTGTTCGCCGGTGATCAGCTTGGATTTCTCCACCACGCCGGTGATGACGCCGACGAGGTCGAAGTCATTGCCGTACATGCCGGGCATTTCCGCGGTTTCGCCGCCGAGGATCGCACAGTTCGCGGCCTTGCAGGCGTCGGCGATGCCGCTCAGAACCTCATCGTAAAGCGGGCTGCGGAGTTTGCCGATGCCGATGTAATCCATGAAATAGAGCGGTTCGGCGCCCTGCACGGCGATGTCGTCGATGCAGTGGTTGACGATGTCGTATCCGACGGTGTCGTACTTTTCCATCATCATCGCGATCATCAACTTGGTTCCGACGCCGTCGATGCTGGAGACCAGCACCGGTTCTTTGTATTTGGAAAGATCGATCTGGAACAGCCCGCCGAATCCGCCGACCGGGGCCAGCATCTCCGGCCGCCGGGTCTGGGCGAATTTCATTTTCACCTGGGCCAGCAGTTCGGTCGCCAGGTCGATATCGACGCCGGCGGCCTTATAAAGATCGCTCTTGACTTTTGCGCACATCTGGAATGCTCCTCGCTATTAAAAATGTCTGCGGGACGACGCCGGTGCCGTCCCAATGAAAACAAATCACGGCAATATATCACAAAATCAGGGAATTACAAGCTCCAGAACGCCTTCGGGCCTTCATAAGCCATCCGCCGCGCCAGCGCGAAAACCGTTTCTTCCGGCATCTGGCCGCGGACGACCATGCCGCCGAGCACGTCGGAGAGCACCCGGCGGAACATTTCGAACCGCGAACCGTAGCTCAGAAGTTTGCGTGAATCCGATACCATGCCGCCGAAGTTGCTCAACACATCGACCGTGCCGATGTATTCGAGCTGGCGGCGCATTCCGATCGGAGTGTCGTTGAGCCACCACGCCGACCCGAGCCGCACATTCGAACCGAACGCCCGCGCCACCGACGCCAGCGTCGGCTGATGGCCCGGATCGAGGCTGTAAAGCACCACTTTGAGTTTGCCGTCGAAACGGTTCAGCAAACTCGTCAGCGCCGGAAGCATATCCTGATAGTGATTGCTCACGTCGCCGCCCGAATCCGGTCCGAGAGTGTCGAAAAGCGTCCGGCGTACATCGCGCACCGCACCGAGGTGGAGCTGCGTGACCCACCCTTTTTCCGCGTTGAGCGCGGCGACCTCTCCGAGGAACATTCCCATGAAACAATCCACTTCGCTTCGCGTGAGCGATTCGCCCCGCATCGCTTTCTGGAACGCGGCGTCGGCGTTTTCAAGGGAATCGTCGCAGCCGACCGCATACTCCAGGCCGTGGTCGGTCGCGAGGCAGCCGTGTTCGGCGAAATAGTCGTGGGAGCGGCGCATCGCTTCAATCAAATCGCCGAACGAGGCGATTTGCATTTCGAAGCGCTTTGCGAGCTGCGCGATGTAATTGCGCCAGGCGGGGGCGAAAATCTTCATCGCCTTGTCCGGACGCCAGGTCGGATGTAGCAGTTCGCGGCCGACCGCGGCGTTGACGCGCGCATGATCCTCAAGGAGATCGATCGGATCGTCGGTCGAACTCATCGCTTCGACGTTGAGCACTCCGGTCAGCAGCGCCTGTGGACGGAAGGCGTCGGTGGCGAGTTTTTCGTTGACGGCGTTCCAGATTTTCTCTCCGGTTTTTTCCGAGAGCAGTTCACTCACGCCGAAATAACGCGAAAGATCCAGATGAATCCATTCGTAGACCGGATTGCCGGCGATCTCCGGAAAGACCTTCGCCATCGCGAGGAACTTCTCCTTCGGGGAACGGTTCCCGGTGATGAACTCTTCGGGCACATCGCGTTTGCGGAGCATCTCCCAGACGTAGTGGTCGGTTGCGGCGAAGAGCCGCCAGGCGTCGGAGTAACAGTTGTTGTCGGCGATCTCCTTCACGTCGGCGTGGTTATGCGGGTCGATCACCGGGAGATTTTTGATTTTCGCGAAGATCTCCCGGCCCGGAGCGTTGGTAATCAGATAATTTTCATCCAGAAAAGCCATGATGAACGATTCTCCCTTTCTGCGTACTTTCCCTCAAAAAACGATAAACGGCGCACCACTCAGACGTTGACCGCTTCTCCTGCGGCGGCGTTGAGTTCGCTGCCGTATTCTTCGAGCAGCGGACGAACCACTTCGGCAAGCAGTTCGTCCACCTGGCGGGGCGCCCGTCCGACAAAGGTCGCCGGATCGAGCAGCGAATCGAAATCGTCCCGGATCGATGCGAATGCCGGATCGTTGCGGAGCCGGTCGATCAGATCATTGTCGGCGCCCTTCTCCTTGACCTGCCGCGCCGCGTCCATCGAATGGCGGCGGATCACTTCGTGCAGCTCCTGGCGGTTGCCGCCCTTCTTCACGGCGGCCATCAGGAGGTTCTCGGTGGCCATGAACGGCAGTTCGGCCTGGATGTGGCGTTCGATCACCTTGGGCCACAGCTGAAGGCCGTCGGTGATGTTGATGAGAAGTGACAGAATGATGTCCGCAGTCAGGAACGCCTCCGGCAGGACGATCCGGCGGTTGGCCGAATCGTCGAGCGTACGTTCGAACCACTGTGTGGCTTCGGTCATCGCGGCGTTGCCGGGCAGATTCATCAGATACCGGGCGAGCGAACAGACCCGTTCGCTCCGCATCGGGTTGCGTTTGTAGGCCATCGCGCTGGAACCGATCTGATTTTTGCCGAAGGGTTCCTCCAGTTCCTTGAGGTGGGCGAGAAGCCGGATGTCGTTGGCCATCTTCGCGGCGGACTGGGCGATGCCTGACAACGTCGAGAGCACGAAGTAATCGATTTTGCGTGTGTAGGTCTGACCGGAGACCGCGACGACGCGATCGAACCCCATTGCGGCGGCGACGTCGCGTTCCAGCCGGCGGCATTTCTCGTGGTCGCCGTCGAAGAGTTCGAGAAAGCTGGCCTGAGTGCCGGTCGTGCCTTTGACGCTGCGGAAGGGCAGCGTGTCGAGCTCATGGTTGAGCCGTTCGAAATCGAATACGAAATCCTGCAGATACAAGCTGAAACGTTTCCCGACCGTCGTCAACTGCGCCGGCTGGAAATGGGTGAAGCCGAGCGTCGGGAGCGCTTTGTTCGCTTCGCAGAAATCCGCGAGCTGGGCGATCAGTTTGAGGAGTTTGCGGCGGAGGATCTTCATTCCCTCGCGCATCTGGATCAATTCGGTATTGTCGGTGACGAAGCAGCTTGTGGCGCCGAGATGAATGATCGGCATCGCCTCCGGGCACTGTTCGCCGAAGACGTGGATGTGGCTCATCACGTCGTGGCGGAGTTCCTTCTCCTTCTCGGCGACGCGGTCGAAGTCGATGTCGTCGAGGTGGGCGGCCATCGCGGCGATCTGGGCGTCGGAGATATCGAGTCCGAGTTTCTGTTCGCATTGCGCGAGGGCCAGCCAGAGCCGGCGCCAGGTGGAGTGTTTGAACTGGGGCGACCACAGGAAACTCATTTCCTTGCCGGCGTAACGGTCGGTCAACGGATTCTGATAGGTATCGAACTGCACTGGAGCATCCTCCCTGGAATTTATGAAAAAAAACTTGAAATTATTCCGGAAACGGGTTTTAGTATTATATAATGTAAAACACAAAGAGCGATTTCGCAAGGCGCCGCGGGAAAAAAACCGTTTCGGCGGCCCGAATTTTCGGAGAAAAAATCATGAGCGATCTGCCGCGTTTCGGCATTCTCATCAAAGTGAACGATCTTACCGCGTGCCGGGTCTTCTACCGGGATCTGCTCGAACTGGGCGAACCGGTCTTCGACAGCACGTTTCAGACGGTGTTCCTGCTGGGGAACGATCTCTCGTTGACGCTGGAACTTTCGGAGGCGAAGTATCTGGAGCGCGCCTCCACGTCGGTGCTCTGGAGCTTCGTCTGCGACGACATCGAAAAATTGCGCGACCGGCTGGAGAACGCCGGATACTCCGTCCGGCTCGAAACGAACCGCCGCGACGGCGGCAGTTGTCTGCGCGGATGTGATCCGGAGGGGAATTTCTTCCTGGTCCGGTCGGCGGCGGCGGTGCAGGGGTGAATATCGGCACTTGCAATGCGGTTCGGTTGGTGTTATATTATACGTCCGACAGTAATTTACCGCATTTTTCAGGAGAGTGCAAAACATGTTCAGTCCGTCCGATTTGAAGAAGGGGTTGAAGATCCAGATTGACGGTGCGCCGTGGATCATCACCGAGTTCGATTTCTGCAAGCCCGGCAAAGGCACCGCGCTTTACCGTTGCCGCATGAAGAATCTGATCAACGGTTCCGGCATGGAGAAAACCTACCGCCCGACCGACAAGATCGAAAAGCCGAACCTCGAAGAGCGCGAAATGCATTATTCGTACTACGACGGGCATCATTACATTTTCAGCGATCCGAATACCTTCGAAGAGATGGCCGTTTCGGCGGAAACCCTCGGCAATCAGGTCTATTTCCTGATCGACGACAGCCTTTGCAACTTCGTACTCTTCGACGGAAAGCCGATCGAAATCACCCTCCCGACATTCATCGAGAAGGAGATCGTCGAAACCGAACCCGGCGTCCGCGGCGATACCGCCACCAACGTGATGAAGCCGGCCAAGATCGACAACGGCTATGAACTGCAGGTGCCGCTCTTCATCAATCAGGGCGACGTCATCCGGATCGACACCCGCACCGGCGAATATGCCGAACGGGTCAGCAAGGCGCAGGCGTAAGAGGATTTTTTCCGAGGCGCCGGGCATGAGAAATCAATGAAATGCCCGGCGCCGTCGAAGCTCTCGATTCATGCATTGCCTGTTACGCGCGGTTCCCCTTCTTTCGGGGGGGGCCGCGTTTTTTTTTGCGGGCGCGTTTTCGGGTGGAGGTGGAGCTTTTTTTGCTTGATATTGCCGCGTGCAGGCAGGTGGAGTCAATGCTGTTGGATTGAAAGATATTTTTCGCGCAGGAGGCGCATCCGGTCGTTCAGCAGCGAAAATCGCGGTTCCATGCGGGTGTTTTCGACCGCGAGGCGGACGGCGCGCGCGCTTCCGATCAGGATCAGTAATTTTTTCGCCCGCGTCATCGCGGTGTAGAGCAAATTCCGCTGGAGCATCATGTAGTGCTGCGTCAGCAGCGGCAGCACCACCACCGGAAATTCGCATCCCTGCGATTTATGCACGGTAACGGCGTAGGCGCAACTGAGCTGATCGGCCTCTTCAAACTTGTATTCGACCAGGTGGGTTTCGTCGAAGAGCACCAGAAATGTTTTCTTCGGCGTATCGATCTTCTGAATTCGGCCGAGGTCGCCGTTGAAGACGTTTTTGTCGTAGTTGTTGGCGGTCTGCATGATTTTGTCGCCGACTTTGAAGCGTTGCCCGCCGAAGGTGAATGCCGGTTTGTCGCCGCCGTTGAGCCGGGCGGCCAGCCGCTCATTGATCGATTGCATGCCGCAGCTGCCGCGGTTCATCGGGGTGAGCACCTGAATGTCGTCGACGGGGTCGAAGCCGAATCGGCACGGGATCCGTTCCGCCACGAGAATTTCAATGAGTTCGAGCGCCCGCTCCGGATCGTCCTGCGCGATCCAGTAGAAATCTCCAAGTCCGCTCTCCGGAGGCTGTTTCTCCGGCAGCAGTCCGCTGTTGACCCGGTGGGCGTTGACGATGATCCGGCTCCCGGCGGCCTGGCGGAAGATTTCGGTCAATTCCGTCACCGCAAACCATCCCGAAGAGAGGAAATCCGCAAAGACCGTCCCCGCTCCGACCGAAGGAAGCTGATCGGCGTCGCCGACCAGAATCACCGACGTGCCCGGTTTGATCGCCCGGAAAAGCGCCTGCGCCAGCAGCAGATCCAGCATCGATACCTCATCGACGATCAGAAGTTCGCAGTTGAGCGGCGAACTCCGGTCACAGCCGAATTTCCCGGTGGCCGGATCGAACATCAGCAGCCGATGGAGCGTCTTCGCCGTCATCCCGGTCGATTCGCTCAACCGCTTCGCCGCCCGCCCGGTCGGTGCCGCTAGCGCAATGGAAACTCCTGCACCTCGGGCGCGGCGGACGATTTCGCCGATCACGGTGGTTTTTCCCACGCCCGGCCCGCCGGTGATGATCGACAACGGCGCCGCAGTGAGTTGTTCGACCGCCCGCCGCTGCTGTTCATTGAGCGTGATCGGCCGCGCCCCCGGAACCGGCCTGAGCCGAGTGCCGGAAAATTGTTTCACCGTCGCGAGTGCGGCGACCAGTTCGGGCAATTCCGTTTCGGCCCGCGCGAGAAGCGGGGTGTAGATCATTCCATCGAGCCGCCGCAGCAGTCGCCGCTCGAGCGCCCGCCCGAGGCCGTCACGGACGGTTTCCGGCGTCTGGCGTGTCAGTTCGGCCGCGCGGCGTTCCAGTTCGGTTTCCGGAGCGCAGACGTTGCCGTTGCCGATCAGGGTGTTCATGACGTAAACCGCCGCAGCAGTCATCCGGTCGGGGGAATCCGGCGCGATGCCGAGCGCCCGGGCGATTTCGTCCGCCTTGAGAAATCCGATCCCGTCGACCTCCTCGGCCAGGCGGTAGGGGTTCTGACGGACGACTTCCGGCGCGGCTTCTCCGTAACGCTTGAATAATTTCGCGCAATACGCCGGTGTGATCCCGAGCCCCTGCAGAAAAATGTAACCGTCCCGCCGTGCCGCCGACTCCCGCCAGCCCCGGATGATCGCTTCGGCTTTTTTCGGCCCGATCAGCGGCACTTCCTGAAGCCGTTTTGAATAACGGTCAAGCACGATCAGTGTCTGGTCGCCGAAGTAATCGACGATCAGCTCCGCGCTTTTTTTGCCGATGCCGGGAATCGCGCCCGACCCGAGAAATCGTTTGAGTCCCGCCGCGGTCGCGGGAAGCGTCACTTTGTAGCAGGAGGCCTTGAACTGGCGACCGAATTCGGCGTGACGCTCCCAGGCGCCGGTCAATTCGAGATGCTGTCCGGCAACCACCCCTCCGAGCGGACCGCGTACGGTGTGTTCCTTTCCGTCGTCACCGGTCAGCCGGAGCACCGCGTAACTGCCGTCGCTGTTCTCATAGACGATCCGCGTCACTTCGCCGCACAGCGTTGTGCCGTTGCCGTTTTCCGGCACGGAGTTGACGGTTCCCGGATGCGGCGGACGTGAGGAGTTCATCATTGCCGCGGCCCCCCGCGGACGGCGAAACAATAAAAGCCGTCGCGCTGCAGCAGCGGAACGAACGTCTCCGGGTGGGCGAGCGCCCAGTCTACTTCGATTTCCGGATGCGGCGCCGCGAACGTCCGGGTGTCGCAGATCAGAAATGCGACGTTGTTTTCGAAGAGCCGCTGCCGGTAGGTTTCATACGCTGTCGGGGTTCGCATCGCATTCCAGTCGGGATAATCGTGATTGTCCAGCCTGCCGGATTCTGAGATCGGAATCGACAGCAGACAATTGCGCCAGTCATCGCCGAGGTGCTGGTAATAATACGCTCCGTTGTAGGCGATGACCGCGCCGTCCGGTGCGAGTCGCCGCACCAGGAGGCGGCACTCCTCGTCCTCCGGTGTGATCAGTTTGCCGCGCATGAGGGAGGCGACGGCGTTCGCCGCCGCGAACTGGAACCCCGTGTAAATGACGAAGGCGATCGTCACGATTGCGAAAAAGCTCCAGCGCAGACAGTTCCGCTTGCCCAGACGATCCGATATCAGGAAAAAGAGCACCGTTGCCACGCCCCATAAACAGATTTCCGGTCCGTGCATCCGGTAATCCAGATGGCCGAAGGAGGAGAGAAAACAGCCCGCCGCCGTCACGACGAAAATCATTCGGGCGTCGCGCAGCGTCCGGAAGAATGCCGCACTGCATCCGGCCGCGAGCATCGCCACCGGAATGATCTGGCGCGGCTGCGTCATCGAGGGGTAGAATTTTAGTTCAATCAAAAGCAGCACAAGTGTTCCCGCAGCAAGAATCGCCGTCGCAATTACCGGGAACGGCATGCGTTGTCTTTTTCGCCGATTTTCGACTGCACCGGTTTTCCGCTGCCGTAACCGGTACCACAGCGGCAGGATGACGCCCGCCCAGCCGAGCGCGCCGAGCAGGATGATGGCGTTGCCGACACTGAGATTGTTTTTTCCGTCGTTGACGAAGAAGTTCCACGCCGCGAACGTCCACCCCACCGGAGGCGCATCCGTCGCCATCGACGCGCCGAATCCGAGCGCCACCGGATAAAAGGGGTTGCCGGTCGCAATCCAGTTGGCGATGAAACACGGGATCGCGGTCAGGAATCCGGCCGCCGCCGCGAGGAAAAGCGCCCGCCGCAAATGCGGCCGGTATTTCCAGAGCAGCGCCCCGAAGAAGAGCAGTGCCGGCGGCGCGAGCAGCAGTCCGAGATATTTGGTTCCCGCGGCGAACCCGAATGCGATTCCACCGAGAACGATCATCGCGTACCGTTTCCGCCGCATGCCGCATGCGAAGAGCGCGACTCCGCAGACAATTCCGGAGCCGACCATCAGGTCGGTGTTCGAGACCGCGGCGTTGCGGAAGATCACCCCCGAACAGCTCAGGAGCGTCGCCGCCGCCAATGCCTCCACCCGGCGGAAGCCGCACGCCGTCAAGCCCGCCACGCAAGCGCAAATTCCCACCGCCAGAAAGAAGAACTGGAAATTCTTCGCAAAGAAATCACAATCCGCCAGCCCCATCTGCCACGTGTAGATCAATTCGCCGTAACAGGGGTAACTTGAGGTCATCAATCCCGGTTGAGTGACCCGTTCGATCCACCCCTGTTTCAACCAGAGCGCCGGATAATACAAGTGGTAGATCAACGCATCCGTCCCGACCGGCGGCAGCAGAAGAAACGCCATGCATTGATAAAGCAGCAGCCCGCCCGTCAGAAAGAGCAGTCCCAGTTCCGGATAACTCCATCGCGGCTGCCGCCGCCGGATCTTTGGCGCCATTCGGTATTCCCGTTCCGTGACGGCAGCGATTCCCCCCAGGCACCACGCGGCAACGAAAAGTGTCTCCCAGGAGAGGTGTCCTGTCAACCCGAGTACGCCGACCGCTCCCGCCGTCAGCAATGCGTAAAGAAGCCCGGCAACGGTCAGAAATTCAAACCCGTTTTCCGGACGGAACCGTTTCGCCCAGAGTCCGGCGGCCAGCATCACGGGGAGCTGGCCCGCCAGATAGATTCCCGGCATCAATGCGCCGGTCAGCCCCTGGAGGATCTGATCCATTCCTGATTCAGCGCCGGATCCGCATCTGCGGGAAGAGAATGACGTCCCGAATCGCTTCCGCGCCGGTCAGGATCATCACCAGCCGGTCGATGCCGATGCCCATGCCGCCGGCCGGCGGCATGCCGTATTCGAGCGCGACGAGAAAATCCTCGTCGACCTTGTCCTCGACCCGGTCGCCCTCGACCTTGTTCTTTTCGAATTGATCCATCAGCCGCTTCCGCTGAATGATCGGGTTGTTCAATTCCGAATACGCCGGCGCGACTTCGACTCCATTGATTCCAAGTTCGAAGACATCCACATGGGCGGGGTCGTCGATGCAGCTCTTGGCCAGCGGCAGGAGTTCGGCCGGGATCCGGGTGACGAAGGTCGGCTGAATCAGATTCGGTTCGACGCATTTCTCGTAGAGTTCGTTGGTGACGTCGAGGTCGGACATGCCGGGGTGGACGTCCAGTCCGAGTTCCTGACCGCGGGCGATCCGCCCTTCCGGCGTCAACTCGAACCAGTCTTTGCCGCCCTTTTCTTCGCAGAGCTCATTGTAGGTGGCCCGTCGCCAGGGGAGCGTAAGATCGATGATCTTACCGTTGCCGTGGTCGATCTTGAGTGTGCCGACCACCTTCATCGCGACGGTGGTGATCAAGGATTCGATCAGCTCCATCATCGTGCGGCAGTCGCCGTAGGCCTGATAGACCTCCATCATGGTGAATTCCGGATTGTGACGGCGGCTCATGCCCTCGTTGCGGAAGTTCCGGTTCAGCTCAAACACCTTCTCGAAACCGCCGACGAGCAGCCGCTTGAGGTAAAGTTCCGGCGCGATGCGCATGTACATGGTCGAATTGAGCGCTTCGAAATAGGTCTTGAACGGATTGGCCGAAGCGCCGCCGGCCAGGGATTGCAGCATCGGAGTTTCGACCTCCATGAAGCCGCGCTCCTCCATGAAGTTGCGGATCTCGCGCAGAATCCGGCTGCGCATTTTCAGCACCCGGGCGCTCTCGTCGTTGGTGATGAGGTCGAGGTAACGCTGGCGGTAACGCTGTTCGATATCGGTGAGGCCATGGAATTTCTCCGGCAGCGGCCGCAGCGACTTCGCGAGGATCGTCACCTCGTGCACCCGGACGGTCAGTTCGCCCATACGGGTGAGGAAGGTCGGTCCCTTGACGCCGATGATGTCGCCGATGTCGAGCTTCTTGAACAACGCGAACGCTTCGTCGCCGATCTCGCTCTTGCCGACGAAAAGCTGAATCTTGCCTGAACTGTCCTTCAAATCGGCAAAGATCGACTTCCCCATGCCGCGTTTGGCCATCAACCGGCCCGCGATGATGACATCCGGCCCGTATTCGCCCTCGGGCGGCGCCTGGAAGCCGGCCCGGACGTCGGCGATCATCTGTGTATTCGGAAACGCCTTGCCGTAAGGATCGATGCCTGCGGCCTCCAGCTCTTTAAGCTTATTGAGACGCTGGGCAAACAGATCGTTCATTTCCTGTTCGTTCCGCTCGACCGGAACCGTGTTTTCTCCATTGCTGTCGCTCATTCGACTGAACTCCTTAACCAAAATAGGATAATTTCACCATGCATGAATTTCCATAATATACCATCATTCCGGGACTTTTGCCACTCCATCAGGTGATTTGCCCCCGGAAAAAAAGGGGAGGAAAACCACGGTTTTCTTCCCTTTTCCTTTTCGTCAATGACGACCGTCCGTTCCGAAACGGCCTCAGCCGATTCGGAAGGCGTTGTGCATTCGAATCACGCCGGCTTAAAAGTTTTCCGCAATAAAGTCAATCGCGTTGCGGAAAAATTTCATGCCGTCCCCCTCGGCGGCGCTGCGCCCGGCGACCTTGTCCGCTCCCCAGGAGGGCGAGTTGAAGGGGGAGAGAAACGCTTCCGGGTGCGGCATCAGGCCGAAAATGCGCCCGGTCGGGTCGCAGATCCCGGCGATCGACCGCAGCGAACCATTCGGATTGGCCGGAAATTCCGTCGCCGCAGAACCGTCGGGATTCACGTAACGCAATGCGACCAGGTGGCGTTTTTCAAGTTCATCGAGCACCGCGTCGTCGGCGACGAATTTTCCCTCGCCGTGACGGATCGGCAGCCGCACCAGATCCATTCCCTTTGTGAAGACGCACGGAGAAGCCGGATCCGCTTTGAGCGTGCACCAGTCGTCGCGGAAAACGCCGCTGTCGTTGTGGGCGAGCGCGACGTGCTGCGAGAAATAATCTCCATCGAGCGCCGGAACCATGCCCAGCCGGGTCAACGTCTGAAACCCGTTGCAGATGCCGATGACCAGCTTGCCGTCGGCGACGAATTTCTCCAGCTGGTCGCGCAGCTGGAATTTGACCCGGTTGGCGAAGACCGTTCCGGATCCGAGATGGTCGCCGAACGAAAATCCGCCGATGAACGTCAGAAACTGATATTCGTCAAGTTTGTGTTTCCCGGCGATCAGGTCATTGAGATGAATCTGCTCCGGCACGGCTCCGGCGGCTCTGCAGGCCGCGGCGGTTTCCCGTTCGCAGTTCAAGCCGAATCCGGTGATGACCAGAACCTTGATACTGGATTTTTTCATATTTTTCCTTCCGATGATTTCACAACATCACACATCATAGACAAAGGCAAATGCGCGGAAATACCCCCCCGCGACAACTCCTTCTGCCGCGGCGGACGACTTTTTTCATGTATGATAATCCGCGTTGATCTTCACGTATTCATAGGAGATGTCGCTGGTCCAGACCCAGTATTCGGCGCTGCCGCCGTTGAGGTCGACCAGAATGGTGAACTCCCGCTGCTTGACGACGTCGACGAGCGTCTCCTCCGGCGTACCGGCGTCACCGCCCCGGCGGACGACCGGCAGCGCATCATAGAAGATGTCGGTCGCATCCGGATCGAATTCCGCTCCGGAATATCCCAGTGCCGCCACCACCCGGCCCCAGTTGGGGTCGCCGCCGTACCAGGCGGTCTTGCAGAGCAGTGAATTGGCGACCGCTTCGGCGCAGAGTTTCGCATCATTCTCGCTCGCGGCATGAATGACCTTGACGGTGACGAATTTGGTGGCGCCTTCGCCGTCCATGACCATTTCGCGCGCCAGTTTCTGCATGACCGCGAGCAGGGCGCGGCGGAATTTCTCCGTCGCTTCCGAACCGGGACGCAGTTCGACGCCGGAGCGGCCGTTGGCCATCAGGATGGTCGTGTCGTTGGTGCTCATGTCGCCGTCGACGGTGATCCGGTTGAAGGATTCGGCAACGCAGGATGCCAGCAGCGTGCGCAGCAATGCATTGTCCGCCTTGACGTCGCTGGTGATGTAACAGAGCATGGTTGCATGCGGCACGGTCATTTTCGGGTCGATCATGCCGGCGCCCTTGGTCATCGCGCCGATCGTCACGGGTTTTCCGTCGAGTTCCAGTTGAAGCGCGACGCTCTTCGGAACGGTGTCGGTGGTCATGATCGCGTGGGCGGCGGCCGAACCGCCGTCTCTGCTCAGAGCCGCGGCGGCGAGATCAATTCCCTTGCGAATCGTCTCCATCGGCAGCTGCACGCCGATTCTGCCGGTCGAAGAGACGACCACTTCATCGGAACGCAAACCAAGTTTGTTTGCCGCCAGCACGCAGGTCGCGTCGGCGTTGGCCAACCCGGTCTCGCCGGTGCAGGCGTTGGCGTTGCCGCTGTTGATGACCGCGGCCCGGATGAATTCGGACGAAAGCACCCGGCGCCGGCAGATCTGAACCGGCGCCGCCGCGAAGGTGCAGCTCGTAAAGGCTCCGGCGAAATTGGCCGGCTCCTCGCTGTAGATCATCGCGAAATCCGGTGCGCCGCTGCGCTTGAAACCTGCGGTCACGCCCGCCGCCAGAAATCCGGGCGTCGAGGTGATCGAGCCGTCGGGCAGGAAATTCCATTCACTCATCGATCTTCTCTCCATAGGTTGCCTTGACGTTGATCGCGATTCCGCCGCGCGGCCGGAAGCGGCCGATCACTTCGGCGCGCCGGGGGGCGCACGCCCGGACCACGGCGTCGAGAATCGTATTGACCGACTCCTCGTGGAAGGTGCTGGCGTTGCGGAAGGAATACAAATAAAGTTTCAAGGATTTGCTTTCGATGCACCGTTTGTCCGGCACGTAGCGGATCGTGATGTGACCGAAGTCGGGCTGGCCGGTCACCGGACAGAGCGAGGTGTATTCCGGGCAGTCGAATTCGATCACGTAGTCGCGGTCGGCGTAAATGTTGTCGAACGCCTCGAGCCGGGCTTCGTCCGGCGAAGTCGGGTAATTGCGTTCCGATGCGGAGAGCAGAGTCAGCGCATGGAACCGCTCTTTACTTTTTTCCATCGTCATATTTGCGGAACCTGATCTGTATTTAAATAAATAATAATGAAAATAAAAATTACGCGATTCGGTTGAACCGGATTTGTTCCGGTTTAAAATAGCACGGATTTCAAGGGATTTCGATATTAAAGTAAAAAAAACGAATTTTTTTCTTGAATTTTGAGAAAATTGTCATTATATTGCAGACGTGAGGGTTTCTGAACGCGAGTGTTTTTTCTGTTTTTTCAAGAAATTGAAGGATGATTCAGTATGAGATTCGGTTTGAAAATGGCGGCGGCTGTCATTGCAGCGGGAGTGATGATGTTCGGTGGCGCGGTCACGACCGCGGAAGCGGCCGACCACCCGGCGATCCTCAAGCCGGTGGAGAAACTCGGGCGCGGCGTAGCCAACGTCGCCTTCGGGCCCATGGAGCTTCTGATGAAAACCTACGACACCACTCAGGAACTCGGCGGCATCGCCGGTCTCTGTTACGGTCCGTTGCTCGGCGTCTGTTACACTGTCGCCCGTGAAGTGGTCGGCGTAGTGGACATCGCCACGTTCCTCTTCCCGTTGCCGAACTGTCCGGAGGATCCGAACGATTACGGCTGGGGATACGGTCCGATCATGCGTCCGGCGTGGGTGGTCGACGTCGAACACAACTGGGGGAACTTCTTCTACGACGACGACGTGATGGCCAACAGCACGTATTGACCGGGAATCGACTGATTTTTTGTGTCGAGAATTGCCGCATCGGATTTTGAGCGGCGCGTCCGTACCGGATTTCCGGTGCGGACGTTTTGATTTTTGTTGATATTGAAAACAATCGGGGTTGAGAGCGAAAGATGAGTTTTTCCTGCGGTTTTGTCGGATTGCCCAACGTCGGCAAATCCACGTTGTTCAATGCGCTTTGCAAAGGCGGCGCTGAAGCGGCCAATTTCCCGTTCTGCACGATCGAACCGAATACCGGGATCGTGCCGGTGCCGGATGAACGGCTTCAGGTGCTTTCCGATCTGGAACACTCCGGACGGATCGTGCCGTCGACGATGAAATTCATCGATATCGCCGGACTGGTCAAGGGCGCCAGCCAGGGGCAGGGGCTCGGGAATCAGTTTCTCGGGCACATTCGCGGCGTGGATGCGATTGCGCACGTGGTGCGGTTGTTCGAAGACGCCGATGTGGTGCATGTCGAGGGAAAACTCGATCCGGTCGGCGATCTGGAGGTGATTCTTACGGAACTGATGCTCTCCGATCTGGAGATTCTGGAGAAACGGCGCGACAAGGCGCACAAGCAGGCGCGCTCCAACGACGCCGACGCCAAACTGGAATACGAATTGATCTGCGATTTGATCGGTCAGCTCTCCGAAGGGCGCCGTCCAATTTACGATGAATCGAATCCGAAGGCGGTTGAACTGGTGAAGTCGTTCGGGCTGCTGTCGATGATGCCGGCATTCGTCTGCGCGAACACCGATGAGAACACCTTCCGGAATTTCACAAGTGATCCGCGCGCTCAGCGTCTGACGGAATTTGCGTCGGCACACCGGATGGAAATCGTTCCGGTGTGCGCCAAGCTGGAGGAGGAACTCGGTCAGCTCGATCCGGAGGACGCGGCGATGTTCATGGAGGAACTCGGCATGAGCGAAACCGGCTTGAACCGGGTGATCAAAACCGGTTATCGTCTGCTCGACTACATCACGTTCTTCACGGCCGGTCCGATGGAGTCGCGTGCGTGGACGGTGACGCGCGGGACGCCTGCGCCGCAGGCGGCGGGGAAAATTCACACCGATCTGTGCCGGGGGTTCATCCGGATGGAGACGGTTTCCTACGAGGATCTGGTTGCGGCGGGCGGCTGGGCCAAAGCGCAGGCGGCCGGGAAGTTGCGGATTGAAGGAAAAGATTATCTGATTGCCGACGGCGATGTGATTCACGTCCGTTTTTCGGTTTGAAAAATGAAAGATCCGGGGTTATATTATTATGATATATCGGACGGATTGTTCATGGAAGCGCCGATAAAGAGCAAGAGATCCTTCCGCGACGTGTTAGGAGAAGGGAACCCATGGCGAGAAAGTTGAAAAAAGTTTTCGAAGGCAAGGAAAAAGAGTATTACGATGCACTGATGCACGCCCGCGATGTCGTCACGCGGCAGATGCAGTATCACGCGGAGGATGCTCTCGACTGCAGCAACGCCGACAAACGCGGTGTGACGACCCACATGGCCGATGTGAGCAGCGACAATTCGCGCCACGAAATGGAGTTGCGGATGTTGACCGAGGAGGGAAACGTCCTTCAATTGATCGAGGACGCGTTGCAGCGGCTCAATGACGGCGAATACGGCCTCTGCCAGGATTGCGGCGAACCGATCAGCGAGGGGCGGTTGAAGATTCGTCCTTACGCCGTGTTCTGCGTCAAGTGCAAATCCCGTCACGAGCAGATGTGATTCTTCGATGGCGGGGCTCGGCAGCCATTCCTTGTTTTGTCCCTTTGAACCCGGATCGCGCCGGGAGCGGTTGCATACGGGATTTTTTCTGATGATCGCCGGGGGGTTGCTGTTGCTCGACCAGGCGACGAAGATTGTAGTGGAGCAAAGTTTCCGGCTGCATGAGAGCCGGGAGGTTCTTGCGCCGTTTTTTTCTCTGACTTATGTGCGCAATTACGGTGCAGCGTGGAGTTTGTTCAACGGACACGGCTGGTTTCTTCTGTTGATCGCCGCGGTGGTGACGGTGGCGGCGCTGCGTTATTTCCGGTATCTGACGGAAGGGTATCCGGAGCGTTGTTTCGCCATTTTGATTATTCTTTCCGGAGTGGCGGGCAACTCCATTGACCGGATCTGGCGGGGTGCGGTGGTCGATTTCTTCGACGTGCATTACGGTGCGTGGCACTGGCCGGTATTCAATATTGCCGACATTGCAATCTGTACCGGAGTTGGGCTGTTTCTGCTTTCGACGCTGCTGCGTCCGTCGCGTTCCCCGGAAAAGGAAGAGTGATGCGCTGCTTCAAGCTGGAAATTTACGTTCCCGCCACCCATGTTGACGCGGTTCGCCTGGCGATAGGCGAAGCGGGCGCCGGCCGACTGGGGAATTATGAGTGCTGTATCTGGGAGTGTGCCGGAACGGGACATTTTCGACCGTTGCCGGGGAGTGTGCCGTACACGGGTGAAATCGGCGAAATCGCGTCGGTTCCGGAAGTGAAACTCGAAACGATCTGTCTGGAGGAGTGTCTGGAACCGGTGCTTGCTGCGCTGCGGGCGGCTCATCCTTACGAGGTGCCCGCGTTTCAGTTTTTTCCGGTATTCCTGGAGAAGGAGTAACGTGAACTCTTCCGCCGTATCCGCCCGAAGAAAGTAAGGCAGGCGGCAGCGGGGGGGCGGGAGACGAGTTGCCGATGATAAGAAGCAGATATTCGGGGAATCATGAATTTATTTATTGAAAATCTCTGGACGAATCCGCCGTTTTTTTTCTGGGTTGTGCTGATGGTGATTTTTTCCATCTGCTGCCATGAATTCATGCATGCGTGGACGGCGTTGAAACTGGGGGATGATACGGCGGCGCGCCGCGGACATCTGACGTTGAATCCGCTCCGCCAGATGGGCGGGTGGTCGCTGGTGATGTTCGCATTTTTCGGTCTGGCGTGGGGGCAGGTACCGGTGAATCCGGCGAACCTGAAGGGGCGCAGGGACATGGTCTGGGTGTCGTTGGCCGGGCCGGGAACGAATTTCGTGCTGGGGCTGATGTTCACGCTGCTTTCGGCGTTGACGTTTCAGCGGGTCGGGACGCCGTTTACGCAGGCGATGCTTTTTTACGGCGGAACGCTGAATTTTGTCCTGTGCGTACTGAATCTGCTGCCGGTTCCGGGATTGGACGGCTGGAGCGTGGTGGACACGTTGTTTCCGCGGCTGCGGCGGGTGGATTCGGAATTCATGAAGGGGACGTTTTTCATCATTTTCATGATATTGCTGCTGGGGATCGGATATTTATTCCGGATCTGCGGCGAGTTGAATTACCATTTGCTGGAACTTTATTTGAGGATATTGCGATGACGGAGCGGGCACGGAAGCTGAGATTGCGTTCGGAATTATTCCGTTCGATCCGGAACTTCTTCTATGAACATGATTTCATTGAAGTGGAAACGCCGGTGAAGATTGCGGCGCCGGCGCCGGAGGAGTACATTGAATCGGTTTGTGCGGAGGGGGAATTTCTGCGGACGAGTCCGGAACTTGCGATGAAATGTCTGCTCAGTGAAGGTTTTTCGCGGATCTTTCAGATCGGCAGTTGTTTTCGTGCCGGGGAATTCGGGCGGAAGCATCGCGAGGAGTTCACGATGTTGGAATTTTACGCTTCCGGCGTCGATTACCGCGAACTGGCGCGTTTCACGGCGGAATTCATCGTTCGGGCGTGCGAGGAGCTGTTCGGCCGGAGAGAGTTGAGTTATCAGGGGGAGAAGATTGCGCTGGACCGGGTGGAATTTGTGACGGTTCGTGAAGCATTTGAAAAATATGGTGCGATGAGCGTCGAGGATGCGGCGAAACGCGATTGCTTCGACGAGGTGATGGTGACGGAAATCGAACCGGAACTCGGTCGCGGACATTTGACGTTTTTGTGTGATTATCCTGCGGATCGGGCATCACTGGCGCGGTTGCGTCCGGATGATCCCGGAGTGGCGGAGCGCTGGGAACTTTATATTTCCGGGCTGGAACTGGCGAATGCGTTTGGTGAGTTGACGGATGCAGCCGAACAGCGTGCTCGTTTCCGTGCGGCGCGTGAGTTCCGGGCCCGGGCAGGGATGCACGAATATCCGGATCCGGAGGAGTTTTTTGCGGCGCTGGAGCGAGGCTTGCCGCAGTCCAGCGGATGTGCGTTGGGGCTGGACCGGCTCTGCATGATCTTCACCGATTCGATTGACATTGGTGAAGTTCGGGCATAAAAAGAGAAAAATTCCGGGAATTTGATTTGTTTTTCACCGGAAAGCGGATTATATTAGATTTTATTGACGCTCCGGCATAGCTCAGCGGTAGAGTAGGTGGCTGTTAACCACTTGGTCGCTGGTTCGAATCCAGCTGCCGGAGCCATTTT
>CALXNS010000048.1 GCA_944389815.1 uncultured Victivallis sp. | reverse complement strand
TTGTGACAAAACGCTTTTTGAACGATAAACGATGAGGCCGCTTTAGCGGCGGCCTGTGAAAAAGTTGCAATTGGCGAATTTTTTCAGAGCCCGTGTCGGGCTGCCGGCAATATCGCCTTGAAGGCGTAGTGCATACCACCGGCTTAGCCGGTGGTTTTGATTGTGAATCGCGGGTTTTCCGGAAAAAAATCGTCCGGACGCTCGACAGGGCGCGTGACTGGAGTTATATTAAAAAAGTCGTTTTGTTTTAACACGGCGGATTTTCGCTGATTTTTCAGGAGGATGTCATCATGTCGGTACCGTTGCTTGATCTCCGGGCGCAATATGCTTCGTTGAAGGATGAATTCATGCGCGAGATTTCGGAAATTTGCGAATCCCAGCATTTCATACTCGGCCCCAAGGTGGAAAAATTCGAACAGGAGGCCGCCGCCTATTGCCACAGCAAATACGCCACCGGCGTGACCAGCGGTTCGGATGCATTGATTATCGCGCTGATGGTCGAAGGAATCGGCGCGGGCGATGAAGTCATTACGACGCCGTTTACGTTTTTCGCGACGGTCGGCGCGATCGTCCGGGTCGGGGCGACGCCGGTTTTCGCGGACATCGACCCGGTGACGTTCAACATCGATCCGTCGAGCCTGGAATCGAAGGTGACGAATCGGACCCGCGCGATCATCCCGGTGCATCTCTTCGGTCAGGCCGCCGACATGGATCCTGTCATGGAAGTCGCCCGGCGGCACAATTTGATCGTCATCGAAGACGCCTGTCAGGCGATCGGCGCGGAATACAAGGGGCGCCGGGTCGGTTCGATCGGTGACTACGGCGCGTTCTCCTTCTTCCCGAGCAAGAACCTCGGCTGCTTCGGAGACGGGGGACTGGTGACGTGCAACGATCCCGAGAAGGCGAGACTGCTGAAAATTTTCCGCAACCACGGTCAGAGCAGCACCTACATGCATGAATACGTCGGCGGAAATTTCCGTCTTGACGCGTTGCAGGCGGCGATTCTTTCGATCAAACTGCCGCATCTGGATTCATGGAGCGAGGCGCGCCAGGCGAACGCGGCCGAATATCGCGAACTTTTCGCCGCCGCCGGACTCTGCGACCGGATCGAACTGCCGCGCGAAGCGGAAAAGTATCCGGTTCGGCATATCTACAATCAGTTCTGCATCCGGGTCAAGAACGGCCGCCGCGACGAACTGCTTGCGAAACTGCGCGAACGCGGCATCGGTTGTGCGGTCTATTATCCGTTGTCGCTGCACCTGCAGCCCTGTTTCCGGGCGCTTGGCGGCAAAGCGGGTGATTTCCCGGTGAGCGAAGCGGCAAGTGCGGAGATCATGGCGCTGCCGATTTATCCGGAATCGACCTCCGCGATGCGCAAAGAGGTGGTCGACGCCATCGCTGAAATTCTCAAGTGAGCGTTTTGCAGATACGGAGCATCATGGGTAATCTCGCAGAAAACGATCGCGAGTTCAAGCGCCAGAGTTATTTTCGATTGGTGAAATATGCCCGGCCCTACTGGCTGCGGCTGACGATCGGAATCGTTGCCGGACTGCTGGTCGGCGGTTCGCTTTTTGTCAGTCTGCTGCTGATTCCGCAGCTGGTCGGCGTGGTGGAACCGGGCGCGACCGAGAGCCTCGGCAGCAGCCGGGAAACGGCAACTGCGCGAGCGGTGGTCGCCGCGGCTTCGGAGGCGGGACTGACTCAAGAGGAACGTGTCGCGGCGGTGGAGGAGATTCTCAATCCGACGGACAGCGATCCGCAGTTGACGAAAATTCTCGATCAACTGCGGACTTATTCCGGGAAATACGGTCTGCCGCTGCATGTGGAAGGTCGGGAAATTTCCGTGAGCTGGCCGGTGCGGTTTTCGTTTGAAGCGGTTTCGGCGGACGGGCGTCCGGCGTGGCAGATTTTCGCGATCTACGTGGTGGCATTCGTGCTGGCGTGGACGCTGAAGAACGTGGCCACCTACATCAATCATTACTGTACCCGCTGGGTGGGGGCCAAGGTGGTCGCCGATCTGCGCGACGAGGTGTTTCGATCATTGATTAACCAGTCGTTGCGTTTTTACGGAAAAATCGACATCGGTCAATTGATCAGTCGCTGTACGAACGACACGTCGGCGATCGAATCGGCGGTTTCCAATTCGATCGCGGATTTGACCAGCGCTCCGATCCAGATCATCGCGTGTCTGACGGCGGTGCTGCTGGCGTGTCGTCAATATGAGAGTTATTCGCTGATGGTGATTCTGATCGTGGGTGTTCCGCTGGTGATTCTGCCGGTGCACATTCTCGGTCGCAAAATTCGCAAGGTGTATCGGAAGAGTTTTGCCCGCATCGCGGACGTCTTTTCACGGATGCACGAGGTGTTCACCGGAATCCGGGTGGTGAAGGCGTACCATACTGAAGACCAGGAAGTGGTGCGGTTCGAGGCGGTCAACCGGCAATACCTGCGGCAGGTGATCCGGGCACTGCGGTTGCAGCTTCTGCTGTCGCCGGCGATGGAGGTGGTTGCGGTGGCGGCGACGCTGGTGTTTCTGGTGTACTCCTACAGCCAGGGAGTATCATTGACGCAGTTGTCGGCGCTGCTGGCACCGGCATTCATGGCGTATCAGCCGATCAAGGATCTCTCCAAGGTGGTCACGTCGATTCAGAAGTCGATGGCCGCCGCCGACCGGTATTTCAATTTGATTGACACGGACACGCGGCTGCCGGAAAAGGCGGACGCGGTTGAATTGAAGGAATTCAAGGATTCCATCCGTCTCGAAGAGGTGGAGTTCGCCTACGATGACCGGAAAATTCTTGACGGGGTAAGTTTCGATATTCCGAAGGGCAGCGTCGTCGCCGTGGTCGGCGAAACCGGTTCCGGGAAGACGACCATCGCCAATCTGATCGCGCGTTTCTACGATGTGACCGGTGGACGCGTGACCATCGACGGCGTCGATGTGCGCGATTACCGGATCGCGTCGCTGCGGAATCTGATCGGGGTGGTCAATCAGGATGCGATTCTCTTCAACGACACGATCGCGAACAACATCGCCTACGGTTGTCCGAATGCGACGCGCAGTGAGATCGAAGAGGCCGCCCGGCTGGCGAATGCGCACCATTTTATCGTGGACGGGCGCCATTCGGCGGGTTACGATACGGAAGTCGGCGAGAAGGGGTTCCGGCTCTCCGGAGGCGAGAAGCA
Organism: uncultured Victivallis sp.; assembly: GCA_944389815.1. Lineage (GTDB taxonomy): Bacteria > Verrucomicrobiota > Lentisphaeria > Victivallales > Victivallaceae > Victivallis. The sequence goes on along the minus strand of CALXNS010000048.1, from coordinate 21,317 downwards.
GCGCGTGGCGATAGCCCGGGCGATTCTGCGCAATCCGCCGATTCTGATTCTGGACGAAGCGACCAGCGCGCTTGACACGGTGACGGAAAAACTCGTGCAGGAGGCGTTGACGCGGGTGATGGCCAACCGGACGGTGTTTGCGATTGCGCACCGTTTGAGCACGATTCGCAATGCGGATATGATCATCGTGTTGAAAAACGGCCGGATTGCCGAACGGGGGACCCATCAGGAACTTCTGGAGCAGAACGGCATCTACCGGCGGTTGCATGACACGCAGTTCGCTATGGATCATGAATCCTGAAGTGTTTGAATTGAACTGTGGAAGCTGAATTCTGACGGATTGACGGCGGCGGTGTGAGAGCATGAAGAAGGTGCATTTCATCGGGATCGGCGGAGCCGGGATGGCGCCGCTGGCGGAGATATTATTAAGTTGCGGCGCGACGGTGTCGGGTTCCGACCGGGAAGCGAACAGCAAAACCGCACATCTGTCGAAACTTGGAGCTGCGGTGTCGATCGGGCACGATGCCGGACATCTGCCTCCGGATGCCGAGCTGGTGATCCGCACGTCGGCGGCGGCGGCGGATAATCCGGAATGGCGCCGCGCCGTGGAACTGGGCATTCCGGTGCTGCGCCGGGGGGAATTTCTGGCGAAAGTTGCCGATGAATGGCCGCGTCCGGTGGCGATATCGGGGTCGCACGGAAAAACAAGTGTGACGGCGCTTTTGACGCACATCTTCTGCAAAGCGGGCATGGAACCGGCGTTTCTGATCGGCGGAGCGGTGCCGGGTTCGCCTTCCTCTTCGGCGGGGAAACGGGAACGGGATTTATTCATCACGGAAGTAGACGAATCGGATGGAACGCACACCTTCATTCATCCGGCTCTCGGGGTGGTGCCGAATGTGGATGATGATCACAGCTGGAGCGTCGGAGGAACGGCGGCATTGCGGGAGAATTTCCGTAAATTCGGAGAGCATTCGCGGCGGTTGATCTATTACGGTTCGGCGGTGACCGATGAAGTGTTTTCCGGTCATCCGTCGGCGGTGCGGCTGGAACTGCCGTCTCAGGACGCGGTTCGGGGGCGTTGGCGCGGGTTTATGTTGTGCAATGCACTTCTTGCGGTGCGTGCGGCGGTCGAACTGGGGTTGGATGAAGAATATGCGTGGCGTTTGCTCGAGGATTTTCCCGGGGTGGCGCGGCGGATGACGCTGCATCGGGATGAACCGCGTCTGCGGGTGATCGAGGATTATGCGCACCACCCGGCGGAACTGGCGGCGTCGCTCTCGATGCTGCGCCGGAACAATGCGGGTTATCATCTGCGGGTGTTGTTTCAACCGCACCGTTATGCACGGCTGGCGAGTTATCTGGAAGAGTTGGCGCGGGAACTGCGCCGGGCGGATTCGGTTTTCGTCGCGCCGGTTTTTGCGGCGTGGAGCGAATCCGGGCCGGTGGGCGGCGCGGAACTCTCCGAGTTGGCCGGCGGGCGTTACGTGACCGGATCGTGGGAGGAAATCGCGCGTGAAGTGTTGCATTATTCCGGGGAAGAACCGCTGTTGATCGCGGTGATCGGCGCAGGAGACGTGGAGAAAGTTCTGCCGTATTTGAAGGCGTTTCCGGCGTGAGGCGGCAGCGGTTCGGTGCTTGAGGAGGAACACGGTATCGGAATATTGCTGTTTTTTTTCAATTCCGGTTTGACAAAGCGGCAGTTGGGGTATATTTTATCAAAGTATCAGACAGGGCGTGGTAGCCAATCGGTTAGGCAACGGTCTGCAAAATCGTTTAGACCGGTTCGACTCCGGTCCACGCCTCCAGATTTCGGAATGCAGAGTCCGGCGATTGAAAAGTCGTCGGACTTTTTTTTCGTGCGGGCGGAAAGGGCGCCTCAATTCCCGGTGTGCTTGAAAAGGTGGTCTTTTTTCAGCGACCGGATGTCGGCCCGGGTTTGTTCACTCAGGCCGTGGGTTCGGCCGTCGGCATCGTAATGGAAATAGCCCAGTTCCTTGAAGTGATAGGATTCCCATTTCCCGACGGAGGGACAGGCGAATTGTTCGAAGACGGGAATTCCGGCGCGCATCAGCGTTTTGAGTTTTTCGAGATGCGCTTCGTAAATCTCCCGCGGCATGGCGTCTTCATCGACGCAGACTTTTGCCGCCATCGCGACGACTTCGCCGAGGCATCCGAGCGTGCGCATGACCCGCGCCGCGGAAAACGCGACGTGGGAAAGACTGATGAGCCGTCCGCCGAGGAAAAGATTTTCAACATCCCGCGCATAAAGGCAGCGGTACGGAATCGGATAGAATGACGGAAGTCCCCGGTGATAGGCGCAGGAACGGAACGGTTCGGCAAATTGCCGCTTGTTCTCCGGTTCCGGATAATGCAGATCGATCGACCAGGAGATCGCGGCGGTCGCGTCGGGGTGAATGATTTCCTGTTCGATGTCGTTCTGGGTCATGACGTAATCGCCGAGGAAACGGCGGCTTTCGCGTTTCCCGCCGCAACTGGAGATCCAGTCGATGCGGCGATTGGCCCATTCATCGCGCCGTTTCGAATGATTTTTCAGATATGACCAGTTGCCGAAGGTGGTCATGAGGGAGTAATCGCGGATGTATTCGGCCTCTAGAGCCTGATCGCGGTATTGTCCGGTTTCGCTCTCCCAGTCGCCGCCGGTCAGATAGCGGCAGTTCTCTTCGTTGAACTCGACGCCCCAGTTGATATCGGGGAAGGGGACGGCGTGATCTTCTTCCACGCTGGTCCAGAGGACGGAAAGTCCCATGACCTCGTTCGACGACTCTTCCGGCGCGAGGGATTCATGGAAGACTTCGCGCCCTTCGGTACCGTAAAGATATTTCGCTCCGGCGGCCGCGGCGATGAATCCGTCTCCGGTGCAGTCGGAAAAGAGCCGTCCGCGATAACGTTTCTCCTCTCCGGTGATGGTGTGGCGCGTGATGACCGCCCGGATGAGCGCCGGGTTCTGCGGATCGGTTTCGACGGCGACGACCCGTTCGTTGAGGCGGAGTTCGGCTTTGCCGGGGCATTCGACGAGAAAGGCGTTGATTTTGCGGAGATCTTCGTACCATTCGGCGGGTTTCGCTCCGGGCCGGAGCGCGAGCGGGGCGATTTCCCTCACGGTGTTGCCGAGCTGCGGATAGGGGCCGATGTGGGTGCAGCCGCCGAGCGGGACGCGGATCTCCGAACTGCAGCAGCCGCCGAGGACGGATTTATCCTGCAACAGAATCGATTTCAATCCGAGTCGCGCCGCGGCGAGAGCGGTGACGGTGCCGGCGACGCCGCCTCCGGCGACGATGAGGTCGAATGTTTCCGGTTCATCGGAGATTTCGACTCCGGTCTTATTCCTGCGGAATTTTTCAAGTTCCGCGCCGCCGTCGGGCGGCACGTCGCCGGGATCGGTGGAGAAATAGAGCGCGTCGCAGCGTCCGTTGAATCCGGTAAGATCATGCAGCGCAATTTTGTGGGTTCCCGATTCGAGCACGGCGCTCCCGGCCTTCTGCCACGACCATTGCTCTTGATTGGTTCCGAGAATCTGAGGAAGTTCAACGCCGTCGATCCACAATGTGAATCGCCCCGCCGAGGTGCCGCGTTTCCAGACGGCGGTCCAGTCGCGGGTTCTCGCCCAGATGTGATAAACGCCCGGTTCGGAAATTTCGATTTCGGTTTTCGCGTCGGCAACCGGCACGCCGGCGCCGTGCGCCATCAGGTAGGAGGATCCCATCTGATGCATCGAGGACGGGTCGATCACCCAGCCGCCGAGTTCGCGGAACGACTCCGCTTCGAGAAAAAGATAGTTCATGGCCGCCTCCAGACGAAGATAAATGAATGATTCGATCGATATTGCATTATGAGAAATCCCGCTGTTTTATCTCTGCATCGCCGTCCGTTTTCCGCATGGAGGAATTCAGTTACCGGACGATTCGCTGCTGAATTTGTTCGGCACTCTCCTTCACCATGAGGCCGTATGTTTTCAACGTCGCCTCATCCAGCCGTGATTCCGGGCCGCCGATCCAGATTGCGGCGATGGGGTAACGCGCGGCATTGAGGATGACGGCCGCGGCGCAACGAAGTTCGCGGAGCTCTTCTCCCCGGTCGTAAGCGATGCCGGAAGCGCGGACGGCAGCCAGTTCCGCTTCAAGTTCCGCGGCGTTCCGGAGGGTGCGCGAGGTAAAGCGGGTGTAGGAAATGCGTCGCAGATACGTTTTGCGTTCTTCTTCGGGCAGAAAGGCGAGCATCGCCTTCGCCGGAGCCGCGGTGTGAAGCGGATAATGGTGCCCCACCCGGACCGAAACGCAGACCGCCTGATTCGATTTGACCGATTCGACGACGACCCCCTCTTCACCGTAAAGCACTCCGAGCATGACGGTTTCACCGGTGCGGTCGCGTAATTCCCGCATTGAAGAGAGTGCCTTCTCCACCAGCGAAGTTTCGTCCACGCTCCGGTAACCGAGGGTCAGAAGTTTGCGTCCGAGGCGGTAACGATCGTGGTCGTCGCGAATGACGTAACCAAGCTCGGCAAGCGTCACCAGCAGCCGATAGAGGCTCGCCGGCGGCAGTTCGAGGAAATTCATCTCCGCCATGGTCAGCCCCGCCGGGTGAAGGGAAAGCTGTTCAAGAATGCGGAATCCGCGTTCGAGCGCGGGAACCAGATAAGGATGAACGGAATTTTTCGGCGTATTGCCCATCGGAAACAAAGCTCCCTGCGATTTTTTACAGTAATTTATCATACATGAAAATTATTTTCAACAGTAATTTATCATACATGAAAATTATTTTCAATAGTGAAAGTTAAAAAATGTGCAGAAAACCATCCTGACCGCATGGGAATTTCGTGTCGGGAAACTTCAGAAAGATTCCGTCTGCTGCCCCGGTTCGCCGGCACCTGCTTCGATTTCGGCGCGCATCTCCTCGAAAACGGTTCGGATGACCTCGGAGGAGAAGCCGCGTGCGGCGAGAAACCGGAAGGCTTTTTCCCGTTTGCGTCGGGGATCGGTTTCGCGGCGGAGGAGGCGGAGTTTGTATTCGAGCGCGCGTCTGGCGGCGTCGGGTTCGTTTTCGGCGTTTTCTTCGAGTGCGGCGTCGACGACGGCGCCGGAAATGCCGCGCCGCCGCAGGCGGTTGCGGATCATGCGTTCGCCGCTGCCGCGTTCGGAGAGGGCGCGGGCGCCGTCGCGGGCGAGGAGTTCGTCGTTGAGAAATCCGTGCTTCCGGCAGGCGGCAATGGTTTCGCGGATTGCGGCGGCGGAATATTCATAACGGCGCAGTTTGGTGGCCAGTTCGCGTTCGGAGAGGGCGCGGACGGCCAGAAAACGCATTGCGCGCTCCATGGGGGTGATTTCGCGTTGTGCCACGATTATGTTCTTGATTTTTTATTTCACAGGTGCATTTTCAAAGTGCGTTGTCAGAGGATGGAGAGGAATTTCCACATCCATGCAAAATAATATGCGTCGCGCGAGAAAAATTTCAAGTTTTTCGTGAAAGGATAGAGAAAAAAAGCGTTTTTTTCGGAAGGAATCGTCAAACACCGCCGGGCGGGACTTGGTTTTTTGAGATTGCCGGGTTATATTATCACAATCGGGAGTGTTTCGTTTTTTCCGTCCCGGGATGAGATCGCGGGACTCGATCTTGTCGAATCTCGTGAATGAAAGAGTGAAGTGGAAGCGTTGGAGAACCATTGGAATGAAGACCTTTGAAGAATTGTTTTCGGAATTGAAAGCGAAAGCCGCCGCCCGGGATCCCGGTTCCGGCACGGTGAAGGAACTCGAACGGGGAAAGCATTTCATCGGCAAGAAGGTCGTCGAAGAGGCCGGCGAAGTGTGGATGGCAGCGGAATATGAAGGTCGCGAAAAGACCGCCGAGGAAATTTCTCAGCTGCTCTACCACCTCCAGGTGATGATGATCGCCAACGATCTCGAACTGGATGATGTCTATAAATATCTCTAACCGAATGAGGATATCCGCATTATGTTGAAAATGGCGATCCCGAACAAGGGGGCACTCTCGGAAGACGCCGCCGTCCTGCTGCGCGAAGCCGGTTACCGTTGCGCGCGCAGCGGCCGCGAACTGGTGGTGAGCGACCGTGAAAATGAAATTGATTTCGTCTTTCTGCGTCCGCGCGACATCGCGCTTTACGTCGGGAACGGCATTCTCGATCTCGGAATTACCGGCCGCGATCTGGAACAGGACAGCGGCGCAGATGTCCGGGAGATCATGGCGCTGGAATTCGGACGTTCGCGGTTCTGCTTTGCCGTGCCGAAGGATTCCAATTTGACCGTCGAAAAACTCGCGGGATTGCGAATCGCCACCTCCTATCCGGAACTCCTTCGGCGCAATCTCGAATCGCGCGGCCTGAAAGGCTGCCGGATCGTCCGCCTCGACGGAGCCGTGGAGATTTCCATCCGGCTCGGCGTCGCCGACGCGATTGCCGACGTGGTCGAGTCGGGCGCCACACTCAAGGAGGCCGGGCTGGTCACCATCGGCGACCCGATGCTGCAGTCGGAGGCGGTGCTGATCGGACGCTCCGCGGAACTGGCGGAGACGCCGGAGGTGCGTCGGATTCTTGGCCGGCTCAAGGGCGTGCTGCTGGCCCGAACTTATGCGATGATGGAATACGATGTGCCGCGCACGCAGCTGGAAGTCGCCTGCCGGATTACGCCGGGAATCGAGTCGCCCACGGTGGCGCCGCTCTCGAATCCCGACTGGGTCTCCGTCAAGGCGATGGTGGTGCGTCGGGAGTGCAACCGGATCATGGATGAACTTTACGACATCGGCGCCCGCGGCGTGATCGTCGCGGACATCCGGTCCTGCCGTCTTTGATAATGGAATTCCGAATCACGGAGTTTATCGGGTGAGAAATCATGAATGATGCGATTTTGAAGCGGGCGCGCGAAGTTTTCGACATTGAAATTCAGGGACTCGAAGCGGTGCGCGACAATTTGTCCGATTCTTTTGTGCAGTTGGTCGAACGTTGCCGGGAGACGATCTCCAGCGGAGGAAAACTCGTATTCACCGGAGTGGGCAAGAGCGGTTATATCGGGAAGAAAATCGCGGCGACGTTGTCGAGCGTCGGTTCTCCCTCGATTTTCATGCATCCGGTGGAGGCGCGCCACGGCGACCTCGGAATGATTCAGAAACACGATCTCTTGATCGCACTCTCCTACAGCGGTGAAACCGAAGAGCTTCTGGTCGTGCTCAATCCGGCCAAACGTCTCGGCGTTGATCTGGTGTCGATCACCGCATCGTCGCAGTCGACGCTCGGAAAAATGAGCGAACTTGTCGTCGAGATGCCGGTGCCGCAGGAGGCGTGCCCCTTCAATCTGGCTCCGACCACGACGACGACGGCGCTTCTGGCGCTGGGCGATGCATTGGCGATGGTGCTGCTGCAGGTGCAGGGTTTTACCAAGTCCGATTACGGTCGGCTGCATCCGGGCGGCGCGATCGGGAGGATGGTGACGCTGCGGGCGTGCGACATGATGCGCGACCGGGAACATTCTGCGATCGTGCAGCCGGAGACGACGGTGCGCGAGGCGATCTGCCGGATGAGCCATGCACGTTGCGGTTCGGCGATCGTGGAGAGCGCGTCGGGCGAACTGGCCGGGATTTTCACCGACGGAGATTTCCGCCGCTGGGCGGAGAAGGATATGTCCGTGCTGGAACGGACCATGTCCGAAGTGATGACGCCGAAGCCGGTGACGGTGCAGGGGGAATCGCTTGCGGTCGAGGTGATGAAGGTGTTGGAAAAACGCCATATCGACGATATCATCGTAGTCGGGGCGGATGGTCGTGTCCTGGGATTCATCGATGTGCAGGATCTGCCGGGATTGAAGCTGATGTGATCTGAGAAAATCAACTGACAGCGGAGAAGAAATGCAGCGGAAAAACGCAATTGCGTGGAGCGTGTTGTCAGGACTGCTGATGTTGTTGCTTCCGTGCCGTTCGGCTGGGGACGACGCGGCGGCGACGGCGGCGTATCTGGAGGGGAAGGCGGCGTACGACGCCGGCCGTTATCATGAGGCGGGCGGGAAGTTCGAAGAGGCAGAGCTTCAGGCGGATTCCCCGGCGATCAAGGCGAATTCCGTACGGGCGCAGATCGCATCGTGGCAGATGTCGTCGCTGCCTTACCGGGAGTTCCAGGCGATTGAGAAACTGCTGTCGCGTTATCCGGAATACGCGGATTTCGGCGCGCTGGTCAGCCGGGAATATGAACTGGCCGAAGCGTATTGCAATGGGGTTCGCGACCCGGCGTATTGGGCGCTGCGGTGGATTCCGTGGCTGACGGGGCCGGACAGAAGCGTGGAAATTTTCAATGCGGCTCTCGGACATGCGCCGTTTGCGGCGGAATCGGCGGCGGCCCGGCTTCGTCTGGCGTATCTTTACGATCAGGAGGGGAAAATCCCCCAGTCGCTCGATGAGCTGCGGCGGCTGATTCGGGAATATCCGGATTCGCCGGAGTGCAAATATGCGTATCTGGCGCTGGGAACAGGATTGTTTCAACTGGCGCAGCGTGGCGATGGCGACGGCCGTTACATCCGGGAAGCTTACGAGGTGTTCCGCAAATTTCAGGAGCGTTACCCGGATGCGCCGGAGAACGACTGGGTGAAGCGCCATCTTCTTCAATCACAGGATATTCAGGCGGCCCGGCTCTACGAGATGGCCGAATATTACGAAAAGAACGGCCGGAAAGAGGCGGCGGAGCGTTATCTTGCACAGGTGTTGAAGGAGTATCCGGATTCCTTGTCCGCGGACGTGTCCGAGGAGTTGCTGGTGAAACTGGATCGGACCATCGTGCCGGATGATTTCCGTCCGGATCCGGAATCGCGCATGCCTGAATATCAGGCGTATGAATTGCCGAAGGAGGCGACCCGGCTGCTGATCGCCCCGGAGCGGAGCAACCGGAAATATCTGCTGCCGGTTTACAATCTGCAAAATGATGTTCAAGCCGCCGAAGGCACTCCGGAAGCGGTGACGGCAACGGAGGTGGCGTTATGATGAGCCAGGTGAAATGCATGTGGGGACGTTTGTGCCGCAGTTTTCCGACATTCGGAATGACGGCGGCGGTGTTGATTTTCATATTGAACATGGCGGGGGGATGCGGTTATCAGGTGGGGTTCATCGGGCACCCGCAGATTCACAGCGTGGGAATCGCTCCGGTGGTCAACGAAACGGTGGAGTACAATGTCGCCTCGGAAGTTCGCAGTCTGCTTTGCGAGCGCTTCATGGTCGACGGCACGTTGAAACTGGTGGATGTGAAGGAGGCGGACTGCATCGTCTACGCCCGGGTTGTCGGGGTCAAATTCTCCGAAGTGTCGTGGAGTGACACGGATGACGACGACGATGTATATCTGCCGAATGAATGGAGCGTGACGCTGAAGATCGAATACAGCGTGATTATTCCGGGGCGGAACGAGCCGTTGCTCGCCAAACGGACGGCTTCGGGTTCGGCATATTTCCAGACCGGTCCGGATATGGAGATCGGTCGTCGTAACGGAATCCGTCAGGCGGCGTATGCCGCGGCGAAAAATGTGGTTTCCGGAGTGACGGAGGGGTGGTGATTCATTCCCGGGCGTGAAAGCGTGAAAGGAGGATACGAAAATGGCGGAATGTATTTTCTGCAAGATCGTTGCCGGTGAAATTCCGGCGGTCAAGGTTTATGAGGACGAGCTGGTGTTCGCCTTTCTCGACATCGGTCCGATCAACCCGGGACACGTGCTGGTGATCCCGAAGGAGCATCATGAATCCAGCGCGACGATACCGGAAGCGACCGCCGGACGGATGTTCCGGGTGGGGGCGCGGATCGGGACGGCGCTGCGTCGCGCGCTGGATTATGAGGCGTTCAATCTGCACCTGGCTGACGGCACCGCGGCGGGGCAGGTGGTAATGCACGCGCATTTGCATGTGGTGCCGCGCGGTGTGGAGGATGGCTTCCACTGGAACTGGCGGCAGTTGCGTTACGCGGATGGGGAATGCGCGGAAATCGCGAAAAAAATCATCGCCCGGCTGGATATGACGGGAAAATCGCGGTGATTGCGATGAAGCGTGTATCGGTCATTGCCGGATTGCTGCTGCTGACGTTTGCGGTGTTTGCGGATTCGGTGGACGATCTCACGTTGCAGCTGGATCGTCTGGAAGGGCGTTTCTGGGTGGCGTTGACCAAGGGTCCGAACGACGCCGATTATCGTGAAGTGGAAAATATGGTGAGGAAGCTCGCCAGCGACGCCGGACGTCTGCAACAGTTGTTGAGGAGGTATAATCTGCAGGTTTCCAGCAATCTCTCGACAGAGTCGCGCCGTCTGGAGAATTTATTTGCATCGACGCGGCGTTCGATGGCGGAGTGTTACCGGACGCGGTTTGAATTGACCCGTTTGGACGAATATCAGGACTATGCGCGTCGAGAAGGGTTGTACAAGCGCGGCGAACCGGCGCCGACCCTGGCAACGCTGGACATCGCCCATTATCATACCTGGCTGGACGATCTGCAAATCGAGAACCGGGATGCGATCCGGCGTGTGAGCGGCGAAAAATCGAGCCGTCAGGATGCGGACATGCGCGATCGGGTGGATATTTTTCTGCAAAGCTACGTCAAATTGCGTGTGGCGCTGGCGGAGATTCGTCAGGAAGCGGCGCGGCGGAATTTGAAACTGGAATTGAAACCGTGAAGATTCACTGCGGGAATCGGGGTTGTCGGTTGAGCATGATGTCGATCCATGCGGCGAACCGTGCGGCCGTTTCCCGCAGATGGCGTCGGATTCGTGAACGGAGCGGGACGTCGCGCGCGGCGAATCCGACGGCGTCGATATCATGTGCGCGGGCGAGATACACGGCCCGTTCGCAGTGAAATTTTTGCGAGATGACCACATATTCCTTCAATCCGAAACATTTATGCGCCCGGACGACGGAGTCGAGCGTTCGAAATCCGGCATAATCGGCGATGATGTCTTCGGCGGGAATTCCCGCTTCGATGAGAGCGTTGCGCATATCCTCCGGTTCGTTGTAGTCGATGCGCCCGTTGTCGCCGGAGACGAGAATCTTGCTGATTTTTCCAGAGCGATAAAGTTCGACAGCCGCGCCGATCCGGTAACGGAAGTAAAGATTGGGGCGGCCGTTGCGCAGAGTTTTTGATGTTCCGAGGAGCAACCCGAATTCGCGTGCGGGGACGGTATCGAAGGAATCATGTACAAATTCGGCGCAGCGGGCGATCTGAAAATTCGCATGGACGGCGAGGGTGATGAGTACGCCCGTGATGATTGCGGCGGCAGCGAGTGCTGCAATGAAGTATTTTTTTTGTATGGAGAGGAATTTCATTCAGGCAATATTCCTTGAGGTTGTGGAGCGGCCGACGAGGAAATATAGTTGCGGAAGACGGCATGTCAACAAAAGGACCGATATTTTATGCCGGAATTGTTTGATATGATTGAATTTTGAATTCGGGAATGATATTTTATATCGAGTTTATTTCAGCGATAGTGTTCCGAATGCAAAAGGGGTCGGAGATGTTTGGTTTCATCGAGAATTATGCCGGATTATTTATTTTCCCGACGATGGCGTTGTTTTTATCGCTGGTATTCACCTATTTGTGCATTCGTATTCTGCCCCGGCTCGGTTATATAGACAAGCCGGGCGGCCGCCATATTCACGAGAAGCCGATTCCGCGCGGCGGCGGGATTGCGGTGATTCTGGCGTTTTTCATTTCATTCGGCTGTTTCATGCTCGACAGCCGGCTGGCGACGGAGACCACGTTGCTGGGGAAACTTCTGCTGCCGGCGCTGATCATGACGATTCTGGGGCTGCTGGACGATCGTTTTGAACTTGGTTCCTGGTTGAAGCTGGGGGTTCAGATCATCGTGGCGATCATCGTCTGGAGTTTCGGGGAACAGGAGTATTTCTTCGGGCGTTTTCTTCTGCCGTGGTACATTTCATTGCCGTTCACGGTGGTGTGGGTGATCGGAATCATCAACGCCTTCAACCTGATCGACGGTCTGGATGGATTGGCTTCTGGTCTGGCGATCGTGTCGTCATGCTGCATGGCGGTCTGGTTTCTGATGGTGGGAACGCATGGTCCTGAAGCGGTCTGCATGCTGATTATCGCGGGGGCGTGTCTGGGATTTCTCCGTTATAATTTTCATCCGGCGAAAATTTTTCTGGGCGATACCGGCAGCACGTTTCTGGGGCTGGTGTTTGCGGTGATCGGCTTGTCATCGATCGACCGGGCGGTAACTTTCACATCGTTGCTGCTGCCGTTGCTGGCGATCGGAGTTCCGTTGTTCGACGTTTTTCTGGCGATCTGGCGGCGGAGTTCTCGGAAACTGCTCAATCCGAACGCCGGCGGCATCATGGACGGCGACCAGGATCATCTGCATCACCGGTTGTTGCGCGAGACGCATAAGCAGACGATGACGGCACTGGTCATGTATCTTCTCGGTTGCGGATTTTCGGCGATCGCATTGCTGATCATTCTCTTCAAAGATTCGGCGCCGGCCATTGCGTTTGTGATTTTGCTGGTGGCGGTTCTGATTGTGGTGCGGCGTCTGGCGGTGGTGGAGTTGTTCGATTCGGCACAGTTGATCCGGCGGGGGTTGTCGAAGCCGCATCGCGGAGTGCTGGTGACGATGACGCATCCCTTCATCGATTTTCTGATTGTAGCGGTGGCTGCGGTGTTGAGTTGCTGGGTCATGACGGGGGAGTTGCCGGAGTTTCAGTTGATACTGGTGTATTTTGTGCCGGTGGTGATCGCGTTGTGTGTGTCGAAGGCGTACAGGGTGTACTGGCTTCGTGCGGGGTTGTATAATTACTGGCATCTGGCCTTGATGGTACTGGTGGGATCGGTGATTGCGGTATCATTGTCGTACTGTTTTTTCTTCCCGCGGCTGAATCAGGAATTCGGTGTGGATATTCTGCTTTTCCTTGGGAGCGGGTTGTTGTTCACGTTGTTCAATGTTTCATTCATTGAACTGGAGCGTTTCATGCTGAATTACGGCGAGAATTTTCTGTTTCGCAAACTCTACCTGCAGCGGCAGCCGACGGATCGGTTGTGCCGGACGCTGGTTTACGGCGGGGGCTTGAACTGCCGGCTTTACATCAATTATCTGGCCTGCACTCCGCAGCGAGAGGAGGAGGCGACCGAGATCGTCGGGATCATCGATGATGACGTGGCGTTGCACGGACTGCTGGTTTATGGTTACAAGGTGCTGGGCGGAGTGGAAGATCTCGGGGTGATTTATGAAAAACATCCCTTCGAAAAGGTCATGATCGCGACGGACTCTGCGTCGCGCAAAAGCATGGATGAATTGTTGAACTTCTGCGAAGCGCGGAACATCCGGACGGCGAAATTTCTGATTGCGGAGACGACGGATCGCACAAGTTTTTTGGGTTCCGACGAGATTCAGTCGGTGATGCCGGAGAACTGATGAACCTGGATAAGTTTCTCCGCGGGTCGATCACTTCCTTTTGTTCGAATGAACAATTATATGCGTGATTCTGGAGCGTTGGAACGGGGGGAAGGATTTGCATTTTTGAAAAGGGAGATTATATTAACTGTTTTCACGCGATTTTCCAACAGGGAGTTGAGAGATGGAAAGCCTTTACGATGTGACGCTGGAACGGTATCGGAAATATGTAATGCCGACGTATGCCCCGAAGATTCTTTTTGTCCGCGGGCAGGGCTGCCGTCTGTGGGATGCCGACGGCCTGGAATATCTTGATTTCGCAGCGGGAATTTCGGTCTGCAACCTCGGACACTGCCATCCCGGTGTAACCCGGGCAATTCAGGAACAGGCGGCCAAGCTGGTGCACGTTTCCAATCTGTATATGAACGAAGTGATGCCGCGTCTGGCGGAGAAACTGATCTTCAACTGTTTCGACGGGGTGGTGTTTTTCGGGAATTCCGGCGCGGAAGCGAACGAGGGAATGATCAAATTTGCACGCAAGATCGGCAATGAAACCGGCCGCAACGAGATCATTTCCATGGAGAATTCGTTTCATGGTCGGACGCTGGCGACGCTGGCTGCGACGGGCCGGGCGAAGTATCGCAAGGGATTCGAACCGGATGTCCCCGGATTCAAACAGGTTCCGTTTAACGATATTGAAGCGTTGAAGGGCGCGATTACCGACAAAACCTGTGCCGTGCTGCTTGAGCCGGTTCAGGGCGAAGGGGGGATTCTGCCGGCGGACCCGGAATATCTGCGGGCGGTGCGGGCGCTCTGTGATGAGAAGAAGCTGCTGTTGCTCTTCGACGAGGTACAATGTGGAATGGGTCGTATCGGGACGCGTTATGCGTGGCAGAGCTTCGGCGTGGAACCTGATGCATTCTCCCTGGCCAAGGCGATCGCCAATGGCTTGCCGATGGGGGCGTTTATCGTCAAACGCAAATATGCCGATACGTTGACGGTGGGAATGCATGCGAGTACGTTCGGCGGGACCGCGCTGGTCAGCGCCGCGGCGCTGGCGGTGCAGGAGGCGTTCGATCGGGAAGGGGTGTTGCAGAACTGCCGGACCCAGGGGGAATATCTGCGCAAACGTCTGGCGGAGATCGCCGCGCCGTATAAATTTGTCCGCGGAGTCCGTGGAATGGGATTGATGATTGGAGTGGTGCTCGATCGCAGTGCGGCGCCGCTGGCGGGAATCCTGTTGAAACATCAGCTGGTGGTGTTGACTGCCGGAGAGAATGTGTTGCGTCTGCTCCCGCCGCTTACGATCACCCGCAAGGATGCTGACGAGGCGCTGGAGAAGATCGCTGCCGGGTTGGCGGAGTGGAGCGTGCAGCTCAATGAGGAGGGAAAATAATAAGATGAAGAAAGATCTGCTTACTTTGCGGGATGTCTCCCGCGATGAATTAGAGGAAATATTTGCATTGGCCGCCCGGTTGAAACGGGAACGCGGAAAGGTCGCTTACACGCCGCTTGCCGGAAAGAGCGTAGGGCTGATCTTCGCCAAATCTTCGACCCGGACCCGGGTGTCGTTTGAAGTCGGCGTCGGGGAACTCGGCGGCCGGGCGCTTTATCTGGATCAGTCCAAAATGCAGGTGGGACGGGGAGAAACCGTCGCCGACACCGCGCGGGTGTTGAGCCGTTATCTGCACGGGATCGTGATCCGGACGTTCAGCCACGCGGATGTGGAGGAACTGGCGCGCGAGGCGACGATTCCGGTCATCAATGCGTTGACTGATGAATATCATCCCTGCCAGATTCTGGCGGATGTGATGACGATCCGGGAATATTCCGGGCGTTGTGACGAATCCGTGAAGATGGCGTTTTACGGAGATGGGCGGAGCAACATCGCCAATTCGCTGATTTTGTCGGCGCGTTTGACCGGCATGCAGCTGGTGATCGCCGCACCGGAGGAAGAAAGACCGGACGAGGCGCTGTATGCCGGATATTCGAACATCCGCTGGGAAGCGGATCCGCGCAAGGCCGCTGAAGGAGTGGACTATTTCTACACCGACGTCTGGGTCAGCATGGGATTTGAGGAAGAGAAGGCGCGCAGAATGAAAATTTTTGCGCCCTATCAGGTGAACGAGGCGTTGTTCGAACTGGCGAAGCCGGATGCGAAATTCCTGCATTGTTTGCCGGCGCATCGCGGCGAGGAGGTTTCCGCCGGGGTGATGGATTCGCCGCGCTCGATCGTTTTCGACGAAGCGGAAAATCGTCTCCACGTGCAGAAGGCGGTGCTTACGATGCTGCTTGCGCCCGCGGAACGGGAGAAATAAGCCGTTCCGGAAGGAACGAAAACAGACCGGGACGCGCAATCGCCGATGCGCGTCTGCGGTTTTTTTGTGCCGTGGCGTCCTGTGCATCATACGATGCCACGGGACGGAAGCGAAATGGATGTTGGCGATGAGCGAAGGAGAAGGACGGAAAGATGGCGGCGGCCTGCTGGGAAGTGATTTTGATTGCCGTAAGCGTATCGCTTGATGCATTTGCAATTTCAGTTGGCGGCGCGTTATGCGACCGTACCGGTCGTACGGGGCGGAATGCGGCGTGGGCGGCGCTGTTTTTCGGAGGGTTCCAGATTCTGATGCCGTTGATCGGCTTCGGAGCGGGACGGCTGCTTTGTGATGTGGTTGCGGCGGCCGACCACTGGCTGGCGTTCGGATTGCTCACGCTGGTCGGTGGAAAAATGATCGTCGAGGGAATCCGTTTTGAACCGGAGTGCAGCGGGAAGAACGAAGAGCGCGAACGCGGCGACTTTTTTGCTCCGAAGGCGTTGTTGATTCCCGCCGTCGCAACCAGCCTGGATGCGTTGGCCGTCGGCGGAGGACTGGCATTCGCTGGGCGCGGAATCTGGGTGCCGGCATTGGCGATGGGGGTGGTGACGGCGCTTCTTTCTGCGGCGGGGGTGTTGCTGGGACGGCGGATCGGTGCATTTGCCGGTGAACGGGCGATGATGATTGCCGGTGGGTGTGCGATCGTTTTGATCGGCGTGAAAATTCTGCTGGAACACGTGTGCGGATTCTGAAAACGGCCGGACGTTCTATCGGATCTTCAGCGAGGGATTCTTTGTCCGGCAGCCTGCGGCGGCAGAGCGTCGAACTGACGCCTCGCCGACGGTGGACTGCAACTTGAGGAAATCGGAGAATTCCCCGCATGGACGGCATGGTCACGAGGGCGCTCCGGAAATGGAACGTCTTCGGCATGTGATTCATTTTCGGGAGGCGGCTCTGTTTTTTTGCGGACGGTGTTGACAAATCATGAAATGGCAGTAAATTCATACAATGTATCGCAACTGAGTGCGCAAGCCAACGGGGAAGGAGGAACAGGATGCTGGATATGAACGTGGAACGGTGGTCAAGAGAAGATCTCAATCGTTGTGAAGTGGATTGCATCATCCGCTATGATGGAAATCCGATCATCACGGTGGAAGAGATTCCTTATCCCTGTCGGCACGTCTACAATCCCGCCGCATGCCGGCAGGGGGATGAAATCGTGCTGATTCTCCGGACCGATCAGCCGGACGGCACGCAGTGTCTGGGACTGGCGCGAAGTCGTGACGGAATTCATTTCGAAATCGAATCGGAACCGGTTTTGCAACCCGATGCGGAGGAACTGGGGCATTTGAATGATCCCCGGGTGACATATATATCGACGGTTATTATTATCTGACCTACTGCAGCGACCCGCAGGGGGAAAATCTGCGTACGGAGGGAATTTATCTTTGTATCGCGCGTTCGCGGGATCTGAAGAACTGGGAACGAATCTACCGGTCGGAACCGGATAACCGCAACGCCGTGATTTTTCCGGAGAAGATCAACGGCAATTATGTCCGGCTCGACCGGCCCTTCCGGCGCGGATACCGTCAGGAGGCCGGGTATGATATCTGGTTGTCGGAGTCTCCGGATATGCGGTTCTGGGGGAATCATAAGCTGCTGCTGTCACATTATGATGTCGCCTGGGGCAGCCATAAAATCGGTCCGGCAGCCCCGCCGGTGAAGACCCCGGAGGGCTGGCTGGTGTTCTTCCATGGGGCGTTTCTGCCGGAGGAACGGGAATCCCTGGGGTGGAAAAACTGGTGCTGCGGGAACTGCAAAGTCTACAGTGCCGGCGTGATGTTGCTCGATCTGGAAGAGCCGTGGATCATCAGAGCGCGTCGGGCGCTGCCGGTTCTGACGCCGCGAACCGATTATGAAATGGATCCGATATATCGGCCGAACGTGGTTTTCCCCTGCGGAATCATCACGGAAGAGAACGGCGATATGAAAATTTATTATGGAGCATCGGATCATTCCGTTGCCGTTGCGTTCTCCAATGTGAATGCGTTGCTGGATTTGCTGCGGCAGGAGTGAGCTGCGGCTCGCATTCGGGAACGGCGTGTGAAACATTCGAAAAAAATCCCGGACAAAAGATGCACGCCGGCCCCGGATTCGTCAACGTCCGCGCGGAGCGATCATTTTTTTCCAGCTTCGCCGGAGCATGACCCACTGACGCCGTCCGGTGATCAGCAGCAGAGCCGCCAGCAATCCGGTCGGAGCCAGGAAAAAGATTCGATGGCCGAACCGATGCAATAAGAACGCTCCCAGCGCCGCGCCGGTGATGAAACAGCCGATTACCAGAAAATAGTGCAGAACCGTTCTCCAGGAAGCGGATTCGTCACCGTTCAGTTTACGGAAGAGCGCTTCGGTGCCGCTGCGCAGATTTCCGGTACACATGGTCGAGGCGAAAGGCAGCCCGTTGACTCGTCGGAAGCTCTGCACCTGGAGCGCGCAGACGAAGGAGATCGAGGCGTTGACGGCAAAATCAAAGTCTCCGAACGGTACGAAAGTCATCGGCACAAGGACGATGATCTCCACAAGCAGACTGAGTTGTCGCCAACTGATCTGACGCGGCATCGGAATCCGCCGATGAATGTATTCGGCGGCGAGGACTCCGGCTGCATAAAAACAGATCGGCAGCAGATATTTCGCGCAGGAGACCCCCCGCAGTCCAGCCAGGCTCAAACCGAACAGCACCATATTCCCCGTGACGGCGTTGGCGAAAACGCCGCCGCGCCAGAGGTAGGTGTAGATGTCCAGGAAACCGCCGACGATGCTCAGGAGGCAGGCCGCGGTCAGGCGTTCGGCATTGTCGGATTGTTCTCTGATCATTTCATGCTCCGGAGGTCATGTAAAATATTATAAAATACGCCGTCATTCCTCAAAAATCAAATTTCGTTGCGGCGTTCATGAAAAGTTCGTTAAAAGAGGATTTATTTTTCATGTTTACGCCGAAATCGCGGACAGGAATGTTTGTTTTCATCGCGAAGGGGGATATATTACTTGAAGTTGAACAGGAATTCACCTGGAAAGCAAGGAGGTTTGGCTGTGAAACGAATTTTATTTGTGTTTTTATTTGCATTTTGCGTGATGGGTGCGTTGTTCGCCGATGACGCGAATCCGAAGTACGTCTTCTTGTTCATCGGCGACGGCATGTCCACACCACAGCGGATGATGGCCGAGGAGTTTGCGCGTAAGGTCGGGCACGGCGAGCTTTTGATCAATCATTTTCCGAGTCACGCGACCACCCGGACGGTTTCGGCCAATTCGCTGGTCACCGATTCCGCCGCCGCCGGAACCGCGTTGGCCTGTGGCGAGAAGACCAACAACGGTCGGATCGGCATGAGTGTCGACGGTTCGCGCCGCCTTGAATCCGTGGCCGAGGTCGCGCATCAGAACGGAAAGAAAGTGGGAATCGTCACTTCTGTGACGATCAATCATGCGACGCCGGCAAGTTTTTATGCACACCGTCCTAGTCGTTCTCAGTATTACGGAATCGGCCTCGATCTGATCGATTCCAATTTTGAATATTTCGGCGGCGGCGGTTTCGGCGGGTATGCCGACAACACCAAATCGTCCGCATATCGGGGCAATTTGTATGAGTTGGCGGAGAAGGCCGGTTACAAGGTCGTTTCCGATCCGGAAGCGTTTCATGCGCTGAAGCCGGGCGATGGAAAAGTGCTGGCGCGCGGCTGCGAACAGGCGCTTCCCTACACCATTGACGGCGAAACGGATGTCCCGACGCTGGAGGATTTCACCCGCAAGGGAATCGAACTGCTCGACAATCCGAATGGATTTTTCATGATGATCGAGGGCGGCAGCATCGACTGGTGCGGTCACGCCAACGAGGCGGCCACCAATCTGATGGAGGTTCTGGCGCTTGACAAAGCGGTTCGCGCGGCGTTGGAATTCGCGCAGAAACATCCCGATGAGACGCTGATCGTCGTGACCGGCGACCATGAAACCGGCGGCATGACGATGGGATTTGCCGGAACCGGTTATGCGTTGTATGTGGATCGTCTGGCGAAGCAGAAGTGTTCGATCGGCCGGTTCGGGGAGCTGCTCAAGAAGGCGCGTTCGGCGAAGGAGGATTTCGATTTCGACGATGCCTGCGCGATGCTGACGAAATATTTCGGATTTGAATTTTCCGGTGACGGCCCGATGAAGATCAGCGATTCGGAACTCAAGACGCTTCGCGAAGCCTTCGAACAGGATAAATTGCCCGACGCCGCGCGCCGGGTCATGAACGCCAAGGCCGGTGTCGGCTGGACGAGCGGGGCGCACACCGCGCTGCCGGTGCTGACGACCAGTTACGGGAAGAAGGCCGACGTCTTCACCGGTTTCATCGACAATACTGATATTGCCAACCGACTGAAAACATTGGTGAAATGAAGCGTGCGCTGCACCGTGAACTCGGAGTGATTCTGGTTCTGGCGCTGAGTTGTGCGGGGCTTTTCTTCATCCCCGGGCCGAATCTGCTGGCGACTCCGGGCGGCGAACGGGCGCGCGCCCGGGTGATCCGGGTGGACAACGGCGATCTGCAGCTGCACGGGTTGCTCAAATTCGGTTCTCAGAAGCTGGAAGTGGAAATCCTCGGCGGGCCGCATCGCGGGCAGGTGTTCCGCGCCGCCAACGAACTGCGCGCGCAGATGGAACTGGATAAGGAGTTCGTCCCCGGCGACGTGGCGGTCGTGACGCTGCCGCCGGGGGCGACGGTGGAGGATTCCGTTGCGACCGCGCAGGATCATGACCGGAGTTTCTGGCTCTGGACGTTGTCGCTCGGGTTCTGCGTGGCGCTCTGCATTTTCGGAAACTGGACCGGAGTGAAGGCGCTGTTCAGCTTCATTCTGAGCTGTCTGGTGATCTGGAAGGCGGTGATTCCGCTGGTATTGCGCGGCTGGCCGGCAAGCTGGACGATTTTCGGTGCCGTCTGTTTTCTGACCGGTGCGATTCTCTTTCTGGTGGCGGGGTTCAACCGCAAGGGCGTGGCCGCGTTTCTCGGTGCGATTTCCGGGGTTTTCGCCGGACTCTGTCTGGCGCACTGGTTTACGGTGGTGATGAAGATCAACGGCGCGGTGCTGCCGTATTCGCAGACGCTCTTTTATGGTGGGTATGAATTTCTCGATCTGCAGGATATTTTCGTCGGCGCAATGATTCTCGCCTCTTCCGGCGCAGTCATGGATCTGGCCATGGACATCGCCGCCGGCGTCGACGAGGTCGCCTGTCATTCGCCCCGGCTCTCCGCCCGGGCGCTGATCGCCTCCGGCATGCGCATCGGACGCAGCGTCGTCGGCACGATGACGACCACGCTGCTTCTGGCCTATTCCGGAGGTTACATTACGCTCCTGATGATGTTCTGCGCTCAGGGGAATCCGCCGTGGGAGTTCATCAATAATCCGCTGGTCGCCTCCGAGGCGGTCAAGACTTTGATCGGCAGTTTCTCGCTGCTGCTGGTTGCCCCCTTTACCGCGCTCTTCGCCGGAATTCTGCTCTGTCGAGCACGGCAGAACACCGCTGAGGCCCCGGCCGCTCCGGAACGCTTCCCGGAAACATCTCAGGATCCGTCTCCGGC
>CALXNS010000047.1 GCA_944389815.1 uncultured Victivallis sp. | reverse complement strand
AGCCATAACGGGTAAATTATAAGTATTGATGGCCTCTTGCCGGGGTCACAATTGGGGCACAAATGGGTCACAATTACGGGATCTTGGGACCTGAAAACAGGAAAAACAGCCGTAAAAAGAAATTTTTAAGGGAGAATTGAAGAAGAGGGTTCTCATCCCATTGGGGATGCCAATTTTATTTTCCCCCTCAAACATTCTCGCGAGAATGCGTCTTTTTTCCCGCTACGGCATAATCTGTTTCCGGCGGATATCGCACTTCGAGCCGACTGCGCACTCGGTTGTCATCTTACGCGGCAGGTTCCTTGAAAATCTTTAACTGATTCGGGCCGTGTCCGATTGCGGAAAAACCGGGACGGTGAGTGTGAAATCTCCGTCCTTTTTTTCGTCGGCAGGGAGGGAAGACGCAAAAAAAAGTGCCGGATTCTTTGACATCCGCGGAATGTTGCGTTATCTTATGCCGGATGGGAGGTTTGAAAAATGTTGACGACGACCAGAAAAGAGGCAGGACGATCATGAAGAACGACGCTTCCGGAAAAATGCCTCCCGTGATGATTCTCTGCGGCGGCAGAGGCACCCGGTTGCGCGAAGTGACCGAACTTCTGCCCAAACCGATGGTGCCGATCGGCGAACAGCCGATCGTCTGGCACATCATGAAATCCTATGCGGCATTCGGCGTGCGGCGGTTCATTCTGTGTCTTGGATACAAGCGGGAATCGTTCATCGATTTCTTCGTGAATTATCATATGCGCACCTCGGACGCCACGATTACGCTCGGGCATGAACCCTCCATCAAATTTCACGGTGAAAACGACGAATCCGACTGGGAAGTTACTTTGGCCGGAACCGGTTTGAACACCATGACGGGGGGGCGTGTGTTCCGCGCGGCGCGTTATCTTCGCGATGAGGATGAGAATTTCTTTCTCACCTACGGCGACGGCGTCGCGGATATTGATGTGGCGGCGTTGTACCGGCACCACCTGGCCTCGAACAAACTCCTGACGATTTCCGCGGTGCATCCGGAGGCGCGCTTCGGCGAAATGATTCTCGACGGGGACGACGTGGTGGGGTTCGAGGAGAAACCCGCTCAGGTCTCCGGATACATCAACGGCGGTTTCATGGTACTGAACCGGGCGTTCCTGACGAATTACCTGAAATCGGATGAGGAGTTGTTTTTTGAGCGCGAACCCATGCGACGGTGCGCGGCCGACGGCAAAATGCAGATCTACCGGCATGAGGGCTTCTGGCAGTGCATGGATAATCCGCGGGAATATGCGCTGCTTAATTCGCTCTGGGAGAGCGGAAACGCCCCCTGGACGAAGTTCTGGAAGTGAAATGCGGCGGCCCGGCAGAAAGATAAGAGTGTGTGAAAATTATGAATGAAATGGAACAGCTCCGGGCGGAGATTCTCGAAAAGGTGCGGCGCTATTATGCGATTGCCCATCGGCCCGGAATGGAGACGGCGGAATTCGAACCGGGAAAGAGCCGGGTGAATTACGCCGGGCGCGTGTTTGATGAGAATGAAGTTGTCAATCTGATCGATTCAGGATTGGAGTTCTGGTTGACCTACGGGCGGTATTCGCGCGAATTCGAGAAGAAGCTTGCCGCGTACCTTGGCGTTCCTCACGCATTGCTGGTCAATTCGGGATCGTCGGCAAATCTGCTTGCATTCATGGCGCTCACGTCGCCGCTGCTCGGGAACCGGCGGATCCGCCGCGGGGACGAAGTCATCACCACGGCGTGCGGGTTTCCGACCACGGTTGCGCCGATCATTCAATACGGGGCTGTTCCGGTATTCGTGGATGTGGAGTGCGCAACGTGCAATCTTGATCCTGCGCTGCTCGAAGGTGCGCTGTCGGAGCGGACGCGGGCGGTGATGGTGGCGCACACGCTGGGCAATCCATTTGATCTGGCGCGGGTCAAGGCGTTCTGCGACGAACACCATCTCTGGCTGATCGAGGACAACTGCGATGCGCTCGGGGCGAAGTTCGACGGGAAATTCACCGGGACGTGGGGAGATATCGGAACCTCCAGCTTCTATCCGGCGCATCACATCACCACCGGCGAGGGCGGCGCGGTCTACACCTCGAATCCCACCCTCCGGAAGATCATGCTTTCGATGCGGGACTGGGGGCGGGATTGCTGGTGCGATCCCGGCGTGGACAACAGCTGCGGCTGCCGTTTCACGCGCCGGTACGGAAAACTGCCGGCGGGATACGATCACAAATATGTCTACAGCCATTTCGGTTACAATCTCAAGGCGAGCGACATGCAGGCGGCGGTCGGCTGTGCGCAGCTGGAAAAACTGCCCGGTTTCGTCGAACGGCGGCAGGAGAATTTCCGCCGACTTTACGACAGATTGCGCGATTTGCCCGAATTGCAGCTGCCGACGCGGCATCCAGACGCGGAACCATCGTGGTTCGGATTTTTGATTATTTTGACCGCGGCGGCGAAATTTCACCGGAATGATCTGGTGCGGCACCTGGAGAGCCGGAATATTCAGACCCGGAATCTATTTGCGGGGAATTTGACGAAACACCCGTGTTTCGAGTCGCTGGAAGAGAGTGTTGATTACCGGATTGCCGGGGATCTGGCGAATACGGACAGGATCATGAACGACGCCTTCTGGATTGGATTGTATCCGGGGATGAGTGAGGCGAAATTGGATTACATGATCGATTCGATCCGGGAGTTTGTGCGGAAATGAGGGTTGCGGATTACATTTTCAAATATCTTGCGGACCATGGCGCAAGGCATGTGTTTCTGGTGACCGGCGGCGGTGCGATGTATCTCAATGACGGGTTGCGTTGCGAAAAACGGCTCACTCCGGTCTGCTGCCATCACGAACAGGCGTGTGCGATTGCGGCGGAAGGGTACGTCCGGGCGGGGAACGGGCCGGGGGTGGTTTCGGTGACCAGCGGTCCCGGCGGCACGAATACGTTAACTGGTGTAATCGGCCAATGGCTGGATTCGGTTCCGGTTCTTTATCTCTCCGGGCAGGTGAAATTCGAAACGACCATCCGTTCCTGTCCGGAGATCGCCGGATTGCGTCAGCTCGGCGATCAGGAAATCAACATTATCGACATCGTGCGGCCGGTGACGAAATATGCCGCATTCGTCGACGACCCGAAGCGGATCCGGTATGAATTGGAGAAGGCGCTCCATCTGGCGAACAGCGGGCGCCCGGGGCCGGTGTGGCTGGATATTCCGCTCAATGTACAGGGGGCCCTGATCGACGCGGAGGCGTTGGAAGGGTTCCCGGTTGAGCAGCAGGAACCCCTTCCGGTTCCCGCGCCGGATGAAATGGCTGAACTGCGGAGGCTGTTGTCCTGCTCGAAACGGCCGGTTATTGTCGCCGGTCGCGGGATCGATTGCGCCGGGGCAGGCGACCGCTTTCTTGAGGTCGCGTCCGAACTCGGGATTCCGGTGCTGACCACATTCAACGGGATGTCGCTGGTGCCGGATGATTTTCCGTTGTATGCGGGGCGGATCGGTACGCTGGGGCAGCGCGCGGGAAATTTCGTGTTGCAGAATGCGGATCTGGTTTTGACGATCGGAACGCGGAACAATATTCGCCAGGTGAGCTTTGACTGGAAAAATTACGCGCGCGCGGCCCGGAAGGTCGCGGTGGATATCGACCGGGCGGAGTTGAGTAAGAAAACGTTCGTGCCGGATCTGGCGATCTGTGCGGATGCGGGAGCGTTTCTCGCATCGCTGTCGGATATGCTTCGGGCTGGTTTTGAGCAGCCCGACTGGAGCGCGTGGCGCGAGTGGTGCCGTAAGCGGCAGGAGACATGTCCGGCCTTCACGGAGGAACATCGGAACTGGCGCGACCGGATCAATCCTTATTTTTTCATGCGGGAATTGACGTCGCAGCTGCCGGCGGATTGGGATATTGTCGCCGGAAACGGCACGGCATGCGTGGCGTTGTTTCAAACCGGAGTGGTTCGGAGGGGGCAGCGGATTTTCTGGAATTCGGGCTGTGCTTCGATGGGATATGATCTTCCTGCGGCGGAGGGGGCCTGCGCCGGTTCAAACCGGAATACGGTCTGCCTGGCGGGAGACGGGAGCATCATGATGAATCTGCAGGAACTGCAGACGATCCGGCACCACAGCTGGCCGCTGAAGATTTTTCTGCTCGACAACAATGGATACGGTTCGATCAAGCAGACGCAGGGGAACTTCTTCGACCGGAATGAATTGATCGGGTGTGACGCGGCAAGCGGCGTAAGTTTTCCTGATTTTGCCGCGCTGGCGTCGGTTTTCGGATTCAAGGTGTTCGAACTTGCGTCGCAGGATGGATTGGCGGATCGTCTGCGCGAGGTGTTGTCGACGCCGGGGCCGGTTTTCTGCGTGGTGCGGATGCCGGATCATTTTGCGTTTGCCCCGAAACTCTCGTCCCGGCGCCTGCCGGATGGGCGGCTGGTGTCGTCGCCGCTGGAGGATATGTTTCCGTTTCTGGAGCGGGAAGAGTTCCTGCGCAACATGATTGTTTCGTCCGACATGGCTGATGAGGAGCGTTGAAAATGGGAAGACGGATTCTGGTGACGGGCGGCAGCCGTGGAATCGGGCGCGCGGTGGCGGAGGATCTGCGTTGCCGCTGGAGTGATTGTGAGGTGTTGACGCCGCCGCGGTCGGAACTGGATCTGCTTGACGAGGTTTCGATCCGGTCGTTCCTGGCGGAACTGGAACCGGTGGACGGTCTGGTGAACGCGGCAGGAATCAATATCCTTGGAAAATTAAACGAACTGGACGATGCAACCATTGAACAGATGATGACGACCAACCTGATTGCCCCGTTGAAACTGATTCAGGCGGTGGCGGAAGGGATGAAACGGCGCGGCGGCGGCCGGATCGTCACCTTCAGTTCGATCTGGGGGGTGCGTTCGCGGGAGTACCGGACGCTCTATTCGATGACGAAGTTCGGCGTCTGCGGCATGACGCGGGCGCTGGCGCGGGAACTCGGGCCGGCGGGGATTTTGATCAACTGCATCGCGCCGGGATTCGTGTTGACGGAGATGACCCGGAAAAATGTGCCGGAGGAGGAACGGGAAAAACTCTGCGCGGAAATTCCGTTGCGGCGGATGGCTGAACCGGAGGAGATCGCGCGGAGTGTGGCGTTTCTGCTTTCATTGGAGAACACTTACATTACCGGGCAGACCATCGTAATTGACGGAGGATTCACGGCATGAAAGAAACAAGAGACGCGTGCTGCACGATTACGGTGCGTTCCCGTCTGGGGGATTATCCGGCGTTGATTTACGAATCGCCTGAATTTCTGAACGAACTGGCGTCGATTCCGAATGGTGTGCTGGTTGCCGACCGCCGGGTGTACGAACTTTATCGCGGGATGTGGACTGACGCTTTCGGCGATCGTCCGGTATTTTTGTTCGAAGCGGAGGAGACGGGCAAGACACTGGATGGGGCGTCGAAGTTATATGAGTGGCTGACCGGGAATTTTGCGGCGAAGCGGAATTTGAATTTGATTTCATTCGGCGGAGGAATTACGCAGGATGTGACCGGTTTTGTCGCCTCGACGCTCTACCGGGGGATCGGATGGCATTTCGTGCCGACGACACTTCTTGCGCAGGTGGACAGCTGCATCGGCGGGAAAACCTCGCTGAATTTCCGGCATTTAAAGAATTTGCTGGGAACTTTTTATCCTCCGCGTAAGATTTATATCTGGCCGGGATTCTGTGCCACGCTCAGCGAACTTGATCTTGCCGGCGGCTGGGGCGAGATCATCAAATTCTTTCTGATGGAAGGGTTTGAACATGATTCCATTTCCGGAGTCTGCGCCAGGCTGCGCAACTGCATCGGCTCGGGCGGGGTGCCGTCATGGGAGGCGATTCGCGACTGTCTGAATATCAAGCGCTCGTTCATGGAAGAGGATGAATTCGATCGCGGCCGGCGGAATTTGCTCAATTACGGGCACTGTTTCGGTCACGCGCTGGAAGCGGCGTCGAATTATCATGTGCCGCACGGGATTGCGGTCAATATCGGGATCATGTTTGCCAATCTGGCCGCGGTTCGCCGCGGGACGCTGACGCGATCGTGCTGCGAGTCGATCCTGCGCGAAGTGAATTTACCGTATCTTGTGCAGAAACAACGTCCGGAAGATTACGACGCGTCGGCGCTGCTGGAGAATTTGAAGAACGACAAGAAGCGGACGGGTACGGGATTGCCGCTGGTAATTCCCGCAGGAGACGGATTGCTCCGGCTGAATGATTTTACCGAGGCGGAATTTCATGCGGTACTGCATGATTTGAAAGCGATATTGTTCGCGGCGGAAACGGGGGTGGAAAAATGAATGTGCTTGAACGGGAAATGATTCTGCTGCTGAAGGATCTCAAGGAGAATTGCAGCTGCATTCAGATCAAGGCGGAGTTCGAGGCGGAAGGCACCCGGATGGTGGAACTGACCCGATTGAAGGACATCACCTCCGCGGTGGGATTGCCGATCATCATGAAGATCGGCGGCGTGGAATCGGTGACGGACGTGTATAATTGTCTGGAGATCGGAGTGGCCGGAATCATTGCGCCGATGGTGGAGACGCCCTATGCACTGTATAAATACGGGAAGATGATCGAGACGATGATCGCGCCGGACAACGCCGAAGATATTGATTTCTATTTCAATATGGAGACCCGGACCGGTTACGAAAATTTCCCGGCGATGATGGAGTTGCCGATTCTCCGGCATATTGATGGGGTGACGGTCGGCCGGGTGGATCTGACTGGTTCCATGGGATTGACGCGAAGCGCGGTGGAGACGCGGGAAATTTACGAGATCTGTGCGGATACGTTCCGGCAGGCACGGGCACGAAATCTGGCCTGTGGGCTCGGCGGGGCGATTTCGCACAACAGTATTGAGTTCATTCGTGAATTGAACCGGGAGAAGCTGCTGGATAAATTTGAGACGCGCAAAGTGGTGTTCCGTGCGGACGCGGTGGAGTGCAAGGAGGATATCCTCACGAAGGCGATTCGGTTCGAACTTCTCTGGCTGAAGAGCAAGCAGCGTTATTACTCGCGGATCAAGCAGGAGGACGAGGTGCGCATCCAGATGTTGGAGAAACGTTTGAATGGCAGATAACGAGGCGGCAGTGAACGACGTCCGACCGGGGCGGAAGAAGACGATCAGCATTGCGACGAGCTGCTGGAACGAGGTGGAGAACATTCCGTTGTTTTATCAGCGGGTGCGCGCGGAACTGGCGAAGCATCCGCAGTACGATTATGAATTTGTCGTTGCGGACAATGATTCGACGGATGGAACGCGGGATGTGCTGCGTCGGATTGCGGCGTCGGATCCGAAGTTCAAAGTGATTTTCAACGCGCGGAATTTCGGACACATACGTTCGCCGTATCATGCGTTGCTGAGCACCGGCGGGGATCTGGTGTTTTACCTCTGCAGCGATTTGCAGGAACCGCCGGAGATGCTCGGGGAATTTCTGAAGAAATATGAAGAGGGGTACGAGGTCGTTGCCGGGGTTCGCTCCGGGACGCATGCCGGGTTTCTGATGGAATTTCTGCGGGGGATATATTATAAACTTCTGCAGAAATCCGCTTCGGATCAGAAATTGCTGGAAAAGTTCACCGGATTTGGTTTGTACGATCGGAAATTCATCGAGGCGCTGCGGAAATTTCATGAACCGTATCCCTATTTCCGCGGCCTGGTCAGCGAAATCGGGTTGAAACGTTGCGAAGTGCCGTTCATTCAGGACAAACGGCAGCATGGCGTGACCAAGAACAATTATTTTACGTTGTACGACATGGCGATGACCGGGCTGGTCAACCATTCGAAGTTGCCGTTGCGGCTGGCAGTGCTGACCGGATTTCTGATCGGCGGGGCGAGTTTCGTGGTGGCGGTGGTTTATTTTGTGCTCAAACTGCTCTGGTGGGATACGTTCAGTCTCGGCTTGGCGCCGCTGGTGATCGGGATGTTTTTTCTGTCGGGAGTGCAGCTGCTCTTCATCGGGATCATCGGAGAATATCTGGGGGCGGTGTGGATACAGGTGAAGAATCGTCCGCTGGTGATCGAGGAAGAACGGATTAACTTCGATGAGTAAGCGGATTTTCCTGACCGGCGGGACCGGATTTTTCGGAAAGAGCATTCTCTCCTGCCGGAAGCGCGGAATGCTGCCGCCGGGGGAGTGGACGATTCTGTCGCGTTCCCCGGAACGTTTTCTGGCGAACAATCCGGAGTTTGCGGAATTGCCCGGAGTATGCTGGGTTGCGGGGGATGTGCGGGATTTTCCGTTTCCGGAAACTCAATTCGACTGGATCATTCACGCGGCGACTCCGGCGGTGACGACGCTGCCGCCGGGGGAGATGCGTTCGATTGTGGTCGAAGGCACGCGCAGGGTGCTTGAATTCGCCCGGCGGTGCGGAGCAGAGAAGTTGTTGTTGACCAGTTCCGGCGCGGTCTATGGCGTTCAGGTTCCGGAGCTGGAAAAAATTCCGGAGGAGTTCCCCTGCAACCCGGTCACCGAATATGGAGTTGCGAAACTGGAGGCGGAAAAACGCTGTCTGGATTCCGGGCTTTCCGTGGTTCTGGCGCGCTGCTTTGCCTTTACCGGGCGGTATTTGAATCGGGAGATCCATTTTGCGATCGGCAATTTTATCCGGGATGCGCTGGCCGGGCGGGAAATCGTCATAAAGGGCGACGGCACGCCGTTGCGCAGTTATCTGTATGCGGACGACCTGGTGAAATGGCTTTTCCGGCTTCTGGAGAAGGGGGAAGCGGGGCGGGCGTACAATGTCGGAAGTGACGTTGCCGTATCGATTCTGGAACTGGCGCAGCTTGTGAAACGGGTTTTGAATTCCAACAGTGAAATCGTCGTGCGCGAACGTGCGACGCCGGGGCGTCTGCCGTCCCGGTATGTTCCATCGATCGAACGGGCGGGGCGGGAACTCGGGCTGAGGGTGGAAATTCCGCTGGAGGAGGCGATTTGCCGTTCCGTCCGGAAGGACGCGTGACCTCTGCCGTTCGGCGTGCGGATAAAACCGGAGCCGGAGCCGGAATGTGCGCCGTATCGCGTATTGCAATAATTTTTCGTTTTTCTTTCCGGGGAGCCTTTGCCCGGCGGAAAGAGCGGAAAATGAACGCAAAATAAAAAAAATCTTCATTTTTTGACGTGCCCTCTTGACATTCGGTGTAAAATTGTGTATAATGAATAACGTGTTAAGTGAACGTGTTATCTATCTAAAAAGGAAGCGCGATGTCTCAGTCATCCAGAAAGAGTTGCACGATTCGTGATCTTGCGCGTCACGTTGGGCTTTCCACTTGTACGGTGTCACGTGTATTGAACCATCATGGCGGAGATCTATCGATTCCGGAAAAGACGCGGCAGCGGATTCGCGACGCGGCGCGGGAGTTGAATTATGTTCCGAACGTGAATGCGCAGCGTTTTTTCAAGCGGCGCAGTTATGTGATCGGGCTGCTCGTTCCGCCGCAGGAGGAGATGGGACACAATGCGTTTTACGACACTCACTTTGTTGAAATGCTTTCCGGTATAGAAAAGGAACTGATTCCGACCGGCTACAATCTGCTGCTGCTTTTCAACCGGCCGGAGTACCAGGAAAACAATCGGTACGAAGGGATGTTTCGTTCCGGCTTTCTGGACGGGCTGCTGGTGTGGGGGGCACGGCGTTCGGAGGCGTACTGGAAGAACCTGGCGATGCTTTCCTGGCCGCGGATTTTTCTTACGTCGGTTCCGGATGGGGAGGCGGCCATGCAGCTTCCGTTTGTAGCCAGCGATTATGAACAGGCGGCGGCAGGGATTGTTTCGGAATTGTTGCGCGGAAATTGCCGCAGGTTCTGCTGGCTTGCGGGGAAGGAGGATACGTCGATCATACCGCAACTGCGCGCGGGCATTTCCCGCGCCGGCGTCGAAGTTCCGGATGTGGCGGTTCGATACAGCGACTACACGGAAGAAGCGGGGGAAGAGCTTGCCGCAGAACTTCTTGCCTCCGGTGCCGGATATGACGCCATCCTCGCGACGGCTCCGCAACTGGCGCGTGGTGCGGCACGTTTGCTCAAACGGAACCCGGCGCCGGTGCGGATCGGCTGTTTCGACGGGCAGAGTTCAACCCGTCGAGCGGACGACGAGTTCATCTCCGTATGTACGAATGATTTCGAAATCGGGAAAACGGCTCTGGACAAACTCATTGCCCGCATTGAGGGATGCGATGAACCTGTTCAGGTCAAGGTACCGGTGAGTTTCTCATTTTCCTGAAGTTTTTTTTGATTGTTAAGATAACGTGTTTACCTGGTATCCGGAATCAATCAATAGAAAGGGTCAGTATCATGAAAGAGCGAGCATTTACACTGATAGAGCTTTTGGTTGTAATTGCGATCATCGCGATTTTAGCCTCGATGCTTCTGCCGGCATTGCAGAGAGCGAGGGGTGCGGCTCGGGGGGCGAATTGCACCAACAATCTCAAACAGATCGGTATGGCTGTTTTCATGTATACGGATGACCACCGCGGGAACATGCCCGCTTCCTCGGAGACGGTGGAGCCGGGAAACGGGGGGCGTTTCGAGGGGAAATACCTCATGTTCACCAGATATGCCGGTCTCGGCCTGGTCGCCGCCAACGGGTATCTCGGCGCGCCTCTGATGCGGATTCCGGGAGGAGTCATCATCAATCGACCGCGGGTGCTTTTCTGTGCAAATGCCGAACCGCGCATTCCCTGGAATACGGAAAGCGCCCCCAACTCCTATCAGGTGCATTACGGATTCATACGTGATAATTACAGGCCGAACGCTTACGGGCTCAAATTCGATCAGCCGCTCAGCCGCCTGGACGGGAGAGCCGCGTTGTCGTGGTGCCTGGGGAGCGGTTCCTACGGATTTCTCTATCCGGACGGACTTCACAATGGAATGCTGCCGGTTCTGCATGCCTCCGGGGATGTCAGGAGTCATAGTTGGAATTCATTTGACGACAAGGATCATCCTGTTACCGGGAGCAATGCCTATTATTATCGGACCCAGGTGATTCTGCCGAAACTTGATACACTTTGAGAGGGGAAGATGAGTCGGATTTCTTTTTTGCTTCTGTGGATTTTGATCGGAAGTGTCGCGGTGTCTGCCGATGAAACCGATGCGGGAACGGCGTCGGGGCCGGGGTGGACGTTCAATGCGGGGACGCAGTTCTCACGCTGGCAACATCGCGACATGACGGAACTTTCTTTCAATGAGGAAGGTGCATCGTTCGTCAGCGGCAGAGACAGTTCGATCGTGTCGCCCGGAGTTTCCTTCTCCGCGGAAGAGTTTCCGATCTGTGAAATCGTATTGACTGCGGACAAGGCCGCTTGCGGGGAACTTTTCTTCCTGATCGCCGGCGAGAAGGGTTTTACCCAGAAGAAGAGTTTATCGTTTTCAATTGCGCCGTCGGGCGATTTGCAGACCTTTCGTCTCGACTGCCGCCGGAGTCCGCTCTGGAAAGGGACGATTATCCGGCTCCGGCTGGATCCGGTGTCGTCGAGCGGCGTGAAGGTGCGGCTGAAATCCATCCGGATGGTGTCGCCGGAGAATGCGGAACTCCTTTCCGCCGAATATGTCGGAATGGCTTCCGCCGAAGGGACCGATGACGACGCATATCGGCAGCCGACCCTCACCGGAGTTCCGCAGCCGCCCGTGAAATTTGGTCAGAAGCTGCCCAATCAGCTTGGGGTTACCGGACCGATCCGGGATTTGCAAGGCCGGATCAGCCGGGAAATTCCCGCAGGGAACATCTTCGGTGTCGCGATCAACGGCGATGATTTCTTCGCCAACTCTCCGGAGGTCAAAGGCGCGCTCTGGTCAAGCTGCTGGCTGAACGATGGCGAGAAACTTGCCGGGGTGCACAATACGGTCTTCTCCTCCGCGATGCATTATACGGAAGCGGAAGAGGAGTGGTGCATGATCGAACTTCCTGAAGCTGAAGAAATCAGCCGTATAGTGCTTCAGCCGCGCAATTCTTCGCATCTTGGCGGATTTCCCGTTGATTTTCACATTCTGCGCAGTACGGACGGGAAGGAGTGGGAAAAGGTTGTCGATGTGAAGGAGTGTCGGGAATTTCCGGCGGATCGCAAAGAGTTTGCGTTCGAAGTTTCACCGCGTCCGACCCGTTTCGTAAAAGTTGTCGCGACCCGGCTCCGCCCGGAGGGGGAACGGCGGCATTACTTCCAGCTCAGGGAAATCGAACTTTTCGGCGAAGACGGTGTCAATTATGCGCACGTGGACCGCGGCGGGATCGCATCGGCCGGGAATCCGCTCGGGAGCGGTTCGTTTGATTACGAGGAGTATTACAACAATATTTTCGAAAGCGGCGCCACCTGGGTGTTCGTCTCGAACAACGGCTTTCTTTCGCGGCATCGAGCCGGGAAAGCGCCGTGCACGGATACGGAACTGGATAATGCCGAATACCTTAAGAAGAACAATGTCAATTTGATCTATCGCTTTATATTGCTGCCGCCATTGGCCGAATTCCGGGCTGATCCTGCGGGCGTTGCCGCCGAATATGCCGATGCCGTTGGCGCAGTGGCGGAACAACTTCGGGGAAAGGTTGCGACCTGGGCGCTGGCCAACGAACAGAATTTTCATGGCGACGCCTATCGCGGAGCCGCCCTTGATGAGCTCCGGAATTATTATGTGACGCTGGTTGGGGCGGCTGCGGAACGGATTCGGGAAATCGATCCGGACACTCCGATTGAAATCGAGACCGCGCTCTTCGACTTCGGTTGGACGGATGCGGTTCTCTCGGCCGGGCTGGCGGATAAAATCGACCGGATCGGCGTCCATGTTTATAAGGAACTTCGCGGTCGCGATACGTTTCCGGAAGCGGCGGGGGCGATCAGTCGGAACGGGAAGCGTTCTTATACGGAACCCTGGCGCAATTATGAGGAACAGATTGCCGCCTTCCGGGAACTGCTCCGGAAGCATAATCCGCTCCTTGAGATCAACGTCAGTGAGACCGGAGTCAACACCGGCGTCAATCCGGCGGGGGGAGCCTATTATGTTTCGGAACTTTCTCAAGCGAAGTTTCTGTCGCGGCTCTACACGTTTCATCAGCTTCACGGGATCGGTCCGACCTGCTGGTGGTCGCTTGAACCGGTGAGAACCGGTGAATATCAGTGGGGGCTCATCCGTCCGGACGGGAGCAGAAAGGGGGCGTGGTATGCGCTCCGCAACGTGGCGGCGGTTTTCGATAACTCCTGCCGTCTTGTGTATGACGTTGCGCTCCGGGTGGACGGAAAGGTGGAGAACCTCATCTGCGGCATTCTGCGTAACGATGACTCCGGAGAATATCTTATCCCCTGCTGGAGCGGCGTGAAAATGCGTGACGGAAATACCGGCGTTGCCGTAGATCTGATTCTTTCCGGACGCGATTTCCAGGAGGCTGAAGTGATTGATCTGCTGACAGGTACGGTTCATCCGGCCAAACTGGAACGGGAACAGGATGGGGGACAGGAAGTACTTCGTTTGAAGGATATGGTTCTTCGCGATTATCCGATCGTTCTGCGACTGCGTTGAATGAATCGCGGGTCGTTTCTGCGGCGGGCTGGCGGGTTTTCTCCGGGAATTTCTCCCGAAACCGGCAGCCCGCTTTTTTTTGTAAAATTCTCCGCCTGACTCTTGACATCGATATTGAAATCGGGTATAATTAAACTGTACTGATACGAATTAGTAAAGAGTTTTGAGGGGCCTTTCATGATTACGATGAAGGAAATCGGCCGTCTGGCCGGCGTGAGCCAATCGACGGTTTCAATGATCATCAACGGGAAGGCGGAACAGTTCAATCTGAGCCGGGACACCCAGGATCGGGTATTGCGGATCGCCCGGGAAAACGGATTTCGGCCCAATCACATTGCGCGGAGCATGCGGACCGGGCGGACGGGGATCGTCGGAATTCTGGTTTCTGCGGAAAACATGCGGCAGATCGTCAATAATTACGACAGCGGCGGAGCAGCGATGCGGCTTCAGGCGGGATTTCTGCTGGCGGGAAGCCGGGTGATGCTTGAGACGGTTTCGCTGGAGGATTGCCGCGCACTCCGGATGCCGGATCTGGCGAGCAACGGATTGGCGGAATTTATCATCGTGTCGCAGAATTTCGCCGATGAGGAGTTGGGACGGCGCTATCTGGAGATGCTGCGGGAACGTTTCGGGAAAGTCGTTCTTGTCGAGGATGTCGTTGCGGACGACAATGTGCCGACCATCGCCATCGACAATGAACGGGCCGGACGTGACGCGGCCGATTATCTCTGGAGGCTCGGGCATCGTTCCTTCGGGACGGTGTGCAACGCGGCGTGCCGTTCGGCGCACGGTCTGCGTCTGGCCGGGTTCCGGGAGCGGATCAGGGAGTTGTCCGGCGGGAGCATTGAGGTTGTCAGCGCCTTTGCCGGCGACCGCTGGCAGCTCGACTGCGGTGCGGAAGGAGTCAGTTGTCTGCTGGAGCTGACCGGGGGACGACTTCCTTCGGCGATTTTCGCCACGAATGACTTTTTCGCCTACGGTGCGGAACTGGAGTTGCTGCGCCGCGGTTTCCGGTTGCCGGAGGATACTTCGCTGCTCGGCGTCGGTGAATGGCCGGTGGCCGCGACCGCGCCGGTGCCGATTTCCGTCATCGCGATGGACACCGACGAGGAGATGGAGACGGTGCTGGGGTTGTGGCGGCAGTATCAGGCGGGGAAGGTGCCGGAGTGCAGGAAATTCCGGCTGGTCGGCAAACTTTGCGAACGGAAGAGCACGGCCGGAAAAGGTGTCGGAAATGAGTGAGTTGTTGCGTGAACAATATTTTGCATCCGACATGCCGGATGGGTATTTCGATTTGCTGCCGCAGCAGGCGGTGCGTTGCGTGCCGTTTCCGTCGACGACGAAGCACAATGCGGTATGGGACTTCCTGCTGGAGGAGGATGGAACCGCGTATGTGCCGCTGTGCGGAGAACTCTCTCAGCCGCTGAGCGTTCAACTTTACAGATTCGATACGAACTCCGGGAAATTCCACTTCTGTTTTGATGCGGCGAAAGAATTTTTTGTCGGCAACCGTGAAATTCCACCGAGCAAAATTCACACCAGTTTGAGCAAACTCAACGACGGCCGTCTGCTGATGACGACCCATACCACCGCGCGGTCGCCGCGTCACCCTTACTGGCTGTTCGACTCGTACTTCGAACACATTCATGAAGGGTATCCCGGGTCGCACATGCTGATCTACGATCCGGAGAACGGAACGGTGAAAAATCTGGGAATACCGGTCAAGCGCGATTCGATTTACGGCGGGTGTTACGATCCGGCGCATAATGCGTTCTTCTTCACCACCTTTCTCAAGGGGAAGCTTTTCCGGTTTGATCTGGATAAATTTGAACTGCGCGATCTCGGGCAGATTACCGAAGGCGGATCGTATTGTGTTTTTCCGGATGGGCGGGGGGGATTTTTTACATCGAGCCGGACCGGGCATATTTTCCGGATCGACGGTTCGACGCTGGAAATCAGCGACCTCGGCGTCGTCGGCGCGGAAGAGGAGGAACTTTATCGCTGGAACTTTCACCGGGTGCTGGCGCATTGGACGCCGGGACCGGACGGGAAGATTTATTTTACGATGCATTTCAGCAACAATTTGTACATTCTCGACCCGGAGACGCGAAAGATCGACGCTCTCTCGCTTGCGCCGCAGGGGGCGTGGAAAAAAGCCCCGCCGCATCTGCAGAAAGGCCATGTTTTCGATTCGGAGGGCGTGTTGTGGTATCTGGAGAGCCGGGAGAGCGCCAATGCGTACCCCGGTGGGACGCTGCATCTTTTTCGGCGTGATATTTTCCACGGCGGCGAACCGGAATACATGGGACTGGTCGGTATCGCCGAACACAATTGCGCCATGGTCTGCCACGTGGCGATCGACGCGAATGACGTCATGCATTTCCCCGATGGAAACCACGGAGAGGATATGGCCTGGATGGCTGCGGTGGATTTGAAGAAAGTGCGCGGCAATGCGGCGGAAGCGCGTGAACGTTGCCGCGACGTCTGGGCGTACTGTTCGTTTGCCGACGGGAAGGAGTGGTATCCGGGCGATGATTTCGAGCAGGCCTCGGCGGACTATCGGCGTTTTCGCCAATACATGATCGCCGATGCGGAATATCACGCGGCGTTCGCAACTTCCAATGTGCCGGCGGAGCGCGTGACGGTGGCCCGCTGCTGGGAGAGGTTGCCGTTTGAGGAGGATCATACGGTGCGGATGCTCCGTTTTCTCGCCGATGGCGCACTGGAGATCCGTTGCGGTTCACACGGAAAGTGGCGTTTTCTGCTTCAGGATGAGGTTCTGTACGGGCCGGAACATCTTTCGGAAGAAGAAAACCCGCTTCCGGAAGTTGCGCTTCCGGCAATTCCGGATTCGCTCACGCTTCCCGCCCGGAGCGGGCGGCGGCTGCTTGCGGGCGTCACCGCGGCGGCGCAACTGGCGGACGGATGGTGGCTTCTGGGAAGCGCCGATGCGGTGTTCTCGCTCTGGAACCCGGTTGACGGAACGCTTTTTTCTCTCGGCGCGATCGGGGCGCACGGCCCCTGCCGGGCGCTGGCCGCTTCGGGGAACGGAGATGTAATCTACGGCATTACCGGGGATGCGGACGATCTGGGGCATATCATCCGGTTCGATCGTCGGCGCGGGTTGTGTGATCTGGGGCGCGCCCGTCATGCGCCGCCGGATTCGGTGGTCGCATCGAACACGGAACTCTCCACGCTGGCGGTGAATTTCGACGGGTCGCAGTGCGCGGTCGGCGCGGCGGGACGACTGGCAACGGTTTATCTTTTCACATTTCTCCCATATCATCAAAAAGGAGTGCAGAAATGAAACAGTATCGCACATTTACTTTGATTGAGCTTCTTGTTGTGATTGCAATTATCGCGATCCTTGCATCGATGCTGCTTCCGGCGTTGAATCAGGCACGTGAGAGGGCGCGGGGGACGCATTGTCAGTCGCAGCTGAAGACGTATGGGGTTTACACGGCGGTCTATGCCGATCAGTTTCGAAGTATTCTCTATTACTGCAATTACAATGAGTCGCAATTCCTGCCGTATTTCATGTATCTTGCCGGAATCGTTTCCAAAAGCGATGTTGCCTATCTGCGTTGTCCGAAGAGCGGATTTTTCGGTGTAAATGTGACCACCGATTCAGGGGCGGATTTCATGCGGCATTTTGAGAACACCTACGGGTTGAATGTCAATTTCCGGGCGCCGGTTGGAGTGTTGAGCACCTATCAGGACGGCTTCAAGGACTACAACTCCTCGAACGGTCTCGGATCGGCTCACGCCTGGGTGAATCTCGGCCGGGTGAAACGTCCTTCCGGGCTGGTGATCACGGCCGATCAGGGAAATAGTTCCCATTGGCTCAATGGACAGCTGCTTCCCAACGACCGGGTTTTCATGCCGAGCGGCGTGGTATTTCCCTCGAGCAGCATCACTGATGCGCTGGTCGTCCGGCACAACAATCAGGGCAATGCCATGTACGGCGATGGACACGTGGCGTCGTCGTCATACGGGGAATTTGTGGCCATGGGGTTCCTCGCCTACTTAAGTTATCACTCGAGGAGAAGTGGAAAAATGAGAATACGACATACGGCAGGGATTCTTTGTGC
>CALXNS010000046.1 GCA_944389815.1 uncultured Victivallis sp. | reverse complement strand
TATGCCGAACTTATTCTGGGGCTGCTTGACCGTGCATTACATTCACTTCTGGTACGCTTTGACGGTGATGAACGTTCAGATCGCCTCGATCGACTCTGGAATCACATTTCCAGCGATTTGACATGTGAATGGCCCCTTGCCCGGATGGCGGCATTTGTTCATATGTCGATTCCTACTCTGATCCGGCAGGTCAAACGCCGGTACGATGCCACACCTGTACAGATGCTTTACCATCTGCGGTTGAAACGAGCCGCTCAATTGCTGCTTTCCAGCCGGCTGCCGGTGACGGCTGTCGCGCGGGAGACCGGATACGGGAGCGTTTCCACCTTTTCTTCCGCATTTCGAAAAGAGTACGGCGTGACTCCTCGTATGTATCGTCGCATACATCAGGTTTGAAAGCTGGTTTGCTTCGAGTCGGCGGGTGTAATGGAGGAATCTTTTGCATTATTTTGCATAAAATTACATTTTGTTGCGCCAGACATGGGGGAAAGCGTCTTGATTTTGCCGGATTCCCGGATATTTTAAACATTGACAACAAAGAGAACAGGGAAACCAAATCAGGAGATTTTACGATGTCGCATCTGGTTCTGGATGGGGATTGGTCGTTGCGTTGCGCTCAATTGCCGGGGCGGGAAATCCCGGCGAAACTGCCCGGAGATACTTACAGTGCGTTGTATGCGGCCGGAGTGATTCCGGATCCGTATTTCGGACGGAATGAAAATGAAATTCAACACTATCGGGAATACGAGTGGGAATTTTTCCGGGAGTTCGATGTTCCGGCGGAATTGCTGGAGTATGAGAGCGTCTATCTCAATGCGGAAATGGTCGACACCTTCGCGACGATTTCGTTCAACGGGCGGCGGGCGCTTACGACGTCGAACATGTTCGCACGTTACCGGGTCGACGTGAAGAAATTTCTGAAGCCGGGACGCAATCAGGTCAGCATAAAGTTCAAACCGGTAGCTCCCGAAGGGAAGAAGGTTTTCGACAAGCTGCCGATCTCCATTCCGATGAACGGTTGCTCGCGGGCGGAATACCTCAACCTGGTGCGCAAGGTGCATTGTCATGGCGGCTGGGACTGGGGTATCACGATGATGGTGATGGGGGTGTATGAACCATTGACGCTCACCGGAGTCAATGCCGCACGAATCGAATTTCTCTACACGGAGCAGAAGCACGAAAAGAACCGGGTCGAATTGACCGCGATTGCCGAACTTCATGCCCTTCATGAAGGGCGCACTTCAGTGAAGTTCCGCTTCAACGGCGAAGAGCGCGAAGTGAAGGTTGCGCTCAAACGCGGAATCAACGTCGTGAAGACCGTCTTCGAAGTACGAAATCCGAAACTCTGGTGGCCGAACGGTCTCGGCGAACCGGCGCTCTATCCGCTTTCGGTGGAGACAGCCGACGAATTCCGGGAAATTCAAGTCGGATTGCGCACGGTGGAGGTGGTCAATCAGCCTGATGAATTCGGAACATCGATGTATTTCCGCGTCAACGGCGTGGATGTTTTCTGCAAGGGTGCGGACTGGATTCCGGTGGATGCGTTCCCGTCGCGCCAGACGCCGGCGGTCTACGAGGATCTGATCGAATCGGCCCGGTTGGTCAATATGAACATGCTCCGGGTCTGGGGCGGCGGCCAGTATGAACATGAGGTCTTCTACGAACTCTGTGACCGCAAGGGGATCATGGTCTGGCAGGATATGATGTTCGCGTGTTCGATTTATCCATCGACGCCGGAGTTCATCGAGAACGTCTGTTTCGAACTGGAATTCCAGATCAAGCGGCTGCGCCATCACGCGTCGCTGGCGATCTGGTGCGGGGACAACGAAGTGATCGGCGCCACCGGCTGGTACGGTGCGGACAAACGGACCACGTACCTCATCAATTACGACCGGCTCAACCGCGAACTGCTCCACATGGTTGAACGTTGCGATCCGGAGCGGATGTTCTGGCCGAGTTCGCCGTGCGGCGGGCCGAATAATTTCAACGACGGCTGGCACGACGACTCCTGCGGGGACATGCACTACTGGGAGGTGTGGCACGGCGGGAAGGATTTCAATGCGTACTACGAAGTGAAGCCGCGGTTCTGTTCGGAATTCGGGTTCCAGTCGTTTCCGTCGCTGGAGACGGTGAAAACGTTCTGTCCGGAGGATCAGTTCAACGTGTTTTCTCCGGTAATGGATCATCACCAGAAATGTTACAAGGGCAATGCGTCGATCATCGGGATGTTCGGGAAATATTTCCGAATGCCGGAGAGCTTCGCTGATTTTCTCTATCTGTCGCAGGTGCAGCAGGCGCTGGCGATCAAGACCGGTGTGGAGTACTGGCGGACGCTCAAGCCGCGCTGCATGGGGACGCTCTTCTGGCAGCTCAACGACAACTGGCCGGTTGCTTCGTGGGCGAGCATCGAATACGGCGGGAAGTGGAAGCAGCTGCAATATCAGGCGCGGCGTTTTTATTCCCCGGTGATCGCGGTGGCGTTCCGGGAGGGGCTGACCGGCGCGGTGCGGTTGCAGGTGGTGAGCGATGTTCCTGCGCGGCTGGCGGTGGAGGTTGAGGCGACGGTCTATCGGTTTGACGGTACGGTGGTGAAGCGTTTCGTCTGCAAGGGAGCGCTCAAGGCGAATGAAAGTCGACTGCTGCGGACATTCCGCGATGCGGAATTCGGCGACGCCGGTTTTGAAAACTGCTTCATGGAACTGCGCTGCCGGGCGACGGCGGGAGACGGGCGTGAATTCACGCATGAAAATACTTTCTTCTTTGAAGTGTTCAAGCGTTGTTCGATTGAACGCGCGGAAGTGAATGCGGAAGTGACGGAGAAAGCGGGGAAATTGTGTGTGAAACTT
The DNA here is from genome assembly GCA_944389815.1 of uncultured Victivallis sp. GTDB lineage: Bacteria > Verrucomicrobiota > Lentisphaeria > Victivallales > Victivallaceae > Victivallis. The sequence goes on along the minus strand of CALXNS010000046.1, from coordinate 35,312 downwards.
ACGACGGATCGTCCGGCGTTCTTCGTCGTGCTCGACACGCCCGGAATTCCGGGAATTTTCAGCGACAACAGCCTGACGCTGCTGCCCGGAAGTCCGAAGGAACTGATTTTCACGCCGAAGAGGAGCTGTTCCGCGACGGAATTGAAGGCGGTGCTGGAGGTCAATTTCTTGCGCAAAACCTATAACTGATCCACATCGCCCGTATCCGGCGGCGGAGGAGGCGGAGAGGAGCATTCTGCCGGATATGGAAAAAATGGATTGCCGCAGGTTGTATTGAACCGCCATGCATGATATAGTATATATACATGGCGGTGATATTTATTTATACTTTTGTGCAGAGAAAATTATTCCGAGGGGGTTGGAATGGAGGACGCAACACAGAATTTATTGTTGAGAAACGTATTGAACGAACTTTGGCGTCATCGGTTTCGTCTGGTTTTCCTTGCCGCGGCAAGTCTCATTGTCTTGTTCCTGCTCGGATTGATTATTCTGTTGTTGAGTCCGAAGGAAAAACTCTACTCGCAGGACATCCGTCTGTTCCTCGGCAAGAATAAAGCGGGCATGCTGGTTTATCCGAATGACAAGGCGTTCAACCGATTCGATATCATCAGCGCGCCGGTGTTGAAAGAGGTTTATCAGCGTAATAAACTGGAGAAATTGATCGGCTACGAGGATTTCGCAACCTCTTTCCAGGTTGTGAATTATTCCCCGGATCTGGCATTCATCAACGCGGAATTTGCGCAGAAGTTGAGCCGGCGCAATCTGAACACGGTCGATTTGAAGGCGCTGGAGGAGGAGTATAATGATCGTCTTGCGTCGCTGGATCAGGCCAGTTTCCGTATTTCAATGGAACGGAGCGGGAATCTGCCTTCTTCGCTGGCCGCCCGGATCGTGACGGAGATTCCGCAGGTATGGGCGGATATTTTCCGGCGCCAGGAGGCAAAAGGGTTTCCACAGAACGTGTTGACCAGCGATTTGAAGGAAAAGTTGGAAAGTGAATTTCAGGGCAGTCCGCTCATTGCGATTGACCGGGCGTTTTATTACAATATTCAGATGGAGCGTCTGTGCCGGGAGCTGGAAACGCTTCAGCAGGATCGGCGGATTTCGCTTCCGAGCGGAGAATTTCTGGAAGATGTTTCCGAACGTTTGACCTATATCCGGAATTATCAGCTCAATGTGTTGCTGCAGATGCTCATGGATGATCATTCGCTGCTCGGACCGATGGATCGGGTCTTTGTCGCCAGCCGGATCCGTTCCTTCGAACAGACACTTCTGGAAAAACGTGGAATGCTGGCCAACGTGCAGGAGAGCATTGCTCAACTTCGCACTCCGGTCAATGGCAGCGGTTCCCCGGTAAGAGAGAGCGGTAAAAGTGACGCGGCGTCGGCGTTGCAGTTGAATGTGGATGCCGGTTTCTTTTCTCAACTTTCCGAATTGATTCGAAACGATGTCGTGGGGGCGAATCTGATTGAACAAGTTGAAACATTCTCCAGGCTCGGCAATGACGTTGCCGCGACGGAGGCGCAATTGGCGCATTATACCAAACTGTTCTCCGGCATTCAGGGGGAAAACGGTACCCGAAAAGTGGATGCGCAGCTTTTCGGGAAACTTTTCCGGAGCATGTTGACGGAAATGATTCAAGCAGGGTTGAAGCTGGATGAATTCAAAGAGCTGATCACCCGGGATGCCCTGTCGAATCGTGAATTTTACGTGCCGGTCGGTCCCGTGCTGGTTCAAACAGAATACGGCGTTTCGAAAAAATCCTTGTTCATCGGGTTATTTGCGGTCTGGCTTCTGATCGTGTTCTGTCCGATGGCGGCAGTTGCTGGAAAGGTCGTCTGGCAGGCGTCGATGTCCGCAAACAGCGGCGCGGCAAAGAAAACGGCGCAGTAACACGTATGGTTTCTTCATTTCCCCCTATTATGGAGGGGGAAATGAATGTGGTTGAGAAAGAATTTTTTTGAAAAATATTGAACCGTCATTCCGACGGTTCATTGTTTTTACGGGCGGGAACCGCGCAGAGGGGCGTGTAATGGAATGGTGGAAAATTCTGGGGGCCGTGGTGGTGACGGGTGCTGTTGGGACGGCGGCCCGGTTCGGAGTGATGCGCGTTGCGCTGCTGTTGAATTCGGATTTTCTGCCGTGGGGGACATTGATGGTCAACATCATCGGTTGTTTTCTCGCCGGATTTTTCGCGATGTATCTGCGAGAGCATGCGGAGCTTTCTCCGGCGCTGGCGGCGGCGGTAATGGTCGGTTTCTGCGGCGCATTCACGACGTTTTCGACGCTGATGCTGGAGACCGTCCGTTTCTTTGAGGAACATGAATTGCTTCGTGGTTCGCTCAATTTTCTGTTGCACAACACTCTGGGAGCGGTCGCCGTCGTGAGCGGCGCCGTGGCGGCGCGGCTGTTTTAAAAAGCAGACAGAGACCAGACCGGGAAGGCTGATGCCGAAGCGCGCCAGGGAATTCCCGTCGGGAAAACGATAATTTCGGAAAATCCACCGGATTGCGGGAAAAACAAACGCCGCGAACAAATGACGTGTACGCAGCGTTTGTTTTGTTTTTGCCGGGACGATCAGTAGCCCATCGAACGGATGATGCCGTGTTCGAGGCCGCGGATTTCCGCCAGTCCCTTCAAACGGCCGATCGCCGTGTAACCCGGATTCGGGCAGGGGGGCTTGGCGAGATCATCGAGCATCGTGTGGCCGTGGTCGGGCCGGAATGGAAGCCGCCAGTCGGCGCGTCCGGCCTTCTTCCGGCGGATTTGTTCCTCCAGAATCGCCTTGACCAGACCGTACATGTCGACGACCCCTTCGAGGTGATTGGCTTCGAAGAAGTTGCCGTTTCCGTCATGCTGGGTGCTCCGCAGATGGACGAAGCCGACGCGGTCGGCGCACGCCTTGAACATCTCAACGATGTTGTTGTCGAGCCGTCCGCTGAAGCTTCCGGCGCAGAAGCAGATGCCGTTCGCCGGAGAATCGACCATCGCCAGGAGGCGTTTCACGTCGTCTGCCGTGCTGAAGATCCGTGGCAGACCGAGGATCGGGTAGGGCGGATCGTCCGGATGGATCACCAGAATGCAGCCGGCTTCTTCGGCGACCGGGCACACTTCGGAGAGGAAATGTTTCAGATTCTTCTCCAGATCGGCCCGGGTGAGGGTCTGATATTTCGCGAGCATTGCGCGGACGTCTTCAAGCGTCACGCCTTTGAAGCCCGGGAAATTATCGATCAAAGCCGTGGTGAAATTCTTGACCTCCTCCGGGGTCATGCTTTCATAAAACGCTTTGGCTTCTGCGATTTTCTCCTGAGTATAATCCTTTTCAGCTCCCTCGCGTTTCAAGATGAAGAGTTCGAACGCCGCGAACTGCGCCTGATTGAAATAGAGCGCCTCAGAGCCGTCGGGCAGTTTGTAGCGCAGATCCGTGCGGATCCAGTCGAGCACCGGCATGAAGTTGTAGGTGATGACATGGATGCCGCATTTCCCGAGATTGCGCAAGCTTGTTTTGTAATTTTCGATGTATTCTCCGCAGCGTCCGGTTCCGGTTTTGATCTCTTCATGAACCGGCAGACTTTCGACGACGCTCCAATTCAGACCGGCTTCTTCAATCAGATGCTTATGCTTTTCGATCTCCTCCACGCTCCAGACTTCGCCGTAGGGAATGTGGTGGAGCGACGAAACGACGCCGGTGGCGCCGGTCTGGCGGACGAATTGCAGCGGCACCGGATCTTTCGGGCCGTACCAGCGGAAGGTTTGTTCCATGTTGATCGACATGATTACACCCCTGAAAAGGCCGAAAACGCGCCGTCGATCGGCAGAACGACACCGTTGATGAAGCCGGCTGCCGTGTCGTCGATGAGGAAGAGCACCGCGCCGGTGAGGTCTTCCGGCGTGCCGAAACGACCCATCGGCGTGTGGGCGAGGATCGTGTTGCCGCGTGCGGTGAGCGACCCGTCCGGATTGGTCAGGAGCGTCCGGTTCTGTTCGGTGAGGAAGAAACCCGGGGCGATGGCGTTGACGCGGATGTTGACTTTCGAGAAATGCACCGCCAGCCACTGGGTGAAGTTGCTCACGGCAGCCTTGGCGCCGGAGTAGGCCGGAATCTTGGTCAGCGGCGTGAAGGCGTTCATGCTGGAGATGTTGATGATGCAGCCGCCCTTGCCGGATTTCGCCATGTCGCGGCAGAAGACCTGGGTCGGCAGCAATGTTCCGAGGAAATTCAAATTGAAGACGAACTGAACCCCCGCCGGGTCGAGATCGAAGAACGTGGTGACCTTTTCGACCGTTTCGGTCAGATCCTCTTTCTGCAGAAACTCCTTGCTGGTGGTGCCGCGCGGATTGTTGCCGCCGGCGCCGTTGATGAGGATGTCGCACGGGCCGAATGCGTCGAAAACCGTGCGGTACGCCTCTTTCAAACTTTCGATTTCGAGCACATTGGCGGCGACGCCGATTGCCTGGCCGCCTTCGGCGTTGATTTCGGAGGCGACTTTTTCGGCGGCCTCTTTTTTCAGATCGAGCACCGCGACTTTCGCGCCGCTCCGGGCGAGCGCTTTGGCCATGACGCTGCAGAGGATGCCGCCGCCGCCGGTGACGACGGCGGTCTTTCCGGTAAGATCGACTTTCATGATGAGACTCCCTGTTGTCTGGTTAACGTTGAGAAACCGGTTAAAATCGTATTGAGTGCCGCGCCGAGCGCGGCGCCGATCCGCCCGCCGCGGGCGAGTTCGATCGAGAGTTGCCGTTCCGGTTCGAGGTGGATTTCCGGGATGAGTTCGGAGATGAATTCCTCTCCGTATTCCCGGAAACGCCCGCCGAGCACGATTCGGGACGGATCGAGCAGATTGCTCAGAAGCGTGATGATGTACGCACTCTGCCGTCGCAGATAACTTCGTCCATCCGGGAGCGAAGCGAGATGTTTTTCATTCAGTGCCCGTTCGATCGGCAGCACCCCCCGGCCGTCCGGCGTTGGAAGCAGCAGATCGCGGATCTCGCCGGCGACTCCGGCGCGTCCGGAAAAGAGCCGCCCGCCGTGGTAGGTCGCCGTGCCGATGCCGCGTTCGGCGGAGATGAAGATGAAATCTTCGATCTCCCGCGCGGCTCCGAAAAAATATTCCCATTGGGCGGCGCAGCGGGCGCGGTTGTCCAGCAGAATTCCCAACTTGATTCGTTCGGCAAGCTTCCGGGCGAATTCGCGCCCCTTCAACGGGAAATTGCCGCAGTACACCACCTCGTTCTTCCGGTAATCTACCTGACCTGCCACAGCAACTCCGACGCCGCGCACCGGGACGGGGGCCTGTTTCTGCAAGATGTCGATCAGTCCGGCTGAACGGAGCAGGAGCGAGTCAAAGGTGTTTTCATGTGTGGCGTCCGTCGTCGCGATCACTTCGCCTGCGGCGTTGCACAGCACGCCCCGCAGCAATGTCTCATGCCCGATATCGATTCCAATGGCACCCGCGGCCGGCGCATCGACGTTGAACTCCAGCAGGATCGGCGGTTTCCCTCCGCTGGAAGCGCCGCAGGAGCCTTCATGCAGCGTACCGTTGCGCAACAGTTGTTCCACCGCGGATGACACCGCCGGACGGCTCAGGCGCAATGTCCTGGCCAGGTCGGAACGCGATGCGGCGCCATGACGCAGCAGCGTACGTAATATTTTTTCCGAGGTGGTCATATCCTATCTTTGTAAAGTTGCTTTACAAAGTAATAGTATACCATCATTTGGACAAAATCCAAGTCATTCCGGAAGGAAAAACGGGAAAATTTTTTCACGGCATACAGCCGGAAACTGCCGTGCATGGCGCGGAAAAATTCTGTTTTGCGTCCTGTGGCGATGTATGTGGGGGAGGAATGAAGTCTCAGATGTCGTTATCGTCTGCCGCGTCATCCTCGTCGTCGGCAGGACAGTAGGGGTAGGGAAAATAATCGAGCGCGCGATCTTCCTCTTCTCCGCTCAGCGCCTGGGCGATGGTCAGGACATAACGGAAACTGTCGCTGTTGACGGCACAGGAAAAGAGGGTCATCGAGGCGTATTTGAGGAGCATGCGACGATCCCAGAAATCACAGTGTTCGATATCGGGCGCCGGACAGATGCGCCAGTTGCGTTCCGGAATCAGCAGCCGTTCGCCATCGTGGACGGCGAATTCGCCCATGACGCGGACGAATCGGAGTTTCAGTTCAGGAGCGGCGATCTCGGCGGCGATTGCCGCGAGAATCGCCGCCGAACCGGTGGCGTTTTCCAGAATCGGTCCGATACAGTAATATTCGGGCCGCATGGTGGTCTCCGGCTGAACGGTGAATCCGGATTTCCGCATGAAGTAGGCGATGTTTTCCAGCGTATGTTGCGGATAACGGCGGCTCTCCAGCAGGAAATCCGACCATAATTGAACCAGCCCCGGCCGGGAATCGTTGTCGAACCATTGCAGATGTACGTCGATCAACCCGTTGATGAGATCGATCTTCGCGGCGTGGAGTTTCCGGAAAAATTCCCGTCTCCTGCGGCGCAGGGTAATCGCCGCCTGAAGCTGATGAACCCGCCGGCGCAGCAGAACATTGTCGCTCTCCTGCGCTGCGGCCAGAGCATCATCAAGTTCTCCTTCGCGGCGAAGGAGTTCCGCCATCGCATTCACCGCGATGGATTCATCCTCGTCGTCGAGCAGCGAGATAAGGTTGTCGATCTCACTCCTGGCCGGCGGCATCGCTATTTTTCCGTTCCGGGAATTTCCCCAGCAATGCATCGGCCGCGATCGCCTTCACTTCGTCGGTGAAATCCGACCGGGTAATCCAGCGCAGAAATCCGGGATCTTCGGCGGCAAGTTCACGCAGCGTCCGCCCGGCGTTTTTTCCGAAGTTGACGATCACCTCATTGTCACGCCATTTGAAACGGCGCGTCCGATCGACGGCATCGGGGCCGGCCAGATCGCAAAAGGTTGCCAGTGCGGAAATATCATGCGGCAGTTCCGGATGGCGTTCGAGCTGACCGAGGAGCACTTCCCAGGTTGCGCTGGTGTCGGCGGCCGCGCCGTGTGCGCCTTCAAGCTCCTTGCCGCAGAAGAATTGATATGCGGCCGTCAGGGTACGCGGATAGAGTTTGCAGAAGATGTTGTAGGCGTCGATGATCTTCCGCTCACTGGTCTTGAATTCGAATCCGGCACGGCGGAATTCGGCTTCCAGCATCGGAATGTCGAATCCGGTGATGTTGTATCCGGCCAGGTCGCAGTCGGCAAGGTATTGATAGAGTTTTTCCGCGATCAAAAGAAACGTCGGGCAATTGGCCACGTCGGCATCGGTGATGCCGTGAATCGCCGTCGCCGACGGCGGAATCGGCATCTCCGGATTCAGGCGGCGTACGGTGTTGCGCATCGTGCCGTCCGGATGGATTTTCAACACGGCGATTTCGACGATGCGGTCACGGTTGGGCATGACGCCGGTGCTTTCGATATCGAAAACGGCCAACGGTCGTTCCAGTTTCAGATTCTGCAGCATGATGAGTAAAAACTTCTCCTTTGAGTGATTGCCTCCGGTAATTCTTCAATATAACACCGGAGGCGGTGCAATGCAATGCGGAAAATCAGTTTTTCCCGCGGCAACACTGCGCATCCTTCGGTTTGCCGGGGCAGCTGCGGCTGCCGTCGCATTGCGAACAGATTTCATTGACGAGTTTTTCGCCGTCGCGCCATGCGCGAATGTTTTCGAGCGTCACCTGGGAGATGTTGGTCATCGCCTCGCGGGTGAAGAACGCCTGATGGGAGGTGACCAGCACATTCGGGAAAGTGAAGAGCCGCGCAAGTATGTCGTCGTCGATCGCGGCATCGGAACGGTCTTCGAAAAAGAGGTCGCTCTCCTCTTCGTAAACATCAAGACCGGCGCCGCCGATTTTCTTTGATTTCAGCCCTTCGATCAATGCGGCGGTGTCGATCAGCTTGCCGCGGCTGGTGTTGATGATGAATACGCCGGGCTTCATTTTGGCAATTGATTCGGCGTTGATCATGTAACGGTTTTCCGGCGTCAGCGGGCAATGGAGCGAAATCACGTCGGACTGGCGGTAAAGTTCGTCGAGCGTGACGTATTCAATGTGATATTTTCTGGCCATTTCGGTGTTCGGGTAAAGATCGTAGGCGAGAAGCCGCACGCCGAACCCCTGCATGATTTCAGCGAAAACCATTCCGATCTTTCCGGTTCCGACGATACCGAAGGTCTTGCCGCGCAGGTCGAATCCGAGGAAGCCATTGATCGAGAAATTGTTGTCCCGCACCCGATTGTAGGCGCGGTGCAGAGAACGGTTCAACGTCTGCAGCATCGCAAGTGCATATTCCGCGACCGCGTAAGGCGAATACCCCGGCACTCGAACCACCGGCAGTCTGTTGTGGGCGGCGAAAAGATTCACATTGTTGTAACCGGCGCAACGCATGGCAAGCAATCCGACGTTTTCGGAAACGAGCGCATCAATCGTTTCTGCGCAGATGTCGTCGTTGACAAAGGCGCAGACGACATCGAATCCTTCGGCGAGTTTGGCCGATGCGGGACGCAGCCGCGATTCGAAATAACTCAGTTCAAAGCCGAAGTCTTTATTGGCTTCGTCAAAGAAACGGCGATCGTACGGCTTGGTGTCAAAGAATGCGATTCGGACTTGTTTCATGATATTCCTCCTTCCTCATGACCGGGCCGGAATTGCGTTTTCCGACCCGATCATAAGATAGATCGGAAATGTCATTTGTCAAGCGCGATATCCGCGACCAGTTCCTCGATGAGTTCCGGTGTGAAATACTGCATCACGACGACATGGGCGAGTTTCCCGTAATGACGGCATTCGTTGCACGCCATGCAATATTTGTGAATCACGCGTTCGGAGGGACGCTCCATGCAGACCGTGTTGGAATATGGGTTGACCAACGTTTTCACTCCGATGTCGTGAAGACGGGATTCGAGCAGCCGGGTCATTTTCATGACATGTTCGGCCTGGCGGGCGAAGCCGTCGCGCCCGGTGGTGGCGATCCGCCAGTAGAGTTTGAGCGGGTCGAAGCCGCTGCGGGAACAATTGATGGTGGGAATGACACCGTTCAGGTACGGCACCGGAGTCGAATTGAGGTCGTCGAGAATCGATTTCCGACAGATGAAAATTCCGGCAGGTTCATTGAGTCCGAGGAATTTGTGTCCGGAAAGCGCCAGCGAATCAAATTCCATCTCCGATGCATCCACGATTTTTCGTGCCGTTTCATCGGCCAGATAGGGCAGGTAACCGCCGAACAACGCCACGTCGAGGTGGCGGTAGACCGCCGGCGGCCTGACTTCCCGGATGACCTGAGCGATCGATTTCTGATCGTCAATCGCTCCCTTGAAGGTGCCGCCGATGGCGATGGCGATCAATGCGGGCCGGGCGGGATCGAGTTTGGCGCGCAGATCGTCGACGAGCATCTGCCCGGCGGGAGCGGCGGCGATGATCCGGGTTTCGAGGTTCTGGATGTCGCCGAGTTTTTTGACCGAATAATGCGCTTCTTCGGAGACGTAGAGAATCGGCGGCAGTGGCGAACATGCCGCGAGCGCTTTGCGCCCGAAATAGACGCCGTGCATATTTCCGTCGGTTCCGCCGTTGGTAAGCACCCCCCAGTGGCTGCCGTGGAAACCGAAGCCGTCTGCGAGAAAATCGATCGCGGCGCGTTCGAATTCATCGGTGTTGAGCATGTCCCATTGCGTTTTATAGGGATCGCCGACGTTGATGAGCGTAAGATCGGCGAGGCCGCTGTCGAGCAGCCAGCGGTAGAACCCGGAAAGGTTGACCTCCTGATCGAAGGGATAACCCATCTGATGTTTACCGCGTGCGACCAGTTCGCGGGCGGCTTCCGAGAGGTGTTGCAGTTTTTCCGGGGAGGGGTATTCCGGCAGAGATACGGTTTTCATTTTTCAGGAATCGGTCAATTTTTTGTGGATTGAAATGGTGTTGTAATGAGTAAATATATACTATACCATTGCTTCCGGGAAATGCAATCACTTCGTCCCGCAATAATCACGGAAGCGGCACGTCGCACAATGTTCCCGGTTGCGGGGAAAATCCTCCGGATGGGCCGTGCCGTCGGAACGGAGCGCGTTGCGCATTTGTTGCGCGCCGTGAAGAAGGCGTTGCACGGTCATGCCGATGTTGAGTTCATCGCCGACTTCGCGGAGTTCGCCGGAGGCGGGCAGGATCTGAAGCGACCTGACGCGGTCGGGCGGAATGCGCCATTCGTTGAGCGCGTAGTAACGATGCAGCAGCAACGTTGTGTCGTCTCCCGCTGCGTCGATGATGCAGAGCGTGCCGCCGTCGGAAAGCATCACCCACGGCGCGATGTAACAGGTGAGATCGTTGATCTGCACCGGGAGCGGAACAGAGAAGGGGCGGCGGCGTTCGCGGCCGACGTTTTCCAGTGCGGGAACGAGTTCGCATTCGAGCCTGGCGCACGCACGGCGCAATTCATCCTCAAGCTGATCGCGCATTTCCCGCGCCGGGCATTCCCCGTAACGCAGCTCAAGGAGCATCGGAATTTTATGATCCACCTGCCACGCGCCGGCAAGCATCCGGCCGAATTCCCGACGGAAACGTTTCTGAAGAGCCGGAAAGAGGTTTCGCCGGAACGGTGCATCGTCCGGACGATAGAAGTTGTCGCGCACCGCTTCCGCAAGCAGCCGCAGCCCGTATTCATGCGCGGACATCAGATATTTCAGTTCATGGATACGACGCACGTCGCGCGGCGCATCCGGATCGAATCCGCCGTACCCGCCGTAATAATAAAGATAATAACCGAAACGGCAACCGTCCCAGAGGGCCTGGCGCCGTTTCGACCAGCTGAAGGGAATCATAAACCTATCTCCCGCCACGCATTCATCTCCCGTGGGCTGGAGGAGGCGTTGGCTGTCACAGGGTGATTTCCAATTCGTTGCGCATCCGTTTGACCTTCGCCAGCGCTTCTTCGACTGATTCGGCCCGGGCGAGGCAGACTCCGAGACGACGGTGCCCCTTGAGTTCCGGTTTTCCGAAGAGCCGGATCTGCGTGTCGGGTTCGGCGAGAACCCGGTCGAGGTTGCCGAAACTTACGCTGCGGGAGTTGCCGTCGGCGACGATCGCCTTGGAGGCGGAGGGACCGTGGAACGCGATATTCGGAATCGGCAACCCGAGGATGGCGCGGGCGTGGAGATCGAATTCGGAGAGATCCTGCGAGATCATCGTCACCATGCCGGTGTCGTGGGGGCGCGGACTCACTTCGCTGAAGATCACCTTGTCGCCGCAGACGAAGAGTTCCACGCCGAAAATCCCCCATCCGCCCAGCGCGCCGGTAACGGCTTCGGCAATGCGGCGCGCTTCGGCGATGGCCGCCGGCGTCATCGGCTGCGGCTGCCACGACTCCTGATAATCGCCGTTTTCCTGCCGGTGGCCGATCGGTTCGAGGAAGGAAACGCCATTGACGTGACGAACGGTGAGCAGAGTGATCTCGTAATCGAATTTGACGAACCCCTCAACGATGACTTTGCCTGCGCCTGCGCGTCCGCCTTCCTGAGCGGTTTTCCACGCGCTGTCGATTTCATCGGCTGAATGAATGACGCTCTGACCGTGTCCCGAGGAACTCATGATCGGTTTGACCACACAGGGAATGCCGATGGCTTTGACCGCTTCCTGAAATTCCTCATACGTGGCGGCGAACCGATAGGGGCTGGTCGGCAATCCGAGCTCTTCGGCGGCGAGACGGCGGATGCCCTCGCGGTTCATGGTCAAGCGTGCGGCACGGGCGGTCGGGATGACGCGATAGCCCTCTTTTTCGAGTTCGACGAGCGTGTCGGTGGCGATCGCCTCGACTTCCGGGACGATGCAGTCGGGTTTTTCCAGTTCAATGACGCGGCGCAGTTCCGCGCCGTCGAGCATATTGATCACGTGGGAACGGTGTGCCACCTGCATGCCCGGCGCATTGGGGTAGCGGTCGACGGCGATGACTTCCACTCCGTAGCGTTGCATGGCGATGACCACCTCCTTACCCAGTTCGCCAGCGCCGCAGAAGAGAACTTTGTATGCGGATTGCGTCAATGCGGTTCCAATTTTGCCGGACATCGGTTTCAACTCCTGATTTATTTCCGTTCAGATCAGAACAATCCTTCCGGAATGATTGATTTGACGCGGTCGGACGGCGCCCAGCCGTCACGCCCGTTCACCTCCACGCGCACCCAACCGTCGCGGGTGTCGAGAATCCGGGCGGAACTTCCTCCCGGTACGGTAACTTCAATTTTTCCGCTGGCTCCGGTCGGCAGCGACCGCAACGAAAGATCTTTTCCGGTCACCACCGCCCGGGTGGACGAATAGGGCCCGCGCATCTGCGAAAATGCCGCCGCCAACGCCAGAAGCAACACGCATGCCGCCACAGTTTCCACTGTCCGGAGCGTCGTTTTGCTGAAATGATTCCGGCAGCCGATCGCCACCCAGAGTACCGCCCATGCCAGCGCGGCGATCAACAGATATTCGTCGGGGCGGAACCGGTCGCGACACCATGCGGCCAGTTCCAGCGGAGTTCCGGTGGTTCCTTCTTCGCTTTGAAGGAGTTTGCGATTGACGAGGTTGAGATTCTCCAGTGTTTCGGAGTCGCGCGGCGCAAGCAGGTGGGCTCGGCTGAAATAGTAGCGTGCCATCGGCAGATTGCCCTGCCGATAACTGGCGCCTCCCAGATTGTAGAGAAGATGAGGATCCGCGATGTTGACGGCGGATTTTCCTGCTGCATTCAAATAGGCGTTTTCCGCGGCGGCGAAATCTCCGGCGGCGAAGGCAGTATTTCCCGCTTCCATGGGATTCGTATCCTCATTCGGCTGCGCAGCCTCCAGCTGCAGCATCGGCAAAGCGAATACCGTCAGCAGCAGGGCGAGTTTTTTCAGTATGCGGCGGAGCGCGCCGGTTTGTGTTGCGGAAATCTCCACTGTTCCGGTACCGCCGCCGAATTGGAAGCTGGATGCTTCCAGTTTGTTCAGCAGTTCCCGAAGTTCAGGATCTTCGACATGATCGGCGATTTCTCCCGCGGATGCGCCATGCGGCAGATGATAGTATTCGGCCAGCATCGGCAGCGCCTGTTGACGAATTATTTCGCGCAAGGCTTCCTGATTGGTTTCCTTCCTGAGGCGCCGGAGGAGGGTTCCGCGTTGCCGCAGAAGCGCCTGACGTTCGGCGAAGGCGGGGTCGTCGGCGAGCTTTCGCATTTTTCGATCGTGATGCAGAAGCGCCAGCGCCGCGGCCGGACCGCCGAAAAAGGCCAGCACCATCCAGAGAAGATAATTCCGGTAAAGCGGGAAGGCAACATCACCTGCGGCGTGTTCCTTCTGATAGAAAAGCTCTTCGCGCACCGGAGCGGGAGCGTCCGGTTCGGCGTCCGCACTCTTTCGAATTGCCGTTGTTGCGGCATCTTCGTTTGTTGCGGAGTAAACGGCCGCTGCGGCGGGCGCCGTGCCGGGAGCGACCGGAAGGGTGAACGAGAATTTTTCCGTGCGGTATGCGCCGTTGGCCGGGTTGAACGTCGCCAGTTGCAACTCCAGTGACTCCTCGCCTTCGCGGAGCGGAATGAGGACATACTGAATTTCGATCCGGTTGCGGGTGCCCGCCTTGGCTTTCTTCACTTCCGGCGGATAAGCGCGGAATCCCGGAAATTCGAGCTTCGGTGCGCTGAGTAGTTCCGGCGAACCGGTTCCTTCCGCTTCGATACGGAGCGTGACCGGTTCGCCGACACGGGCGGCATCGCGATCAAAGGAGGCCTGAATTTCCCATTGTCCGATCAGCCCGAGGTAATGACACGCCGCAGGCGGCGGGGGCAGCGGCCTGATTTCGAGGGTAGGACCGGGTTGGAAATCGATGTCGTATGGGGTCATCCGGGGCTGATTGAAAAAGGAGTCGAAGAAATCGTCGTCGAACATCGACGGCATGCGGCGGCGCCGCCGGTTGTTTTCGTCGGCAATCGCGACGTTTTCCCGAGCCGTCGGCGTCAGTTTCCCGGTCGCGACCGCCTGGAACGCGGTGGGGAAAATCACCGCAGTGTACGATGCTCCGTCCAGCGTCGCGCGTCGTTGGTAGGGGCGATCGAATTTCCGCTGTTCGGGGTTGACCGCGCTGTAATCGCGGAAGACCGCATTGTCAAGTCCGCCGATTTCCGGATACGCGGTCGGTTGCGCCTGAATGCCATTGCGGATGTAAAGCTCCAGATTCAGCGGAATTTCTTCGCCGACGTAGAACGTGCGCCGCTCATCCGGGACGGTGATCCGGCCGAAAACCGCTTCGTCCAGCGTCAGGACTCCGTCTTCCGGATACGCCGAGGCGACCGGTTTTTCTGAGGACGGCAGAACCTGGACGCTTCCGGGCGTGGTCCGGACGGTTTTCCCGTCGATTACCACATCGAATGCCGGCACGATTAGTTCACCCTCGTGCGTCGCCAGAATCGGAATGGTGTAGCTTACGGAAATATTGCCGTTGAAATTCTGGTAACTTCTACCGGTTGAATTGGGCAGCCAGCGACCGTTGGTCAAGTCCGGCAGCTCGTTAATGCGCGGCTCGCCGTCACCTTTGACCGTCAACGTGAATTCGACGCGGTCGCCGACGGAAACGCGCTCCGGATAGAGCGAAATCTGCAATTCTCCGGCCGCATGAAGGGATAACGCCGCAAGTGCGGCGATCAGTGTGACAAGAATATATTTCATTTTGATCACCAATCCTTCTCCACCCGGGGCTGGCGTGCGCGGTTGTAACGTTTGACCTCATCGCGGAGTTTATTTTCTTCGTTCGCCATGATTTCGAGCAACTGTTCGGCGGTTTTCTGATCGAGTTCGCCGTCGCGGGGCTGCTGTTGTTGCTGTGCAGACGGTTGCGCTTCGGAATTTTCAGGTTGATTCTGTGCATTCTCCTCATCATCGGAGCGCTCGTTTTGCTGTTGCTGCTGCTGTTCTTGTTGCTGATCGCCCTTTTCGGATTTTTCCTGCTGGTCGGCGGAGGAGCCGCCGCCAAGTTCTTCCAGCGCCCGCTGCAGATGCTGCTGCACTTTTTCCTGATCGTTCTTCTCTTCGGCTTTCTGCGCTTCCGAGAGCTCTTCAGAGGCTTTCCGCGATTGTTCCTCCAGTTGTTGCTGGTTCAACTCCTGCGCCTTCTGCTGAAGTTGATCCACTGTGTTTTGCGCCTGTTCGATCTGTTGCTGTCGGCTCTGCTGATTTTGCTGCTCCTGCTGGCTCTGCTGGCTCTGCTGATTTTGCTGCTCCTGCTGGCTCTGCTGGCTTTGCTGATTTTGCTGGTTCTGCTGATTTTGCTGATTTTGCTGATTTTGCTGGTTCTGCTGGTTCTGCTGATTTTGCTGGCTCTGCTGATTTTGCTGCTCCTGCTGGCTCTGCTGATTTTGCTGGTTCTGCTGATTTTGCTGAGCTTGTTGAATTTGTTGCTTCGCCTGTTCCTGCAACTTTTTCAACTCTTCAATTTTCTTTTTCAACTCTTCCACCTGGCGGCGATGTTCTGCCAGCAACTGAAGGTTGTCGGCGAGCGCACGATCGGCATTCTGCGGAGCTGCCGCCAGGCTGCGACCGTAAAGCTCCTCGGCATTTTTCAACTGGTTTTCCGCAAGTTCCAGTGTTTTCAACGCCGGATCGAGCTGTTGCTGCTGCACCTCGGTTTCCGCCTTCGCCAAACCGCCCAGACCGTCGCCGTGATGAGCGGCACCGAGATTCTGCAGGACGCGGGCGTGAAGATCCGGACGGTTTTCCGCATTGCGCAGAACCGCTTCGTAGAGCGACAGATATTCCTGATTGTCCCCGGCAAGTTGCCGCTCGCGTGCAAGGTTGTAAAGTTCATCCGGCGATTCCGGCAGCGTAATGTTTTCCGCATTCTCCGCGTTCGCGGTCTCATCTGCGGACTTTTCCGCTCCCGGCAGGTCGGCAAGCTCATTTGCCGGAGCCGCGGTCGCCGTCGAAACGGAAAGAAGCATCGCCGCAATCAACAGTGCCATGTTGCCGCGTCTGCGCCAGCGGGCCAGCGTTTCGCCCGGACGCTCCGACATCACAAGATAACTTAAAAACGCCGCCGCCGCCAGAATCAGGAATATCGGGAATTTCTCCTCCGGCACCGTCCGCTGCCCACCCTGCTGTTCGGAACTTTCCAGCCGGCGGATATGCTGCTCAATGACATTCAATCCGGTGTCCGTGACCGTACTGCGAACGTAAACCCCGCCGGTTTCCAGCGCAAGGCGGCTCAGGTTGACCTCATTCAATTTGCTGGTCACCACTTCTCCGGAACGGTCGCGCATCACGCCGCCCTCGTCGCCCGGCACTGGCGCGCCGATTTCCGGACTTCCCAGTCCGATGATGAAAAGCGGCAGTTGCTTTTCTTTCAACTCAGCCACCACCTTGGCGGAATTGCCGCTCAATTCATCCCCGTCGGTGAAGACGATGATCGCACGGTTTCCGGTCGCCGCCGCCTGAAATGCCTGTTGGGCGATATTCAGCGCCAGTTCCAGGTTGGTCCCGCCGAGCGGCACGCTGTCGGTCGACAATTCGTTGATGTATTGTTCGAACGCCAGTTTGTCCGACGTCAATGGACAGGCGAGAAACGCGTTCCCGGCGAACGCCACCAGACCGAACCGATCTCCCTGGTTTTCCGCCACCAGCTGCCGGAGCAGGAATTTGGCGTGTTCCAGCCGGGACGGCGCAAGATCCGTCGCCCGCATGCTCTTGGAGACGTCGAAAAGAACCATCAAATCCCGACCATGCGGTTCATAGGGAATTAGTTGCGAACTCCAGAACGGGCGCGCCGCCGCCACCAGAAGCAACAGCATCGCCATAATCAGCAGGACCGCACGGAATTTCCTTTTCCCCGGGGAAAGTCGAACTGCCGACCGATCTTCACTGCCGCTGCCGAGCAGCAGTTGCAACATTCTGCGCCGCCGCCGCGCCGCGAAAAGAAGAACTATGCACGCGACCAGCAAGATCAGCGGTGCCAGGTAGAAAATATTCGCGTTGATAAAGCTCATCGTTCAGCCTCCTCATTTGCCGACCAATAAACAATCGCATCCTCCCGTCGCACTCTACAATATAACCGGAATTCAGGGAATTGTCAAGCCGGCCGGCCGGCTAATTGCGCTGAAGCTGATGTTTCAACTGATTGATCGAACGTCGGATGCTTTCATTCTCGGAGCAGAGCTGCGGCACCTTCCGTTCCGCGTGGAGCACAGTGGCGTGATTCCGCCCGAATGCAGCACCGATTTCAGTGGAGGAGTTCGACGTAAGCTCCCGGCACAGATACATGGCAATCATGCGCGGTTCGGCGACCGTCCGCGTCCGTTTCTCTCCGAGAATGTCCGTCAGCGTGATCCCGAAATGGCTCGCGACCGTCCGCTGGATCGATTCGAGAGAAATGTCGCGCGCAGCGCACTCCTGCGCAAGCTGGCTGTGAAGCAGCTCCTCGGCCTGTTCGATCGTCAGACGCTGTCCTTCGGTCATCGCCGCATAGGTTGCCAGTCGGATGAAGGCGCCCTTGAGGCGGCGGATGCTTGAGGAGATGTTCGATGCGAGGAATTCGAGCAGTTCATCATCCAGCGGCACCTTGGTAAGCGTATCGCTGCGCATCATCCGCAGGATCGCCAGGCGCGATTCGAATTCCGGAACGCCGACTTCGGCGGTCATGCCCGATTCGAAACGGGTGACCAGGCGCTTGTCCAGATCGGAAATTTCGCACGGCTGCCGGTCGGAGGTCAGAATGATCTGTCTGCGCTGATTGTAGAGCGTGTTGAACATGTTGAAGAACTCTTCCTGCATCTGCGTCTTCTTCGCCAGACTGTGGACGTCGTCCACCAGAAGCACGTCGACGTCGCGCACCGAAGAACGGAAACTGCTCAAACTTTGTTTCTGCTGCAGCAGATTGTAGAAATCGTTGAGCAGTTCATCGCACGTCGCGTACCGGACGACCATCTCCGGATTCCGGCGCTTGACCGATTCCGCGACCGCCTGAAGGAGGTGGGTTTTGCCGACGCCGCTGCCTCCGTATAAATAAAGCGGATTGTAAAGCCCCGGAGTTTCCGCCGCGGTCCGGGCGGCGGCGTAGGCATGACGGTTTTCCGCGCCGACGACGAAATTCTCAAATGTGTGGCAGGCCAGACAGTTCTGCGGAGTCGGTCGTCTTGCGAGCGGTTTTTCCGCCGGGCGCGGCTGCGATTGTTGGGACATGCCGGAGGAAACCACCTTCTTTTCCGCCTGTTCCATTGCCGGGACGGATTCGACTTCGGCTGATGCCGGCGCGATGTGACCGGGGACGAGCTTGTAGGTGTAACGTGTGCCGTTGATGTCGGCGAGCGCCTCCAGCACCAGATCGTCGTAATTGTCGTCGACCCAGCCGGCGAAGAAATCATCCGGAACTCCGAGTTGCAGCACTCCCTCCGTCACGGCGAGCGGAAGCATCTTCTGAAACCATTGCCGGTAAAGATAGCCGTTTTTCGCTTTGAGTCTCGCGGCGGCGATCTCCCAGATATGGAGTGCCTCGGTGTCGATCGCGTTCATTTTGACGTCCCTGAAAATCCTTCCCTGCCGAGCCGTTGCCGGAACATCGCATCCGCGGCGGAGAACCGTCGGAACTGTCCCGGAACAACCTGCGCTGTTATAAAATAATAATCTTTAAATCTCTCATTTTCCATAAAGTTATTAACAAGTGTGCCGTTCATTTTGTTTCCGCACCGGAAACGGTCGGGCATTTCTTCTTCATGCGCGGCGTTTTGCAACTATTATTCGCAGGTTTTTCTTTTCGTGCCTGCCCGTTTTTGAACTCAAAAGCGCCGCCGCACTGCAATTTCGCACCGAATCGAACCGCGAATTGTCATAAGTTACCGTTTTATTCCAGAAAATGCGCAACTTACAGACAATGGACCGTTTCTTCTCACAACTTATTAACAACTTATTAACAACCGCCCCCCTCTTGCCCGGGGCGCAACACTACACAATTTAGACCCGTTTCGTCAATAAATCAAATGATTTTTTCGATCTTTTTTGCAAAAAAAAAGCGATTCCGGACTTGACATTTGCGTCAAGCGCGGAATGAAAAATCCGGCGAAAAAAAACGGCCGCGTTTTTTCGAACGTCGGCCGTCATCGAACGGCGTTGTCCCGACGGGAGATGCCGCCTTTCCGCCAGGAGTCATGCCCCCTGAATCGCCCGGCATGCCAGTGCGTCGGCCCGGTTGAGCATTTCGTCTGGAGTTTCCGGCCAGACGGTTGCGGCGCGGAACCGCAACGGGGTCATCAGGCGGCCGAATTGATCGAAGAACGCATTCTTCGCCGCGGTCGTCGTGAAATGTTTCCGCGCCCAGTCGCTCAGATAACCGCGTCCGATGGGTGCAAGCAATGTATGCGCCGTCAGAATCGCCGCCCCCGAGACGAA
Organism: uncultured Victivallis sp.; assembly: GCA_944389815.1. Taxonomy (GTDB): domain Bacteria; phylum Verrucomicrobiota; class Lentisphaeria; order Victivallales; family Victivallaceae; genus Victivallis. Next base: position 15,926 of record CALXNS010000046.1, on the reverse strand, counting down.
CCGTTCCAGATGCGGAGCCAGGGCCGGACAGCCGAAATCATCGACCAGCTTCAGTCCCGGGGCGTTCATTTCGGTTCCGGCGACGATCGGGAGGTCGAATTTTTCACAGGCGTCGATGATCCGGTTCAATTCGGCGACAAGTTTCGCCTGTTTTTCCGGATCGGAGACATTCCAGTTGCGGTCGGGAACGATGTTCAACATCGCCGCTCCCTTGGAAATGTGCAGTTTGAGCAGCGCTTCCGGATCGCTTTCTCCGGCGCTCAGGCCGTTGAGCCAGGCGATGGTCGGAATCGCGCCGCAGCTTGCGGTGAAATGATTCATTTCGTCGATTGGCGGAAACGATTCCGGGGTAGGCGCGATATAGCCGGGGCCGCCCTTCTTCATCGTCTTGGAACGGATGACGCCCTCCAGCGCAACCGGATTGTCGAGGAGTTTCGTCGCTTCTTCCGATGAGATTTTGAGTTTTTCGCTCCAGAACGCGGCTCGTTTCGCCGTGTCCGGAAACAACGCTTCGGCTTTCTCCCGATACGCCTGGCAGACGTGGCGTTCCGTGGCGTTGCCGCGAGGGGTGAGGCGGAGTACATCCGTTTCGAAATCCAGTTGAACCGCAGTCAGATACGCATTGACCGCATCGACGATCCGGCGTGTCCGTTCGGCGGCCTGTCGGCGGAGTCTGGCGGCGAAAGGCTGTTCCGATGCAGGTACCTCGCTGCTGCAGAATCCGAGTCCAAGATGGTAGGCGACGCCGGGTTCGCCGGGGGAGTTGATCTCCTTGTCGGCTAATTCGGCAAAGAAAACTCTGCTCTCCATGCCGGAAGCGTAACGCACGTCGAAAAGTTCGGCGGCATGTTTGAATTCGTCAACCGCGTCCAGCACGTCGAAATCGACGGTACCTGCTGCGAACCAGCCGCTTTTTCTGGCCAGATATGCAATGAAGGCCGGGGAGAAACCGTAGCCGTTATAAGAGTAAAAGGTATGGCAATGCAGATTGTTCGCGCCGCTTTCAGATTCGGTTTTAATCCGGCGTGACCGGCAGAGTTCGGCGAGTTCCTGAAGCGCGTTTCCACGGATCCCGGAATCGCGGCTGTTGAGTTCGATTTCGAGTTGTTTTTGTTCACCGGCGCTGATCATGGTAATGTTCCTTTTCCCTCGTTTTGGATGAGTCCCCTTTCTTCAATGTTAAAGTAATATATCGCACATTCGCGATGGAATCAACGCTTTTTTCCGGATAAATTCTGCAATCTTTTCCGGGCGGGACTTGAAACGGAGAAAATAGACATTATATTTTTAACAATTATTATCATATTGGGAGAACGCAGGCTGAAAATGAACCGGACAGTGCAGCGGGAGGCGATTCTGGCGGAATTGCGCGCCTCCCGGAAACATCCGACCGCAGAGGAGATTTATACTGTTCTGCGCAGCCGTATGCCGCAGTTGAGTCTTGGCACGGTTTACCGGAATCTGGAGCAGATGTCGCAGGCGGGGGTGATCCGCAAGCTGGAAACCGCCGGAAAATGCAAACGTTTTGACGGCGACCTTTCGCTGCATCACCACATTCGCTGCGTCGAATGCGGCGCGGTTGAGGATGTGGAGCCGGCCGTGTTCAATGAAGTGGACGCCGCGCTGGCACGGCTGCTCCCGCAGCTGAAGTGTATTGATTACAATCTGGAACTGAACGGCAGATGCCGCCGGTGTCGAAGTAAGGGCGACGGCGGAATGCAGAGAGAAAACTGAAAGAGGAGGATCGGTCATGGGTGCACAGAAATTGCAGGTTTTCAAGTGTTTGCATTGCGGATTGCTCGTTGAGGTGCTCGGAGACGGCGCGATTCCGTCGTGCTGCGGCGAACCGATGCGGGCGATGAAGGAAAACACCGTGGAGGCTTCGGCTGAAAAACACATCCCGGTGCTGGAGGTGCAGGGGTCCGGCATTCTGGTCAAAGTCGGTTCGATTCCGCATCCGATGGAGGCGGATCACTATATTGAGTGGATTGAGGTGATCAACGGCTCTTACGTCAACCGCTGCCATCTCAAGCCGGGGGATGCGCCGCAGGCGGCGTTTTATGTGCCGCAGCAGCCGGGTCTGGAAATCCGGGCGTATTGCAACAAGCACGGCCTGTGGAAGAAATAACGCTGTTTTTTTCACGCCGGGGGATGGGGTCTTCCGGCGTGTTCATTACAGCAGAGAAGAATCGGGGTTGAAAGCAAATGCAGGAATTTTTCAAGGCGGAAAAGATCGCCGAAAACGTTTACTGGGTCGGCGCGGTCGATTGGAACGTCCGTAACTTTCATGGATACGAGACCGGCCGCGGGAGCACATACAACGCCTTTCTGGTGATCGACGAAAAAATCACGTTGATCGATACGGTCAAGGCGCCGTTCGTGGATGAGATGCTCGCACGGATACGTTCGGTGGTCGAGCCGGAGAAGATCGACTACATCATTTCGAACCATGCCGAACCGGATCACTCCGGGGCGCTTCCGGCGACGATCGCTGCGGTCAAACCGGAAAAGGTGTTCGTTTCGGCGCTCGGTGCGAAGGCGCTGGGGGCGTATTACGGCGATCTCGGCTGGACGACGGTCAAGACCGGCGATTCAATTTCGCTCGGGAAGGGGACGGTTTCGTTTGTTGAGACCAAGATGCTGCATTGGCCGGACAGCATGGTCAGTTATCTTGACAGCGCGAAGATACTCTTTTCGCAGGATGCGTTCGGGATGCACCTGGCCGGAAGCAAACTCTGGGCGGACGAATATCCGAAATACATTCTCGAATACGAAGCGGGCAAATACTTCGCCAACATCATCAATCATCTTGCGCAGAAGATCATCGATCTTCTGGATGCATTGCCGGGGTTGAAACTGGATATCCAGATGATCGCACCGGATCACGGTCCGTTGTGGCGGCGTCCGGAGGATCTGGCCTGGATTCTGGAGTTCTACCGGAAATGCGCGCTGCAGGCGCCTGTGCCGCATGCGCTGGTGGCCTATGCGACGATGTGGCATTCCACGGAACGCCTTGCCAATGCGATTGCCGACGGGATTCGTTCGACCGGCGTGGAGGTGAAGGTGGCCGATCTGGCGGTCAACGACCGCAGTTCGGTGATGACGGAGGTGGCGAAGTCCGGTTTGATCGTTTTCGGCGCGCCGACGATGAACAATCAGATGTTTCCGGCGATGGCGGATGTGCTGACCTATGTGAAGGGACTGCGTCCGCGCAATAAGATCGGCATGGCGTTCGGTTCGTTCGGCTGGAGCGGCGAAGGCGCGCGGCAGATCGCGGCGGAGCTGACGGCGATGGGGGCGGAACAGCCTTTTGAGGCGTTCCAGGTCAAATATATGCCGACGACGGATGATTTGAAGGCGGCGTTTGAGAAGGGTGCGGAACTGGGGCGTGCGCTCCTGAGCCGCTGCGAAAAATAACAAAGAAGGAAGAGTGCTATGAAAAAGTACGTTTGCGATGTCTGCGGATATGTTTATGATCCGGCCAAGGGCGATCCCGACAACGGTATCGAGCCGGGAACCGCGTTTGAGGCGTTGCCGGACGATTGGTGCTGTCCGGAATGCGGCGCCGGGAAGAGTGAATTTTCGCCGATGGAATAAGGAATCGGCGGCCGCCGGAAGCGCGAAGGCGATTGCGGCGGCCTTTTTTTTTGAAAGGCCGGTATGGAATGAAGGTGTGGAAGCATATCCTTTTTACGGGGCTGGCGGCTGTTACGTTGGGAACGACGGCCGGCTGCGCCTTGACACCCTGGGGTGAGATTGAGCGGAATGTGGAAAATTCCAAACAGCTCCGGGTTGGCATGACCAAGTCGGAGGTGTTGGACGTCATGGGCGAACCGCTTTCCGACGAATCGTTCTGCCGTCCGGATTTATGGTTTTATTACCACAAGACGGTCTGGGCCGACGGTCTGGTTACCGAGGATGAATGCATGCCGCTGGTGTTTGAGGAGGGGCGGCTCGTCGGTTGGGGGAATACCTTCTACACGGCCTACCGGATCAATAAGAAGGACCAGGGGGGGCGCGAGGAACTGGATTTGCCGACGGTGCAATAAGATAAGAATACATGGAATGCGCCGCATACGGCACGGGGGGCTTTTTCCCTCAAATTGCATGAAGCTGGTACAACTCCTTCCGCGATCGCAGGATTGCGGAAGTTTTTTTATTTTTGATAAGTCGGCACGGTTTTCCGTTTGCGAATCCGGAGCGTCCGTCCGATGCGTTCGCAGCGGAGCCGGAGAACAATAAAACCCGCCGCCACCTCAAACGGTACAGTCTGCGGTGGGGCGGGAGCCGATCGGAAAGAAAATGTTACGGCGTAGATTATTTCTCTTCCGCTTCCATTTCCTGCTGATGTTTGGCGATGATTTCGGCAGCGGTGTTGGGCGGTACGGGTTCATAACGGACGAATTCCATCTCAAATGAACCGCGTCCCTGGGTCATGCTCCGCAACTCGGTTGCGTATTTATGCATTTCCGCGAGAGGAACCTCGGCCTGAACGACCTCCATTCCTTCCTCTGCCGCCATGCCGAGGATGCGTCCGCGTTTGTGGTTCAAGTCTCCGGTGATGTCGCCCATGTAATCGTCGGGGATATGGACGTTGACGCGCATGATTGGTTCGAGCAGAATCGGTTTGGCGTTGTTCATCGCTTCGCGAAACGCCATGCGCCCGGCGATTTTGAATGCCATTTCATTGGAATCGACCGGGTGATATTTACCGTCGTAAACCGCGACATGCACCCGCTCGACCCGGCATCCGACCAGCGGACCGCGTTCGAGCATTTCAGTGACGCCCTTTTCCACGGCGGGGATGAAGTTTTTGGGAATGGCTCCGCCGACGACTTCATTACTGAATTCATGTCCTTCCTCGCACGGGGCGATGCGCAGGAAAACTTCGGCGAACTGCCCGGCTCCACCGGTTTGTTTCTTATGGCGGTAATGACCCTCCCCGTTTCCGGTAATCGTTTCGCGGTACGGAACTTTCGGCGTGTTCAGAAGCGCTTCGACCTTGAATTGATCCTTCAGACGCTTGACGACGATGCCGATATGCTGGTCGCCCATGCCGGAGATCAGAAATTCGTGGGTTTCGTCGTTGCGCGAAAGCCGGACGGTCGGATCGCATTCGGTAATTTTGTGGAGGGCGGTGGCGATTTTCTCGTCTTCGCCGGATTTGGCCGGAGTGACGGCGTATGAAGTGACCGGATTCGGGAAATTGATCCGCGGCAGAGCGGTTTCGTTCTGCGTGGAGGAGACCGTATCGCCGATGTGGGTATCCTTGAGTTTGGCGACGGCGAAAATCGTTCCCGGACCGGCTTCCCGGGTCGGGGTCTGCTGCTTGCCGTTCATGAAGAAGAGCGAGCCGAAACGTTCCTTGACGCCGGGCCGGCTCAGGTTATAGATGTCGCTGTCCGCCTTGAATGTGCCAGAAACCGTGCGGACGAACGTCAACTGGCCGACAAAGGGATCGTTGATGCTCTTGAAGACGATGCCGATGGCGTCGCCGTCGTCGGAAATCTTGCGTTTGGCGCCGTCGACGGTCACGTAGTTGAGCGGCGATGGGAAGATGTCGACCATCGCGTCCATAAGTTCGGTAATGCCGATATCCTTGGTGGAGCTTCCGGCGAAGACCGGAATGGTGCTTCCATTGCGGATCGATTGACGCAGACCGTTGTGAATTTCTTCATCGGAAAGCGTTTCGCCGTCCAGATAACGCATCATGAGCTCTTCGTCGGTTTCGGCGATTGCATCCATCCAGAGCGCGCGGCATTCGGCGACGTCGTCGGCGATTTCCGGCGGGATCTCCTTGTCGAAAAGCACGTTGACGACGCCTTTGAAGTTCGCTTCCGAGCCGACCGGCCAGTAGAGGGGAATGATGACGTTCCTGCCGTGATTTTTGCGCATCTGTTCAAGAGTGCGCTTGAAATCGGCGCGTTCCTTGTCAAGCCGGTTGACCAGACCGAAGCGGGGAATGCGGCGTTCTTTGGACATCTTCCATGCGCGTGCGGTTCCGATCTGCGGACCGTCGATGCCGTCAAGAACCACCAGAGCCGCATCGGCGGCGCGGATTGCTGCGGCGCATTCGCCGATGAATTCCGCATATCCGGGCGTATCGACGAAAAAGAATGGATGTCCTTTCCAGGTGCAGTTCATGACCGAGGCGTAAATACCAGCCCGCCGTTCCTGTTCATCCGGCATGAAATCGGAAACGGTATTTCCGGCTTCCACACTGCCCGGCCTGGAAATGACGCCACCCTTTGTGAGCAGAAGCTCACAGAGGGTGGTCTTGCCGCTTCCGGCGTGTCCGGCGATGACGAAATTCCTGCACTCGGTTGCTGATGCCATAGAAAAACCCCTTTCTTTCCTTCGAAAGTTGAACGTGAATGCACATGTTCTGCGCGTACTTCTGAGGCTCACTTCAACCTAACAATAATCGCGGAATGTACATTTTGCAAGCGTGGTTTTCGCTCCTTTGCGTTTTTTTTGCGCCGCATCGAATGCTTACGATATCTTAAGTGATTTGTTGTTAATGTTTTGTGTTTAATTTAAAATTCCTGCAAAAAAATGAAGATCTCCTCATTTACGGCGTTTTTCATGCGAAAGACCGGAGAGTGGCGTCTCGTGCGGATCCGCGGAGCCGTGCAGTTGAACCCCTCTCCGTCCGCAGCTTTTCTTCAGGGAAAAATCCGGTATTCAAGGCAGCCCAGAAGTTCGTAAATCAGCGTCTGAAACGAAGCGAAATTCCCGGCGTCCGGCACCATCTGCAACACTCCCGGCGCGGTGGGGGCTTCCGATCCGCCGATCGGAGCCGGCAGCGCGTCAAGGCTGCATTGTTTTGCAAGCAGCATGATTCGCGGCAGATGAAACGCATCCGAGACCAGCAGCAGCCGGCCGGGAATGGCGCTGAACGCGCGGATTTCCTGGCGGGTATTCTGCGCGTCGCCGATCAGAGAGACGTATTCCGGATCGATGCCGAATGTACCGAAATAAGCGTGGAGCGCCGCGAGACGTTCCTCTTCGGACGCCGTCGGGTGGTTGAGGGAAACGACGATTCGATACGGGAGGCCGCGCTGCTCCAGGCCGCAGGCGAGCGACGCCGCTTCGCTCAGGCGCAACAGCATTTTGTCGTTGAAGCGGTGGGCGCGCGGCAGATGCGGCGCATCATAAAAGGCGTTTCCGGCGACGGCGATGACGTAATCATTTCGCTCCGGAAGCGCTGCCGGATCCAGCGGCGTATAGCGGCTGGTCAGTTGCCGGAGCAGCACGTCGCCGAAAATGCCGCCGAATGCGAGAAAAAGCGCCGCTGCCGCCATCAGCGCGATTCCCGCCGTCTTTCTGCGTGGCGAAATATTGCGCGGCCACAGGAGAAAAATTCCCACCGCCAGCAGCAGCAGCGTCAGCGGCAATGGAAAGAAAAGACGCGCGAAAAGTTTTTTCAGGAGCAGCAGCACACTCACGGAAGCCTCCGGTAGGCTCGATGCAGTTCTTTGTCGTGGTAGGGATCGGGCGCGTCCGGGTGGAGTTCGGCTTCTTCGTATCCTGAACGGATCGCCGTGACCAGAATTTCGTCCGGCGATATCCATTCAAAATCGATTCGCCAGGTGCGGAACGCCAGAACCCACGCGTTTTCGGCACGCTGCTGCAACCGTTGCCGCCGGGTGTCCATCTCCCGAGTGGAGAGCTGGACTCGGGCCGTTTCGGCAAGATCCGGTCCTCCGTGGGAGAGAATCCAGCTGGATGCGCGTCGGGCGTTTTCGGTGAAATGCAGCTGGATTGACGGTTCCTGCACTTCGCCGCGCCAGCCGGTCGCGGCTTCCGGAAAGGAGTCCGCAACAGGAATGTAGGGCTTGACGTCCAGCACCGGCGTGCCGTCGAGAAGATCGAAATTGCGGATGAAAAGTTTCCGGCCGCGGACGCCGGTCAATTCAATTGCGGACAGCCCGATCGGATTCGGCCGGTACGGCGACCGGGTGGCGAAAACGCCGATTTTCCGCTGCATTCCGCCGAGCGGCGGACGCACCCGGGGCGTCCAGTGGGAGTTCCGATCGAAGACGAAGAGCACCCAGATCCGGTCGAATCCGGCAAGTTCGGCGGCGGCGGTTTCGAAATTCCGGTGCGGTTCCAGTTCGATTACGCCGCGGTTGTCCGCGTAACACGCCTGTCGCGGCGCTTCCTGCGGATAACGGCCGCCGCCGCGGACGAAGCCGATCGGTGTGAACGTGAATTCCATGCAGGTCAATTTTTCTGCAACGCCGCCGTGATTGCAAGAATTTGCGGCAGAAGCTGTTTTTTGCGGCTGAGAACGCCGGGCAATGCGAAGAGATCCGGTCCGATTTGTTCATAGGGGAGGCTCCGGATGATTTCCGGCGCGCCGAGCATGAGCAGTTCGGAATTCTCCCGCACGGCATCGGTGACCAGCAATCCGAAAAAGTCGAGTTTTTCACTGCCGAGAATTTCCCGGATTTCTCCGGCAAGTTCCTCGCGGCGCTGATGGAGAAGTTCCAGATTGGTCTCCTCCACCTGCGCGAGCGCGAAATGGAAGGAACCGTCGGTGTAATCCTTGCGGTCGCCGTTGACGACGTCCCGGGCGGGTTTGACCGCCAGAGGCGAATCGATCCGCATCAGTTCGGCCATCAAATCGCTGCCCTTGACGCCGGAAAGCTTCTCCAGCCATTCGCACATGCGGCAGTCGAGCGCCGCGGTGGTCGGGGATTTCAAAAGCAACGTATCTGAAATGATGCCGCCAAGCAGCAGGCCGGCCAGTCCCGGCGTCAGGCTCTCGCCCGAACTGCGGAACATCGACGCCACCAGCGTGCAGGTGCTGCCGACCGTATCTCCGGTGAACTTGATCGGAGTTGCCGTCGGCATCATGCCGATGCGGTGGTGATCGACCACTTCGATGACCGGAAGCTCTTCCGCGCCCGGAATGCTCTGATCGATTTCGTTGTGATCCACGAGGATCATTCGTGCGGGCAGCGGCGCACTGAACGATTGTTTGAGCACAACGCCCCGCAGCGAACCGTCTTCTTCAACGACCGGGATCACGTCTTCGGGCTGATTGACGACACGGTTCCGCACATCCCGCAGCCGGTCGTCCGGCGCAAGGTTCAAGGTAATTTCCGGGAATTGGCAGTGTTCGACCGGCACGCTGAATTTCAAGCGGCGGATCGCCGTGGCCGAATCGAAGCGGGTATGCAGAATCGCCACGCCCTGTTCGGCGGCTTCCTTGCATATGAAGGAGTCCACATTTCTCCGCCCGGTGACGATCAGCAGCCGGATCTTCCGGTGGAGAGCCCGCAGATGAATTTCCGGGCGGTCTCCGGCGATGACGGCCAGTTCGCGATTGTTGCCGCGCGGGAGATGTTCTTCGAAGCTCTCGAGGCTCATTGCGGCCACGTAGACTTCGAACTCCTGCTCAGCGTCGGGATCGATGCTGACGGGTTCATCCGCTTCGAGCAACTGCCGCATCAGGCGGATCGAACTGTAAATGCGCCTGCCGGCGAGGCCGCTGCCGTCACCGTCGAGATCAAGGAGGCTGCTGAGCAAATTGAGCGGACTGAGCATGCCGAGAAATTTTCCGCCGGCATCTGCGACCGGCAGTCTGGGAAGTCCGGAGCTGCGCAGTTGCCGAACCGCTTCGAACAAGGTTTTTCCGGCGGGAATGATTTCCGCATTTTCCATGATGTCGCGGACGCGCGGATAGACGTCGTTTCGGCACACGGGCGGCGTGATCTGGAATTTTTCAAAAAGATGCTTTGCCCGGTCGGGCAGAATGCCCGGACACAACGGCTGAATATTTTCTGCTCCCTGTCGCCGACGCAGTTCGGCGAGGGCGGCGGCGGAGGCCAGACTGTCGACGTCCGGATTGCGGTGGCCGCTGACGAAAATCTGCGGTTTCATCGGATTTTACTCCTTTTTTACGGATAATATAGTGGAGCGGCGCAACTTTTGCAATTGACTTTTGCAAATTCCGAGTTAGATTTCCCGATATGGCGCGTCAGGGTGCCTGGAAAAACAAACGGGAGCATGGGTGACACAATGCGAATTCAATTTCTCGGAACCGCGGCGGCGGAAGGAATCCCCGCCCTCTGGTGTGAGTGTCCGGTCTGTGCAAAGGCGATGCGCGACGGCGGCCGCGAACTGCGCCGTCGCTGCAGTTACCGGATCGACATGGATACGTTGGTGGATTTCGGACCGGACGCTTTCTGGCAGGCGACGGAATTCAAAATCGATCTGACGAAGATCAAGCGGATCGTTTTCACACACCCGCACGAAGATCATCTCAATGTGACGGATTTATACTGGCGGCACACGCCGTGGTTCAGTCAGGTGTCGCATCCGTTGCGTATCTTCGGATCGCGTTCGATCTTCCGGCGCATCATCTCCTGCGCGGCGGCGGATGGGGCGGCGATCGGGTTTGACGAGCTGCAAATTGAAAAAAATATTCTTGAAGATGCGAAAAAGGTCGTTGACGAGGATCTGGAAATCCTGCCGCTCCGGGCCGATCACGCGCCCGGACGCGAAGCGCAAATTCTCGTTCTCCGGCGAAACGGCCGTTCGATTCTGCTGGCGAACGATACCGGTTTTCTGCCGGAAGAGTCCTGGACGGCGCTGCACGGCGTCAAACTGGATGCCGCGGTGATCGAGAGCACCTGCGGTCTCCGTTATGCGGATTGCAGCCGGGGCCACATGGGGGCGAATTGTTCGGTCGCGTTCCGCGACGAACTGCTCAAACTCGGGTGCATCCGGAAGGAGACTCCGGTTTTCGTCAACCATTTCTCGCACAACGGCGGCGCGAATCATCAGGATCTTGTGGAGTGGTTCGCCCCGCACGGCATCGGCGTCGCGTGGGACGGAATGGTTCTGGAGGTGTGAACGGCGAACTGCGGCGTGTTTCTGCGGACAGGAAACGCCGGAACGTGCTCTTCACAATTTTTGTTCCAGTTCTCCGAACACGGTGGCAAGATCGTCGAATTTCAGTACGGCCATCCGGTCGAGCGGCGTCGGCTGTGCGTTGACGATGACGATTTTGCCGCCGCCGCGCTGGGTTGCAAGCGGCAGCGACGCCGCCGGTTGCACCGTGAGGCTGCTGCCGAGCACGAGAAGCAGATCTGCGCGGTAGAACTCCTCGAACGCCTGATCGAGCAGCGCTTCGTCGAGATTCTCTCCGTAAAAGACGATGTCCGGCTTGATGATGCCGCCGCATACATCACAATGCGGCGTCTCTCCGGCGAGAACGCGCGGTGCAATGAGCTCATACGCGAATTCGCGCCGGCACCGGAGACAGTGGTGATGCGCCGGGCTGCCGTGAAGTTCATACACGCGGCGACTGCCGGCTTTCTGATGGAGCAGGTCGATGTTCTGCGTGTAGACTGCGGCCAGGAGACCGGCCGCTTCCAGTTTTGCCAGAACGCGGTGAACTGCGGCCGGATGAAATTCGTCCAGACGGTAGATGAACTCCTCCGCCCAGCGGTAGAAGAGCGACGGATCCTCCCGGAAACAGCTCAGCGACAGGATCTCCTCCACCTGTCTGCCGTGCCACGGTTCGAGATAGACGCCGTTTTTCCCGCGGAAATCGCGGATGCCCGAGAGCGTCGAAATTCCGGCGCCGGTGAATGCGACCGTGTGATGCGATTGCTGCAAGAGTTGAAAAAGTTCCTGCATGATGAATTTTCCTTACTGTTTTTCCGGTTTCGTTCCGGGGGAGGGACGAGAGGCGGCGTTCCTCTGCTTTCTGCGTCGGTTTACGGCGGCGGGAAGCGGTTTTTTGCGGACCGAGAACCCGAAGTGTCCGATCTCCCGCCCGAGAGCATAATAGTGTCCGTGGGCGTAGGCGAGAAGCCCGGCCTTTTCCAGATGGAATTTCCCGTCGGCATTGAGGAGCGACGCCTCCGCCTGAACAGCAACGATCTCGGCAAGAAAAAGCGTATGACTGCCCAGTTCAAGACTCTTCGTCACGCGGCACTCCAGCGAGAGCGGCGCCTCCGCCACGAGCGGCGCGTTCACTTCGCTTCCTCGAAGCGCGGTCAATCCGGTACGGGCGAATTTATCCAGATCGCGTCCGGAAACGACGCCGCACCAGTCCACGATTCGAGCGAGGCGTTCGGTCGGCAGATTGACGGTGAATTCGCCGCATTCGCGTATAATGGCGTGCGAATGCCGTTCCGGCCGGATTGAAATCGAGAGCATCGGCGGCGCACTGCAGATGATTCCCGTCCACGCAACCGTAATCAAATTCCACCGGAAGCGGACTCCATCGCCGCAGCCGACCAGAACCGGCGGCAGCGGAGCAAGCTGCGTGCTGCCGTGCCAGAGAATTTTTCCCGGCGCGGGCTTCATCCGGCTCCCTCCGTCGCCGCGGCGCGTTTTGCTTCAAGCTCCTCCCAGCGCGCGTAGAGGCAATTGACCTTGGCGCGGGCTTCATCCAGTTTGGTCTGAAGTTCGACTGTGCGTGCGCCGTATTTATTGAAGAAATCCGGATCGCCGAAACACGCTTCGATCTCCTGCACGGCGTTTTCCGCATTTTCAACGGCGTTTTCCATGTTCTCCAGTTCGCGTTCTTCGCGCCAGGATAGTTTGCGCGTCACCGGTTTTACGGTATCAGCGGATGGTTTTTCCCCTGCGGTATTGCGCGTTGCGGAATTATTCCGCAACGGAACCGGTTCTGAGGCGGCGGCGGCTGCTGCGGCGGCACGTTCGCGATCCTTGCGTTTCTCGTCGTAATAATCGTAATCGCCCGGCGTGTAAAGAATCGTGCCGTCGGATTCGAAACCGAGAAGCCCCGTGCAGACGCGGTTGAGAAAATAACGGTCGTGACTGACGACCAGCACGCACCCCCGATAAGCGGCCAGTGCCTCTTCGAGAAGCCGCAGACTGCTCAAATCCAGATCGTTGGTCGGTTCGTCGAGCACGAGGAAATTTCCGCCGTTCTTCAGAATTTTCGCCAGTGTGAGACGGGCTTTTTCGCCGCCGGAAAGGTAACGGATCCGGGTGTTGATTCTCTCGTCCTCGAAAAGAAATCTCTTGAGATATCCCCAGATCGAAATTTTTTCCGTTCCGAGCCGCACGGATTCGCACCCTTCGCCGATCTCCTCGGCGACGGTTTTCTCCGGGTCGAGCACGAGCCGGGACTGGTCGATGTAATTGAATTCGACCGTTTCGGCGATTTTTACTTCGCCGGAATCGGGGCGCTTTTCTCCGGTGATGAGCTTCAGCAAGGTTGATTTTCCGATGCCGTTGGGACCGATGACGCCGAGACGGCTGCCGGGTTCGATTTCGAAACTGAAGTGGGAAATGATTTCCCTGCCGCCAAGCGTGATCGAAACATCCTTCAATTCGACGGTTTTATTGCCGAGGCGCCCGGCGGGAGGTATGAGGAGTTCCATTTCGCCGTCGCGCTGCGGGGCGCGGATCGCGGAAATTTCGTTGAACCGCTTCAAGCGACCGAGGTTGCGCCGGAGACGCGCCTTCGGCGACCGGCGGACCCATTCGATTTCCGAACGCAGGAAACTGCGGCGTTTCGCTTCAAGAATATCCTCGTTGGCCTCCCGCTCGGCCTTGGCGGCGAGAAATTCGGCGTAACTGCCGTTGTAGCTGTAAAATTTCCCGTGATCGAGTTCGACGATTCTGGTGGCGATCCGGTCGAGGAAACAGCGGTCGTGGGTCACGAAAAGACAACTGCCGCGCCATGCGCCCAGAAACGATTCGATCCACTCCACCGTGGCGATGTCGAGATGGTTGGTCGGTTCGTCGAGCAGCAGAAGATCGGGTTCGGAAATGACCGTCCGGGCGAAGGCGACGCGCCGTTTCTCTCCGCCGGAGAGGTTGTGGCAGAGCCGGTTCCGGTCGGACTGGAGGCCCAGTTCTTCAAGCACCCGGTCGAGTTTGGATTCCAGATTCCAGCCGTCGTGGAGCAGCAGGAGGTGTTCCAGATGGGCGTGTTCGGCGGATTTGACCGGCAGTGTTTCAAACTGGTGCTGCATTTCACGGAACCATGCCAGGCCGTCGGCGACGTTTTCGGCGATGGTTCGCGCTCCATCCGGTTCGAAATTCTGCGCAAGAAGCGCCGTGCGGAGGCCGCGGGCGCGGGTGATCGCTCCGGACGCGGGCTGCTCTCCGCCGGCAATCATCCGCAGAAGTGTGGATTTGCCGCAACCGTTTCGGCCGACCAGCCCGACCCGTTCAGAGGCGTGCACCGCGAAGTCGGCGTCGGCGTAAAGAATCTGATTGCCGATGGCGGCGTTCAATCCTTCCGCCGCCCAGAGGACCTGTTCCGTCATGAGTGATTACCTTCCCGCGTGCTTCAACGCCTCGGTGAGGGCGATTTCCAGAATCTGCATCGTCCAGCCGACGTCGGAACCGGCGCGGTGGGCCACCCCCTCAAGCTCCAGCTTGAAATAACTTCTCAGATTCTGCAAACTGTAACTCGGCAACCCCGGATGCGTCTGCCGGACGAGCCGGATCGAATCGATCGTCTTGCCCCGCCAGAGCGGCAGCCCGGTACGGGCCAGACTTTCCTGGAGAAACGCCAGATCGAACCGGGCATTGTGCGCCACCAGCGTCGAATCCGCGGCGAACTCCAGAAAATCTCGGCCGGCGCGGGCGAAGTGCGGAGCGTCCTTGACCATTTCATCGGTGATGTGATGAATGCAGACCACGCCCGCGGGAATGCTTCTGCCCGGGTTGACCAGCGTACCGAATTCGGAAACCGTGCCGTCACGTTCGACTCGGAGCGCGGCGATTTCGACGATTCGGTCGCGCGTCGCGCTCATGCCGGTGGTTTCCACGTCGAAGACCGTGAACGGCCCCAGTTCGTGCCAGTTCAATTCTTGTAGCCGTCCGGATGTTTGAGCTGCCACTTCCAGGCGGATTCGATGATCTTCTCAGCCGATTCGAACTGCGGCTTCCAGTTGAGCATCTTGCGGGCGCGTTCGCTGCACGCGATCAGCCGGGCCGGATCTCCGGGACGGCGCGGCGCAATTTCGTAATTGACCTTCTTCCCGGTGACGTGTTCGGCGGCCTTGATGATCTCCAGAACGCTCAATCCATTGCCGGTTCCGAGGTTGTAATGGCCGCTCTCCGGCGCCGAAAGCGCCAGTTCGTGCGCCTGCGCGAGGTCGAGGATGTGGATGTAATCGCGGATGCAGCTGCCGTCGGGCGTATCGTAATCGTCGCCGTAGAGCATGAGTTTTTCACGTTTGCCGCGGATCGTCTGAAGGATCAGCGGGATCAGGTGACTTTCCGGGCGGTGGTCTTCGCCGTATTTTTCGGTGGCGCCGGCTGCGTTGAAGTAGCGCAGCGCGGCGTAATTGATTCCGTGAATCTCATGATACCAGTGAAGGATTTTTTCGAAACAGAGCTTGGATTCGCCGTAGGGGTTGATCGGCAGCTGCCGGTCGTCTTCGCGGATCGGCACCGATTCCGGCTGTCCGAAGGTAGCCGCGGTGCTGGAGAAGACGAAATTCTTCACGCCGCCCTCGACGGCCGCGTCGAGCAGATTGATGCCGGCGGCGACGTTGTTGCGGAAATATTTGGAAGGATCGCGCATCGACTCGCCCACCAGCGAAAACGCGGCGAAATGCATGATCGCATCGAATTGTTCATCACGGCAGACCTTTTTGATCGCTTCCCGGTCGGCGAGATTGCCGAGCACGAACCGGGCCCGCGGATCGACCGCCTCGCGGTGTCCGGTGATCAGTCCGTCGAAAACGGTCACGTCGTAACCGTGGTCAAGCAGATATTCCGTACAGGCGCTGCCGATGTAACCTGCGCCTCCGGCAACCAGAACTTTCTTCATTTTGCCAGAATTCCTCCGTGTTGTGAATGATGCATTCGGGTGTGTGACTTCATATATTAAAAATACAACCGCAACCGCTTCTTTTCAATCGAAAAAAACAAAACGTTGTTCCGGAAATGACGAAAAAGATTTTTTTTCC
>CALXNS010000045.1 GCA_944389815.1 uncultured Victivallis sp. | reverse complement strand
GGATCAGGAACTCCATCGCTTTGCGGATCCGCAGATTGAGCAGCCACTGCATCGGGGAAGTTTTCATCTCCTCGCGGAACTTCCTGAAAAACGAACTCTCCGACAAATTAGCCAGCCGCGCCAGTTTTGGCAGGCTGATCTCCTCCTGATAATTGCGGCGCATGAACGCGACCGCAATCCCGATATCGCTGTTGAAGCGCTCCCTTTCCACATAACTGCAGGATTTGCGCAACACCAGTACCAGCAGATTCAGCAGGTGCGAAATCAGAAGAAGCTCCGCGCCGGTATTCCGCTGCCGACTTTCCATCGCCATCGCGTGCAGCAGGATATCAAGTTCCGCGAGCGTGGCGGAATCCACACAGAGTTCACGGCGTTCCTCCGCCGGGCAGAAGAGCAGCGGGTAGCCGGCCAGTCCGCTCAGGGATTTCCGGTAGGGGCGCAGAATTTGCGAGTCGAACATGAAATTCATCAGCGTCAACGGCTCGGAATACTCATAGGCATGGCTTTCGCCCGGATGAAGCAGAAAAACGCTGCCGGGGTGCAGCGGTAGTTTCTGGCTGTCGGTCAGGTGGGTCCCGGCGCCGCGCAGAACGACTGCAAGCTCATAAAAGTTATGCTTGTGATATTGCGTGTGGGACAGCTCCTTTTCCCAGTCGTTCATAAAATGAACCGATTTCAGCGCCGTGGCGTGATAGTCGCCCGCATAAGATTTAAGTTTCAGGCAGTAAAATCGGCGCGAAGCGCTTTCTGTTTTGCCATAAAAATCCATATTTTTAAGAGTATCGTGTTTGTGCTTCTTCTGATTTTACGATATAATATAATTCGTAATCAAATTAATTGCAAACAATTTCGTAGACACGTTGCCTGCCCCGCGGGCCGGAACGGCGGAAAACCAAATCGGAAAGGAGTTCCTCCATGCAACTGCTCGACTGGGGAATTATCGGAGCTTTGCTGCTTATTCTGGTAGTCACACTGATCATCAGCCAGCGCCAGGTCAAAAGTACGGCGGATTTTCTTGCCGCCAACCGTTGCGCGGGCCGGTATCTGCTGGCCGTTACCGACGGCATCGCCGGCCTTGGCGCGATTTCGATCATCGCGACATTCGAACAGTATTATGTCGCGGGATTTTCCCCGGTCTGGTGGGGATTCCTTTCCGGGCCGATCGCTTTGCTCATGTCGATCTGCGGCTGGGTCTATTACCGCTTCCGGGAGACGCGTTGTTTTACGATGGCACAGTTTTTCGAGGTGCGCTACAGCCGCCGCTTCCGGGTGTTCAGCGGAATGCTGGGATGGCTCTCCGGCGTGCTGAACTACGGGATTTTCCCGTCGGTTTCGGTCAAATTTTTCATGTTTTTCTGCAAGCTGCCCGACAGCTTCCAGATCGCCGGGATTCCTTTCGAGTTCAGCACTTACGTATGTCTGCTTCTTTTCGTGATTTCACTCGGTGTCACGTTCGCCATCTGCGGCGGACAGCTTACGATCATGCTGACCGACTTTATCCAGGGAACGTTCTGCAATATCGTCTTCCTGGTCCTGATGATCTTCATGGTCATGCAGTTCAACTGGGAGACGATTTTCGAGACACTGACCGTGCATGCGGCGGAGAATCAAGGCCAGTCGCTATTCAATCCTTTCGATACGACCGGAATCCGGGATTTCAATATCTGGTACTTCCTGATGGGCATTGTGCTGATGGTGCTGACCAGCGGCACCTGGCAGGGGTCGTCGGGTTATGCGGCCGCCGCCAAAAGCGCGCATGAAGCGAAAATGGCGCGTTTTCTCGGAGTGTGGCGGCAGCTGGTGCAGTGTGCTTTGCTGCTCTTCATCCCGATCTGCGCCTTTACTTTCTTCAACAGCCCGCAATATGCCGACAGTGCACAGGCGGTTGCGGAAACGCTCGGCATGCTTCACGGGCAGGAGGTCAGCCAAGCGCGGGTGCCGCTGTTTCTCTCCCATATTCTGCCGTCCGGACTGCTCGGATTGTTCGCGGCGTTGATGCTGGCGGCGATGCTGTCGACCGATGACACCTACATGCACAGCTGGGGCTCCATCTTCGTGCAGGATGTGATCATGCCCTTCCGCAAGAAACCGTTCACCGAAAAACAGCATATCCTGCTGCTGCGGCTGTCGATCGTTTTCGTCGGAGTCTTCGCTTTCTTCTTCAGTTGGCTCTTCAAGCAGACCGAATATATTATGCTTTTCTTCCAGATCACCGGTGCAATTTTTACGGGCGGCGCGGGAGCGGTGTTGATCGGCGGTCTGTACAGCCGGAGCGGTTCGACGCTCGGCGCCTGGGTGGCGATGATCCTCGGTTCGGGACTGGCGCTCGGCAGCATCGCGCTGCAGCAGTGCTGGCCGGCCCTCGCTCCGGTGTTGGCCGAACATGCGCCGGAATCTGTTGCACAGTGGCTGCTCGCACGCCGGGAACGTTTCCCGGTCAATAGCCAGGTCCTCGCGTTTGCGATCACCCTGATAGGGTTTGCAAGCTATTTCATCGTTTCGTATATCGACCGCAAGGTGCACGGCACGGAATATTTCAATCTTGAGAAGATGCTCCATCGTGGCAAGTATGACATCTCCGGCGAACACCGGGAGGTATGGTCCGCCGGTAAAATTTGGAGGATCTTAGGTTTGACCGACGAGTTCACCCGTTTCGACCGCCTGCTCTTCTTCGCGTCGCTCCTGTGGACTTTGCTCTGGACGGCCGTTTTTGTCGCCGGAACGCTTGGCCATTTCGTTTTCGGCTGGCAGCCACTGCACTGGCTGCGGCTGTGGCGGGGATATGTGATGCTGGGCTTCGGACTCGGCGCCGCCACAACCATATGGTTCCTGATCGGAGGTTCCGCCGATGTAGTGAAGCTGTTCCGCGAGCTGCGTACCCGGAAACGCAATGACGCGGATGACGGACGGGTGATTAACGGCCGAAATACCGGCGAAGAACCTGCGGAGCCGGTAACGGATCCATCCGGAGATTGACGGTGTTTCCGACAGGATACCGAAACGGGGGGTATCATCGGTTTGATTGAAAAATCCATATTTATAATAGAATTGCACTTGTCTGGGAAGCAGTCTCATAGTATAATATTGTTGACGGAATAATTTATTCGTCAAGTTGAACGATTTTTTGCAGGAAGTCAGAAAGGAGACATTCTATCATGAAAACGATGGCAAGTACGAAAAAAACACAATTCACCCTTATAGAGTTGCTCATAGTCATAGCGATCATCGCGATTCTGGCGGGCATGCTGCTGCCGGCCCTCAACCGCGCCCGCGACAGTGCGAAAGCAATCAGTTGCACAAACAACCTCAAGCAGTGCGTGCTTGCCACGCAACAGTATGCCGATGACCATAACGGCATTGCATTCCTGAAAGGGAATGGAGCGGCCTGGCATACGCTGCTGAACTGCATGGTTCGCGGCACGTATGTGACTGCCTGGGGGCAGGCGGGCCTTTATCCGCGCCGTCTTCCCTCTTTCAAGGTAGCCAGTTGTCCATCTGTACCAGCGGCCTCAATTCCTGAGCCGAATTCAGATGAGGAGAGCACAAGATTCGGGGCGATCTACGGCGTACCCGCCAATGTGACGGATGGCGAGGAGGGACCGGCGCATACGCCGAACTACAACGAGAATCCGCAGGCGTTTGTGCATCCCAGTACCGTGGGACTGGGGGTGGGGACGATTATCTCTTTCCCCAAAATCAAAAACGCTTCCTCGTTCCTGATTTATGCCGATACTTGGGAGACCTCCACTATGATGCAGGCTTACTCTTTCTCCCTTACCACCGGCGCTTCCGGCATTGATTTGCGGCATAACCAGAAAGCCAACATCGGCTGGGCAGATGGCCATGTTTTCGCTATTTCGGCTGGTGACATCCAGCAGTGGAGAAACGATGGAAAAGTCTGGCCGGGAGCATATATCCTCAACAGCACGTCCGTGAAGATCGTGTTGCCCTGATCCGAGTTGTTTACACCGAATTGTTTACAGGAGAAGT
>CALXNS010000044.1 GCA_944389815.1 uncultured Victivallis sp. | reverse complement strand
AACTCCGCGCCGCCGAACCAGTAAATCCAGTCGATCGCGTGACTGCCCACCCACGGAATCGTGCCGCCGTAACTGGCGCGATGACGATAAAATTCGGGACGCACCCCCAATTTATACGATTTGCGCGCCGTCACCATTTCGACTTTGCCGACGGAGCCGTGCGATACCGCCTCATACGCGGTCAGAAACGCCGCCTCGCCGCGCAAACCGACCATCGAAATGATCTCCGCCCGACTGCCGGCGTAGGCCTGTTTTATCCGTTCGAGTTCATCCAGCGTCAGTGCAATCGGCTTTTCGCAGAAGACGTGGATGCCGCGGTTCAGTGCGGCGACGCACATTTCCGCGTGCAGTTCGAACGGGCCGTCGATACAGACGACGTCCACATGCGCCGAATCGAGCAATTCACGATAATCCTGATACACCTCAGGGAAAAATCCGTGCTCCGCCGCGGCAGCAATCAATGGTTCCGCCGAATCCTTCCCCCCTCCGGACACCGCCGTGATTTCCACCTCGGGAAGTTCCGGCAATGCCACCGTCACATATCCGTAATGGCCGCGGTGACCGATCATTCCAACTTTACACTTGCGCATCTCTCTCAAGCTCCCGATACGTGCGCTTTTTTTAACGCTTTTCCCTTTTGCATTTCGCATCTCCATTAAAATAGGCCGAAACTGACGATTTTGCAACTGAATAACGCTTACAAAAAATAGTATATCGTTAATTTTTACTATGATATCATTATTTTATGCTACCAAAAAAACTTGCAGAATCCGAATCAATCGCGCATAGTTAATAAAGATATAAGGGAAAGAGGTGGGTCTCCGGCTCCTGGCAGCCGTGAGAATCCCGCCAGAAAACAGGGAGCAAGTTTCATCATGCTGTCAGAAATGATCCGTTTTCCGGAGTTGAAGCTTCAGCAGCGTCTGGCGCGGTTGGAGCAGCCGGAGAAGCCGGTCGCCGCCGTCCTCGACACCGACACCTACAATGAAGTCGACGACCAGTTCGCCCTCGCCTACGCGCTGCTCTCGGAAGAGAAGCTGCAATTGCGCGCGGTAACCGCCGCCCCGTTCTTCAACGGCCGCTCAGCGGGACCGGGGGACGGCATGACCAAAAGTTACGATGAAATTCTCCGGGTGCTCGATCTTTTCGGCAGAAACGGGAAAAATTTCGCCTTCAAGGGTGCGGAACGCTATCTGCCCGACCGCAACACTCCGGTCGACACGCCGGCGGCGCGGTGCATCGTCGAACTCGCCCGCGAAGCGAAAGCAAAAAATGAGACACTTCATGTGCTCGCCATCGCCGCTCTCACCAATGTGGCGTCGGCGTTGCTTCTGGCCCCCGAGATCGTGGAGAATACCGTCGTCGTCTGGCTGGGCGGAAATCCGGTCTACTGGCCGAACAACGACGAATTCAATCTCAAACAGGATGTTCCGGCCGCGCAGGTGCTGTTCGATTCGGGAGTGCCGCTGCTCTGGATTCCGTGCATGACGGTGGCGGAGTTGCTGCTCACCAGTGTTCCGGAACTGGAAGCATTGTCGCACAACAGCGGCAAAGCGGGCGAATTTCTGGTCGGCCGTACCCGCGATTACATGGCTGAGCGGAAGATGATGAGCAAAACGCTCTGGGACATCTCCACCGTGGCCGCGTTCACCGTACCGGAGGCGTTCTACTTCACCTATCTGCCGACGCCGGTTCTCCAGCCCGACCGCAACTGGCAGGAAAAACCGGGGCGCCACATGCTTAAAATGGTTCGGCACATCAATCGCGATCTTGTCTTTGCGGATCTCTTTGCAAAACTGGACAAGTTTGCCGCGGCGGCGCGTTAACCTCAAGCCGCACTCAAAGAGCTGAAAGAAACGCGGCGGAACATCCGATTCCGCCGCGTTTTCATTTCCACAGAGCCAGGAAAATGAATCCGAATTGAGCTCCGAGTTCTTCAGCGTCTCACTTCTCTTCGACTACAAACCGCTTCGCTTCCGGCGGTACATAGCCATGCGTGGAGCCCTGAACCCAGACGATTTTCTTCGGCCCCTTCAACGCATTGTAGAGCAGCGCCACGCCGGAGGGCGGACAGGTGTAATCCCCGAGCCCGGCGCGGGCGATTTCCGCCGGACACTGAACGCGGGCGCCGTGGTTGACCGTATCGTAATAGCCCAGAGCCGGACGGTATTCGGGCATCCAGCCGCGTTCCCGCTGGAAGGTTTCCGCGCCGGCCAGATCGCAGCACCACGGAATGTCGATGTAACAAAACGTGACCGTCGGATCGAGCGACGCCCCCCACACCGCCTGCAAACCACCCTGACTGCCGCCGGCCGCAGTCAAATCCCGACCGTTCCACTCGGGCAGTGAACGCAGGAATTCCAGCGAACGCAGTACGCGCAGCGCCATGCCGTTGAAATATGTCTTCTCCGGATCGGAGTTCTGTTCCGGATCGAAGGCGTAAATCTGCCCGTTCGAGCGGATTGAATTTTCAAAATCCCGATAATACGCTTCGTCGCGGTCAAGATCATAACCGTGAGCGTTGACGTGAAATTCAATCCGGTCGCGCCGCAGATCCCACGGCAATGCCTGCTTTCCGACGCCGTAACCGGCGTAGACTCCGCGCGCCGGCAGCGATTTCGGCGCCGCTCCGACCGGAATGGTCAGATATCCGGTCACCGGGCGCGTTCCGGGACAATCGACCCGCACGGAGTAAATCGTCACCTCCGCGGTGGACGCCGGGTGGCGCTTCACATCGGCCCGGAGCGGCACTTCCGCGAGACGCGCTTTCTGCTTCGCCCAGAATTCATCGAAATCCGCCGGCGGCGGAACCGGCTGCAACTTCTCCGGCTGCACCCCCGCGCCCCCTTCGAAGGCGCAATCCATCGGCTGTCCCCAGCTGTTCCGGGTCGGCAACGGGTTGCCCGCTTCGTCGACCAGACGCGCATAAACGTGGACGAACCCCGGACGATCCAGCGACGTTTCCAGCGTGAAGGGTTCGGCGGCGGAAACCTTTCCCTCTGCCCGCCTGCCGTCGTCACCCGTGCGGCGCCACTCAAGAAAATAAGGTTGATCCGGCGTCTGGCCGCCGAAGTCGGCCCGGATCGTGAAACGCATGAGTTCTCCGGGCTGATAACTGACCGGATTCTTGTCGGTTTCACCGAAAACCGTCACCTTGCCGGGATCCAGCGCCGCGGCAGCGACACAACAACAATACCAGCAACAGCAGACGAGCGACAGCAATGTCCACACAAACTTTTTTTTCATACTCTTTTCTCCGACTTTCCTGATTGATTGAGTTGCCGTTTCGGTGGAATATACTACGACAATAATCCGCCGTCAAACTCAAAGGCGAACCGTTTCCGCAAAAATGTATCACTCTAAACAGCATCAAACTGGTGGCGAACTTCTCCGGCAAAAATTTTTCATTCCGACTATTGATTCTTGTTCATGTCGGAGTTAGATTATATTGAAATCGTTTCAACAGGGAGGAATACGATCATGTACTACACCGGATTTGCAGACGAGGCGGCTGTCGGAGTCGCCGGTCAGATTGAAGCGACAAAGGCTCTGGGCTGGAAGAACATCGAATCCAGAGCCATCGACGGAGTCAATCTGCACGATCTTTCCGACGAAGCATTCGAGAAGACGGCGGAGGCCTTCGACGCGGCGGGAATTCAGATCAACTGCTTCGGCAGCGCCGTCGCCAACTGGGGCTGGGATCCGATCCGGGAGGAGGATTTCCTGAAGACCCGCGAACAGCTCAAGCGTGCGCTTGTCCGCATGAAGCGGCTCAACTGCAAAATGATCCGCGCCATGAGCTTCAAAGCGCAATGGAATCGGCCCGCATTCGATCCGGAGGTGGAGGAAAACGTCTTCCGCAAAGTTGCCGAACTTGTTCACATGTGCGAAGACGCCGACGTGCTTTATCTGCATGAAAACTGCAACAATTACGGCGGCATGTCGTGGAAACACACCCTCAAGCTGCTCGACAAAATCCCCTCCCCCAATTTGAAGCTCGTCTTCGACACCGGCAATCCGGTGCTGAATTACGACCGTTCCGAAGGCGATGAACTTAAAAACATCCAGGATTCCTTCGTCTTTTATCGGAACGTCCGGGAGTTCATCGCCTACGTCCACATCAAGGACGCACGTTACCTCGGTCCCGGCGACAACGGCTTCGCCAGAGCGGAGTTCACTTTCCCGGGCGAAGGCGACGGCCACGTCCGCGAAATCGTCGCCGATCTGCTTCGCAACGGTTATGACGGCGGCTTCTCGATGGAACCGCACATGAAGCTCGTCTTCCACGAGGAGAACGCCGAGCAGAACGCCCGCGAACGCATGGAAAATTATATCGAATACGGCAGACGGTTCATGAAACTGGTCGAGGAAGTCAAAGCTTCTCTCTGAAAACAAGCCGTTTCATACGATACGAAGTAAAAAAAACGGGGGACGGAAACATTCCTGATTTCCGTCTCCCGTTTTTCAATTTGCGGCTTTATCGTTTCAATGTTGGCCGGGGCGTCCCGAGCCAGGCGCTCAACTCCCGTGAAGTAGTTTCCTCGTCGATGATTTTGTCATAATAGTAATTATCCAGCAGATCACGCATGGCCCGGCCGCCGAGGCTGTCGGGATAAGCGTCCGCAATCGCCCGGCCGCGCCGGTAGACATCCGCCAGATGCGGCAGTTGCGCAAGCACCTTCTGCACCAGAGCGACGACCCGGTAACGGTCGGCATCGCCTTCGATCTCGTCGAAGAGCTTCATCCCGTCGAATGCGGCGCGTACCAGAATGCACCCCTTGAGTCCGTCCGGCAGCGAGAGCGCGTCGGTTTCGCACATGACGCGGCTGAATTCACCGGTGATCGCGGTGTCCTGATCGGCAGGGAAAATCGCCCGCGGATCAAAATGCTGCTGTGAGCGATGATCGTTGCGGAACTTATCCCGAACCTCCTTCCTGCGGAAATCCGGAATCTCCACCGGCGCGCCGTCGAGTTCCTGACTGCGGATCGCCATGATGCCGGTGAGCGTCACGTCACAGGAGCGGTAGATGTCCCACGGGCCGGGTTGATTTTCGAGAATCGCCCTTCGGAAGAACTCCAGTTCCCAGAAATCGCCGCCGCCGTGACCGGCCTTTTCCGCGGCTTCGCCCATTGAATCCCAGCGCGGATTCAATTTGAGCACCTGCCCGTGGCCGGAACCGCCGAGCCGGATCTCCGACTGCGCAATCCGGGCGGAGGCGTGGGTTCCCCAGATATCCATCCGGTGACTGTCGCCGGAGGCGCCGCCCATCAAGTTGCGCACGAGAGCGCCGTTGTCCATGGTGATGAGTTCGGGAGTGACCCCCCATCCGGCGCCTTCGATATAACCCGGAATCAGCGGCGTCGTCCGCGGCGCGCACACCTTGATCGGACGGCGGCCGGTAATCTGCATGACCGGTCCGAGCGAATGCGTGCAGTAATAGTGAGCATTCAGCCAGCTGCGCCAGTGGTGCGCCCAATATCCGGGTTCGATCGGGGTGTCGTCGATGTAGGTGTAACACAGCGAACGGCATTCATGCAGATAATCGAATTCGGCGTAGATGAGGTCGCCGAAAATGCCCTGTTCCCAGAGCCGTTTGAAGTAGAGGCAATCCTTGCGGAACGGATAATTTTCCGCAAGCTGATAGACCTTGCCCGAACGCTCGACCGCTTCGACGAGCGCTACGCCCTCCGCGGGAGTGAAGAACGACGTCACTTCACACAAAACATGTTTTCCCGCGTCGAGCGCCTTGATCGAATGTGCGGCATGAGAAGTGAAGAAGGTTGCAATGAGCACCGCATCCATATCGTACTGAAGAAATTCATCCTCGTCGGCGGTCAGAAACGCCTTCGGCACCATTTCATGGAATTTTTCCCGCATATGTTCGCTGGTGTCGCACCCGGCGACGATTTCGATGTTCAGATACCGGCAGGATTCGATGAAATTGCTGCCGCGCCCGAGGCCCCAGATGCCGAGACGAAGTTTCGGTTTGTCGCTCATGATCTCTTCTCCCTGATTTTTTCATTTCATTGTGCCGATTCCGCCGTGGGAATGCCGACGCAATGCGGTTCTCTTTCCTGGTACAGTAATTTAAATTTACAGATTTGCAATTTCTTTTTTTCAATATAGTTTATAGAAACGGAATAATTATTATAAAAAAGAGCGATCATGTATTTTGAAGTCACCAGTGCCGGCTCCTTCACCGGCAAAGAGAAGAGAACACAGTTTCCGTGGAGTGATTTTCTGGTGCTTTCGATCACCGGGCTGGTCAGCAATCATCTGTATTTCCCGTCGGGGAAGCGCGTCTGTGACGGCGGCCAGCCGACGCTGGCGCTTTATCCGAAAGGGTTCCGGCTCGATTTCGAATACGATCACCGTCGGGAAAACCACGTGATCATCGGGAAAATTCATGGCTTGAGCTGGAGCGAGGAGAATTCGTTTCTGGAGATCAGTGACCACGGCCTTCGCGTGCAGCTGCCGTACATCTGCCTTCTCACTCACGAGCAGTGTGCCGAACTGCGCCCGCGTTTTGAACGGGTGGAAATGCTGGTCAACTCCGGGTTGCCGGCGGATCTATTTGCGGCGCGGCAACATGCGGCGGCGCTGTTAACGGAATTGATCAGTGCGCCGCGACCGGTAAAATCGGAAGAATCGACTGCGGCCGCGGCATTCAGGAGCGCGATCGATTCCGACGGAAATTTCCGGAAAACGTTGTCGCAGTTAAGCAGGGAGAGCGGCTATTCGCCGGGACATCTGCGGAGGTTGTTCGTGGAGCAATATCACATTGAACCGGGCGAATACCGGGCTCGTCGGCGCTTGAACCGGATCATGGAGCTTTTCCGGGAGAACCGTTTATCGCCCAAGGAGATCGCCGAAGCGGTCGGGATGCATCACGTCACGCATCTGCACGCCTTTCTGCGGGAACGTCTCGGAATGACGCCGCGGGAACTGCGCGGCGGCGGCACCGCCGCCGGAACCGCATATTTCCGTGAGCCTTCCCGCTGATTGCCCGGTCATCCCTGACAAAGACGGAGATATGCCTGCTGAATGACTTGTGCCATAAGCAGTCTTCGTTCTTTCAGAAACGAGAAATAGTCCATCCGCTCGAAATTCGGCGGCAATGCATGTTCCCGGCAGGCCCGTTCAAAGTTCTCCTGTCCGAGCCGCTTGCGGTAATCGGCGATATACTCCATGGGAGCCCGGTCGGAAATGTCGATGTTGGTCTGATAATCAAGATAGACGAAATTGGCAATCTGATTGCAGTCGCGATCGGTATGAATGCCGATCGAGGCAAGATAATTCCGAGGGAAAATATGATGTTTGTCAACCGCATTCTTACTGCCGCTCATTCCGGGCATCAAATATGGCGCAAGATGATCCGTACTGAAAAGCATCGGAACATTCAATATGTTCTGCGCAGCCAGAAAAGCATACCAGTACGGAGACAACGCGTATGAGGATTCGAGATTTTTCGGCAATGTGATCTTGAAATAATCCTCCGTCAGGCGGGAATCGATTACCGATTGCAGATATTGTTCAAAGGCTCCGGCATCCTTCAAATTTTTCATGTCGGCAAAAAGTCTTTCCGCATCAGTTTCGACGGAAGTACTGAAATAAGAAGTGATGCTCGCCATAAAGAACCAGCGGCGGAAAAGCCCCATCAACTCGATGCTCCCGAGTTTGAATTCATATTTTGCAATCAGATAGAGCACATAACTGAAAACAATGGAGTTCTGCGCGGCGATCAACTTGCCGCTGACATAACCGCCTTGAACGACAATATTCAAAAACGCGTGCCAGTTATTGAGATCCGTCACCACCGCCAGCGCCTGCCTGAACCGCGCAAGATTCTCATTCCGGCGCTCTTCAGTAACCAGCCCGGACTCCAGATCTTTCCCCCGCAAAAGCATGTAGGCGTATTTCAGCCGGGCGCGCTTGAACCCGAAACCGACAATCATGCGAACCAGATGAACCGGACTGACTTCCAGCAGATGGTTGTAAGATGTGCCGGCCGCCGGAATGTGTGACGCCGCGCAAAAATTGTCAATGGCGTCCCGGCTCTCCCGGGCGTAAACGGAAAGCAATGTCAGGATAAAATCGTTCTCGTTAAGTTTCTGCCCGCCGGAATTGACCCGAACGAAAATCTCCGCGACTTCCTCCTCGCCGGCCGAACGATAAATTTCCAGAACCGGGAGAGGATATTTCTCCAGTCCGAGCAATTCATTCAAACGGGTTTCGATCAAATCCTCCTGCTCATCCGTCAAGAGCGCATGTCCGTTCTTTTCATAGCTCTCATTTAAGCGTTTGATGTAATTGCGACGCAGTTTTGACAACGTATTCTGTTCTTTGGCCAGAAACACCGTACTGAGATCTGCGATCCATTCCGGATTTTTTTCAAACGCGGGAGTCCAGTTTTCGAAACGATCTTTTTCCCGAAGCGGATTGTAACTGATTTTGATGTTACGCTCCTTGAATTTGCTGTCCTTTACGCGGATGTTGTACATGCTTGACACCAATGCGGTCAATCGCTGCTGGCCGTCGATGACCAGACATTTCGGCATCTTCAAGGCTTTTTCATTGAGTCCGATATTCTCCATTTTTTCGGAATAGCTTTCCGGAGATTCCCACAGCATGATATAACCGACAGGAAATCCATTGAGCATTGAATCGTAGAGATTTTTCACTTTTTCATTGGACCAGACAAACGGCCGTTGCAGATCAGGAAGACCGATACGCCCGACGCGGATCTCTTTCAGAACGAACTCCAGGTCCATGTTGTGCGATTCAAAAATTTTCCCCGCCATCTTCACTTCCCTTCTCCGCCTGATTCATCAAGCCGTTTTAAAATATTTCTTAATAAATATCCTGCATATAAAGATGAATGAACGCCTGGACGAATTTCGAAAGCGATATGTCGCTGAACTTGATGCATCGCAACGCAACCGCTTCAGAAAGTGCCCAATGCCGTTTCCCCGAATATGGAAGATCAGGACGAGGACTGCCGGCCGACTCCCGGAAATATGCGGAAACGTTTCATGAAGCTGACTCATTCCCGGGAGCCTAAAAACCACCGCAACGACAAAATCAAAAACTGGTGGGCGTAACAGAACTCGAATCTGTGACCTCCACGATGTCAACGTGGCGCTCTAACCAACTGAGCTATACGCCCGAAATAAAATCGGATCGACTTCACAGAAAACTGGTGGGCGTAACAGAACTCGAATCTGTGACCTCCACGATGTCAACGTGGCGCTCTAACCAACTGAGCTATACGCCCGTTTTCCTGCTGCCGTCCTGCTAATATAATCCGCATTTCTCCGAATGCAAGTTTTCATCCGAAAAAAAACGAAATTTCCCCCCTCAGAATCCTCCGTTTCCTCCACCCGGCTGTGCGCGGCGGTAAATTCGATCCGCACCATGCGTAACCAGAAATTTCATCTCCAGACGCATCAGAATCGCCAGCAGCGTCCCGGTATCGAAGCCACTCTCCGCCACGAGCTCATCCACGCTCATTTCGCGCTTTTCCAACAACTCCCAGACGCGCCGCGCCTCCGGCGACAAATCCGACCCGGCTCCCGGATCATAGGCCGCTTCCCCCTCTCCAACTTCCTCTCCAGGTCGAAGCCCAGGCAAAAATCCCAGTCCCATGAAGTTCTGCACGTCTGAAAAACTCTCCACCAGACCGGCCGCGCCTTCCCGGATCAGCTGATGACATCCATGAGACTGCGGATTCTCCACCGAGCCCGGCACCGCGAAAACATCACGTCCGCTCTCCAGCGCCAGACGCGCAGTGATCAGCGCACCGCTCGAGATTCCCGCTTCCGTCACAATCGTCGCCCGACACAATCCCGCCACGATCCGGTTCCGCCGCGGAAACGTGGTCCGGCTGACCGGAAAATCCATCGGAAATTCGCTGATCAGTGCGCCGCCGCTCTCTACGATACTCCGCGCCAGCGGAATATTTTCCCGGGGATGAATGTGCAGCAAACCGCCGCCAAGCACTGCAACCGTCACCGCATGCTGTTCCACCGCCGCCTGATGCGCCACCGTATCCACACCGTAAGCCAGACCGGAAACGATCACGAATCCCGCATCCGCCGCCTCCAGCGTCAACTGCCGCGTCATCCGGGCGCCGTAACCGGACATCCGACGGGAACCAACTACCGCAACCGCGTTATCGGGAAATATCGGCAGCCGGCCGCGCACATAAAGACAGAGCGGCGGATCATATAAATGACGCAGCACATCCGGATAATTCTCATCGTACAGTGTGAGAATCCGTACTCCCGCACGCTCCGCAAGTTCGCATTCCGCCTGAAGCATCCCCGTGCAGTCGCACCCCGCAATCCGATCGGCCAGCGCCGCACCGATTCCGGGCACCCGCCGAAGGGAGTCGGCGCTCTGTTCGAATATAACCCCCGGAGAACCGAATTCATCCGACAACGCGGAATATTTCGCGTAACCGATGCCGGATATCATGTTCAGAACAATGCACGCCTCGCGGTCAAGCATGAACCGCCTCCAGCGCCGCAACAATTTCCGGCACCGGAACGCCGCGCATGACTTCCGCCTCGCCGAACCGGCGCGGCAGAACCAGCGTGATTTTCCCGGCAAGATTCTTCTTGTCGTGCTCCATCGCCTTGATGATCCGTTCGTTATCGAACTCCTGCGGCACTGCGCAGGGCAGCCCCAACGCCGCCAGCAATGCCTTCTGGCGCTCCGCATCCGCCCGATTCCAGCGACCGCGACGCACCGCCACTTCCGCCGCCGCCGTCATGCCGATGGCGACCGCTTCGCCGTGACTGATCGAAAACCCGCTCAGAAGTTCGACGGCATGACCAAAGGTGTGACCGTAATTGAGCAATGCGCGAATTCCCGCTTCGCGCTCATCCCGCGCAACGACCTCGGCCTTGAGTTCACAACAGCGACGGATGATCGCCGCGTAACGGCTCATGTCTGCTCCGGGATTAAGCAAGGAAACCGGATCGCGTTCCAGTTCGGCAAAGAGTTTTTCATCAAAAAGCACCGCCGTCTTGACAATCTCGGCCAATCCACAGCGAATCTCCTTTTGCGGAAGCGTCCGCAGAAAATCCGGATCGATCAGCACCCGCCGCGGCTGATGAAAAGCACCGATTAAATTTTTTCCTTCCGGAATGTCCACTCCGGTTTTGCCGCCGACACTGGAATCCACCATCGCCAGCAGCGTGGTGGGAATCTGTTCGAATGCGATTCCGCGCATGAAAATCGCCGCCGCGAAGCCGGCCATGTCTCCGGTCACGCCGCCTCCGACCGCCAGAAAGCGACTGCTTCGATCAAAGTTTAACGCCGCTGCCCGACGACAAATGTCGACAACGGTATCGATCTTCTTGGACGCCTCCCCCGCGGGAAATACAAACCGATCCGCCACTGCGAGCGTATTCAGCCACTCTCCGCAGAACGCCGCGACATTGGAGTCCGTTACAACCATCCGGCGCACGCCGTCCGGCGCGGCAGCGAGATTTCGAACCCCGGATCCAATCAGAATCTCATAGGCGCGCTCGCCCAGCCCCACGCGAATCTTTTCCATAAAAAATCTCTCCTACGAAGTTCGACGGCTGCGCCGCATGATTCAGAATGACACATTCACATCGCCGGAAATCCGCGTCGGCGGATCCATCAAGACGATTCCCGCCGGCCGCTCCCAATCCCGTTCCCAGCGCTGCAGGAGCAAGGGATCCGTCGGGGCTCCCCAGCGGTTGAGGTCTATAATCAGAATTTTTTCCGAACTGGTGAAATAGACATCCATCACCAGATTTTTCAACGGAAGAAGCCAGGAAATGTCGTCGATGAAATCCTCCGCCATCTCCCAGTAACGGTTCTTCACCCCCTCCAGCCGTCGGAAATGGCGAACCAGATAATATTGACTCATCGCATTGAGTCGTCCGTTGTAGATGAAAAGCCGGAACTCCCGCGTCCGGTTCATCCGCCGAAACGGACGCACACAAATGTATTCCACTTCCCCCCGGCGGACGCTGTTGCGAACCTTTTCACTCAATGCAAGATATTTCCACGCGCTCTTCGGCGAATACACCGCACCGCGTTTATTGTAGAAGCGTTCCGTATCCGTGGGTGCGCAACTGTCCACACAGACGAAACAATTTCCGGGAATCGCCGCCATCGGCTGACGCAGATCCTCGATCGTCTCCTCGACCGCGGGATTCACTTCATCGTCATCGTCCTCATAATCCTCCGGGGTCACGCCTTCAGCCAACGCCGCCAGCGCCGGCGCCCGCAACTTGACAAACGATGTCAGAAACGTGTGTCCCGCCAACACCGGATACCAGACCGGCATCCGGAGAAAATCTTCAGCGTTTTTCATTTTCCCCTGTTCCTCCCTCCCGCTTTTCCCGTTCGATCCGTCCGACCACGGCCAGCCAGTAGAAAACCAGACCGATCATGAAAACACTTCCATAACTTAAAAACGGCAGATCCAATGCCGGAAAACACGACGCCACCAGCATCCCGGGAAAACCGGCGTAGATTCCGATTTTCCAGAACTCTCCGCCGGTCAGGTTCCGCAACCTGCCGACGCCGCCGGTCAATCGAAACATGCCCGTGAAAATCGCCGTATACAACAACGCCAGCAGCAGACACATCCCGAACATCAACAACAACAATGACGCCAGAACATTTCCCCGGATCACATTCGTCAGTTCACCGCTGCTTACTACAATTCGCTCCCCGTCATCCGGCAGCCGCAGCATCGATTGCCCCGCCGGTTCCGTCGGCCGGCTCTGACGTGCCAGCACCCCCGGAAGATCGGCCGTCGGCACCATCTGGATCTGTCCGGCTGCCGCCGCCGGCGTCCGCTCCAAAAGCATCCATTCCGCGTCAAGATGTACCGCTGTGGTCAACAGCCACGGACGCCAGATGAACAGAAACCCCAGGGTCTGCGCCTCTTTTTCCGTGATGCCTCCATCGGAAGCATTCTCCGGACGGTAATCGATCGCGCCGCCCAGCGGCAACGCAAAAGTACGAGCGGTATCCGGCGATTTCAACGGCAGAATTCCCCGCCTGCTCAACTCGACACCGCCGAACTCCTGATCGAAACGTTCTTCAAGCAATTGAATCTGCGGTCGGAGACGGCTGTACATCCCCGCCGTGATCCCGGCTCCGCAGAGCAGCGAAATCAACACAAGATGCAACAACACCCGCCACCAGCGGTTGAATCGCAGCCTCTGAAAAACGGCCGTTCCGCAACAGGTGCCGATCAGAGCAGACCAGAACGCCGTCTGCACAGGTGTTTGTTCCGCACTCACTTGACCGCCACCCGATGATAATGATGTTTTTCGCCGAAGCGCTGAAGTTTCTTCAAATCCCGGCTGATTTCGCGCAGCGCCTCCTCCGATACCCGGTCGATGAACAAATGCCCGTCCAGATGATCGAGTTCATGCTGGATGCAGCGTCCGAGCAAACCGCCGCATTCATACTCAATGACGCCGCCGTCCAGCGTTCCGGCCCGGAAGACCACGCGGGACGGCCGCACCACCGGCGCATAAATATCCGGCACCGAAAGACACCCTTCATCCCGGACACAACAATTTTCCGAAACGGTCAGAATCTCCGGATTCACCACCGCCAGCGGCATTTTC
The DNA here is from genome assembly GCA_944389815.1 of uncultured Victivallis sp. Lineage (GTDB taxonomy): Bacteria > Verrucomicrobiota > Lentisphaeria > Victivallales > Victivallaceae > Victivallis. The sequence continues at coordinate 2,899 of CALXNS010000044.1, read as the reverse complement.
GGCAATAATGCCAGCTCGCCCGGGCTCGGAGATTCCCCGATACTGTCCGCTGGAATGTCGAACACCACCAGGCGCAATGAACGCCCCACCTGCGGCGCCGCCAGTCCGATGCCGTCAAAAGCGCGCATCGCGCCAATCATCGTTTCTGCCAGTTCACGAATCTCCGGCGTCACTTCGCGTACCGGTTCGGCCACGGTTCTGAGCACGGGATCGCCCATCGTGTGAACGGTATAACGTTTTTTACTCCGAAACAGCATAATCATCCCCGGTTCTTCTCTGATAACAGCTTCTTTCTTTAATTTACACGCAAAAGCCGCCGGAATCAAATTCCGGCGGCTTTTTTTTGCCTTCTGACGTTTTCCTCACTTCGATTGCGACGGCGGAGGCGCCTGCGGGTCGGCCGGAATCACCGGAGCCGCATCCTCAGCCGGCCTGGCAACCGGAGTATCCGTCACGACCGGAGCGGCCGGCTCCGCCGGAGCGGCCGGCTGATTCTCCTGCGGATCATCCGTGCCCGGGATAACCGATTCATCCGGGGGAACCTCCAATGAAGTTTCCGCGGCCTCCGCCGGAGTATTCTCCAATTTTCCCGGCGCAACCTCGGTAGGATTGAGGTAATATTCGGCGCTGTTCACGCCGACCGCCGCGTCAAGCTGGGCTTTGGCATTCTGAATGTTGATGTAATAACTTGCCAGATTGGTTTCCGCCTCGACCAGGTCGCGCTGGGCTTCGTTCAAGCGGGTCAGTTCCGTATTGCCAGCCTTGTAACCGACGGCGACAAGATCACGCTGCTGTGCGGAAAGATCGCGGGTCTTCTCATAGATCCGCGTCTGCCGCACCGCCTGAACATAATTGGCATACGCGGCACGAACCTCGCCGACCACGTCCAGCCATTTCGCCGACACCTGATAATCGGCGATCGCGACATTCGCCTGATATTCGCGCATCGTATTGTAACGGATCAAACCGTTGAAGATCACCCAGTCCGCGGTAAGTCCGTAACTCAAACTCGGAGTTTCGCTGTAGGAGTGTTTCACCGTCGCGCCGCCGGAATAATGGCTCAGCCCCGTACCGTAGCTGCCGGAAATGTAGGCATTGACCGTCGGAGAATAGGCACTGTAGGTCTGATACATCTGATAACGGGCAATTTCCAGTTGATCGCGGTATCCCTTGAGATCCGGCCGGTTCGCCAGCGCGGTATCCAGATAGACATCGACCGACGGCAGATCGGAGAAATTGGTCTTGAAGTCGGAGGGGAACTTGATGTCCGGCGGGAAGGTTCCTTCCGGATATCCCATCAGCACCGCGAGGGCGTAAATCGCGGTTTCGTACTGATAATCGGCGTCCACAAGGTTGCCTTCGGCGGTGTTCATCGCGATTTCGAAGTTGAGCACGTCGCTCAACGGAACGGCGCCGGCCTGATATTTGTACTGCGTATCCTGAAGGGAAGATGCCTGGAACTCGCGGTCTTCCAGCGCGATGCGCTTGTTCTCGATCGCGAGCAGCACGGTATTGTAGGCGTAGGCGACCGAACGCATCAGAGTACGCGCCTCATCCGCTTCGAGTTTCTTCTGATAATTGTAACCGGCTTCGGCGATCTTCACCGCGAACCAGCGGGAAAACCCGTTGAACACCAGCAAGTTCGCCTGAACGGAGGTCGTAGTCGAAAAACGTTCGGTCCGCACCGGAGTGCCGCTGGTGTTCACCGGATGCCGGGTCCAGGAGGAGTTCTGACTGAGGTCGAAACCGGCGTTGATCGTCGGAGAATAGGCGCCCCAGGCCTGCAGATAACGCATGTAGGCGGCGTTCACCGAATGATAGGCGGCAATGTAGGTCGGGTTATTGGCGATGGCGATGCGCTGGGCATCGGCCAGCGTCAGATCGGTGATTCCCTCGAGCAGTTCATCGGCCTTATCCCGCTTCCGCTGCGTATAGGTCTCGCCCAATGTTCCTGCCGGCGGCGCCACATATTCATAACAGCCGCCCATCGCCAGCAGCAGCAGCCCGAAAACGCCGTGTTTGACAACTTGCTTCAACTTCATAGTTTTGCAATACGCTCCCTGTTGGTGTTCAATGTAAAATTTAGGTTGTCCGAAATACTATACTCAAAAAGCCCCCCTTTTTCAAGTTGCTTTTTTCAAATTAACGATGATTTTTTCCAAAAAATATATCCATGGCAGAAAAAAAATCAATTTTTTTCGATTTCCCTCTGGAAAAGTTCATCGCCCCCGATACATTACCGAAGAGAAGATGTTCTATTCAGGAGCCGTCGATTCACGATGAAGACTCAAACCTCATCCCCGCTTGCGGTTCATTCGGAAGAATTCCGCATTCGCCACAGCGAAGCCGACCGGCACGGCGCACTCAAACTCGCCGCGTGGTTCGATTTTCTGCAGGAAGCCGCCGCCAACCATGCCACGAAACTCGGGGTCGGTCTGGCCGGGCTGAGGGAATCGCACCGGCTATGGGTGCTCTCCCGGCTGCGGCTTCAGATCGACCGGGCGCCGGGAATCGGCGAGACGGTTCGCGTCGAAACCTATCCGAACGGCATTGACCGGCTCTTTGCCAAACGCCAGTTCCAGGTTTTCGACACGGCGGGGAGCGAAATCGCCCGCGCCTCAAGCTGGTGGCTGCTGCTCAGCGGCGAAAAACTGCGTCCGGTGAAAATGGAATTTCTCCGGGAGATGCTCCCGGACAACAGTGACCGCCCCGAGGGATTTGCGCTGGGGGAGAAACATCATTTCCAGGAATGGGAAACGCAGCTTCTCGTCCCGGTGCGTTATTCGATGGAGGATGTCAACGGCCATATGAACAACGCTCAATACGCCGCGCTCACCCAGGATTGTCTGGCGCAGCTTGCCGACAATTCTCCGCGCCGGATCACGGAGCTGGAGATTCA
>CALXNS010000043.1 GCA_944389815.1 uncultured Victivallis sp. | reverse complement strand
GAGACCTTTCCCAGCGGCGGAACGCCGGCAGCCGTGAGGCGAACGAGGCGTTGGATACTTATCTGGAACTCTCAAGGCAGGCGGCGGCACACATTCCGCGGCCGGATCTGATCATCTGGCCCGAGAGTGCGGTTCCGGTGGCGTTCCGTGCCGATCATCCGATTTCGGAACGCTTTCGCGCGGGGGTGGCGCGGCAGCTTTACGTTTCCTCCATTCCGATGTTGATCGGAGCAATCGATTTCCGGACGGAAGGTGGAACGCGTGTCGTCGGCATCACCAACAGTGCACTGCATTTCGCCGCGGACGGGACGCTGGTTCATAAATACGACAAGATTCACCGGGTGCCGTTCGGCGAATACATTCCGTTCCGGAAGTGGCTGCCGCAGTGGGTGATCTCCCGGATCGACATGAACCGGGATCTGACGCCCGGGAGCAATTTCGACCCGCTGGATCTGGGGAAGGGAGTCCGTGCGGGGGTGGCGATCTGTTACGAAGGGGTGTTCGGCTATCTTACGCGGGAATTTGCTCGGCGGGGCGCCAATGTGCTCATCGTGCTCTCCAACGACGCGTGGTATCCCGAAAGCAGTGAACCTGAACAGCACCTGGCCAACGCCGTGACCCGGGCGGTGGAAACCGGTCTTCCGATGGTGCGCTGCGGCAACAACGGCGGTTCGCTTCTGGTGACGCCTTATGGCGAAGTGACGCAAATTCTGGAAGTGCCGGGGAAGGGGGAGCGGCTTGAACTGCGCCGCGGACAGGGAATCGCCCGGCTGGAAGTGGAAGTGGCCGGGCATCCGGCGGAGACGTTTTATGTGCGCTGGGGGGAGTGGTTCATCGGCGTGCTGGGCTTGATTGTATTGGGCGGCGTATTTACGGCGTTCCACCACTGTCGCGAAAGGCGGCGCCTGCTTCTGGAGAAACGCCGTGCAGGCGACGGAACGGGAACCGTGCCTCCTGCGCGGCGGGAGAGCACGGAAGAGCAGAGTACCGGCGGGAGTTTATAAGTTTCGATGGCCAGCGGATCCAGAACACCACCATTGTGGGCGCCGTGGCGGATGGAATTCATCCGCGGTGCGCGTTCGGCGAAAGAGTGTTTTCTCTGCGGCAATCAGGCGTCGTCCGCCGGGAAGGCGGAGGAGATTCTGATCGTTCACCGCGGGGAGGCGTGTTTCGTCATGCTCAATCGTTACCCGTACAATCCCGGTCATCTTCTGGTGGCGCCGTATCGTCATGTGGGCGACCCGTCGCAACTGACGAAAAGGGAACGGGCGGAATTATTCGATCTCGGGGTGGCGGCGCAACTGACGCTTCGCCGGACGATGGCGCCGGAAGGGTTCAATGTCGGGTTCAATATCGGTGCAGCGGCGGGAGCCGGAGTGGCCGATCATCTGCACATGCACATCGTGCCCCGGTGGAACGGGGATAATAATTTCATGCCGGTGCTGGCGGACATCCGCTGTGTGCCGGAGGCGCTGGAGAAGACTGCGGAATTGTTGCGGGCGGACTGGCGGAACGAGGACGGAGAACGGAAATAATCATGCAGGTTCAGATTGATTGCTATCCATGCATACTCTCTCAACTTTCCGAACTGGCGAAGAAGGCGGTTGCCGGGGAGACGGAGCGTCATGCGGTTGTGCGGCGGCTGTTGAAGCTGGTGCTGGATGCGCCGCCGGGGACGACGCCGCCGGAGTTTGCGGGGTGTTTTCATGCGGTCATCAACGAATTAACCGGCGACGATGATCCCTTCCGGGAGGTCAAGGACAAATCGACCGAACTCGGGTTGACGCTGCTGCCGGAACTGCGGGAACTGGCGGCGGCTCACGCGGATCCCTTCGAGGCGGCGGTGCGGCTGGCGATCGGCGGAAACATCATCGATTACGGGGTGGATCCGAATTTCAATCTGGCCCACGCGGAACAGGGGATCCGGGGGGTGTTCGATCTGGCGCTCGATCATGAGGCGCTCGGGGAGCTCCGGCGCAGGATGGAAAAGGCGCGTTCGATTTTTTACATGCTCGACAACTGCGGAGAGGCCGTGGTGGACCGGTTGCTGGTCGAACCTTTTGCGGAAAAAATCACCATCGGAGTGCGCGGCAAACCGATTCTCAATGATGTGACGCGGCGCGAGGCGGCGATGTCGGGATATGATTTCGTGCCGATCACGGACACCGGGGACATGGTGCCGGGGGTGTCATTGCGAACGAGTTCGGCGGAGTTTCTGGAAAAACTGCGGTCTGCGGATCTGATCGTCGCGAAGGGACAGGGGAATTTTGAATCGCTCGATGCGTTGGAAGAGCGGCCGATTTTCTTTCTGCTGCGGGTGAAGTGTCCGGTGATTTCCCGACGGGTGGGAGCTCCGCTCGGATCGCTTCAGATTATTGGAAAGAATCTTGCGTGATGTTCGAGCTCGGGAAGTTCAATATTCTCACCGTGGCGAAGAAGGTCGATTTCGGATATTACCTGCACGACGGCCGCGATACGAATCGCTGTGTGCTGCTGCCGAAACGGGATCTGGAGCGCGAACCGGAGCTCGGGGAGCAACTGGAGGTTTTTCTCTATCTGGATTCCGAGGACCGGATCGTCGCGACCACTCGGAAACCTTTCGCACAGGTCGGGGATCTGGCGCTGCTGCGCGTCCGGGAACAGACCCGGATCGGGGCGTTTCTCGACTGGGGGCTGGCGAAGGATCTTTTCGTCCCGTTCCGGGAACAGCCGGTCCGGATGGAAGAGGGGAAGCGTTATCTGGTGTATCTCTACGTCGATCCGGTGACTGGACGGATTGCCGCGTCGCGCCGTCTCGGGCGGTTTTTCAATGAACCGGTGACGGATTATGCGTTGAACCGGCCGGTCAAGCTGGTGGTATGGGAGAAGGCGCGGCTCGGCTGGCGGGGGGTGGTGGATCGCCGCTGCATCGGACTGGTTTACGACAACGAAACATTCCGGACTCTGGCGCCGGGCATGGAGCTGGACGGTTTCGTCCATGCGGTGCGCGAAGGGGACAACCGGCTCGACATCCGGCTGCGGAAAGACGGATTCAAGGCGGTTCGGGAATTCAAACCCGTTGTGCTGGATGCGCTTGAAGACGCCGGCGGATTTCTGCCGTTGAATTCCGCGAGCACGCCGGAGGAGATTCAGGAATATTTCAGTTTCAGCAAACGGGTCTTCAAGCAGCTGATCGGCATGCTTTACAAAGAGGGGAAAATTCTCATTACCGGGGATGGAATCCAGTTGACGACGCGGAAATGATGATTCTCCGCGGTCCGCCCGCCGGGACGGAATGCGGAAATTCCTTTGGCAAAACGACGGAAGTTCGAGAAGAAAAACAATATTCATGTCTAGACAAATTATTCTTATTTGTATAATAGTTCTGGGGTGTAGGCGGCTTTTTGCGGGGAAACGGGATATTTTTCGAATAAATTGCCATTTTTTTTTATATCCCTATTGACATTTGAGGAAAAATGATGCATAATATAGACAAATCAAACAAAAAGGCTAGACAATTGGTACTTCCGGCATACAAACGAATCGGCGAAATGATCCGGCAGCGGATCAATGACGGCGTTTATTCACTCGGCAGCCAGCTTCCGACGGAGCTGGAGCTGGTCGAGGAGTTCTGCGCGAGCCGGATGACCGTGAGCAAGGGACTTTCGGAATTGATCGACGCCGGGCTGATCAAACGCATCCGCGGCAAGGGCACCTTCGTCTGCAGTCAGAAATTCGAGGCGATCGACAGCAAGACGGAAAGTCCGGTGATCAAATGTCTGCTGCCGGGGGCGATTTACGAGCAGTCGTTCGCGAGCAATACGCTGCTTCAGGGCGTCTGCAATGAACTTAAAAACACCTCTTATCAGACCGGAATCGCATTCTGTACGACGGAGGATGAGGTGCTTGGTGAACTTGAAAAGGCCGAATCGGGCAATTGCGCAGGTTACATTCTCTGGCCGCAACTCTCGCCGCGTTTCTGCGAAGCGGTGAACCGGTTGCAGTCATCGGGAATTCCGCTGGTGCTGCTCGACAGTTTCTATCCGGGTTACCAGGGGGATTTCGTGGGAACGGACAGCTTTGCCGGAGCGGAAATCGCCGTGGAGCATCTCGTTGCGCACGGCCATCGCCGGATCGGTTATCTGACGCTGACACCGGATCGCAGCAGCCTGGCCGAACGCCTGGCCGGATTCATCGCCGGCGTGACCCAGCGGGGGCTCGCCTTCGATCCGCGGCTGGTGGGCGTCATCCCGAACGATCCGCAGCTGCCGACGGAGAAGATTCCGGCGCACGAAAGCGTATTGCTGCGTAAAATATTTGAAAAAATGCTCGCGCTTCCGGCGAAGGATCGCCCGAGCGCGCTTTTCCTCAGTCACGATTATATCGCGGTCGAACTCTTCCGGATTGCGGCGGAGATCGGTGTGAAGATTCCGGACGAACTTTCACTGGTCGGGTTCGACAACATCGATTGCTCCCGCTGGCTTCCGGTGCCGCTGACCACGGTCGCCCACAATTTCATCGAATCGGGCCGGCTGGCCGCGCAGTTGATTCTGGCCCGGATGGGGCGCAATCCGGTGCCGCGGATTCTGCCGGAAGGGGCGACGCCCCGTTACCGGGTGCGGCCGTTGCTGGTGGAGCGAAAATCGGTAGGCGACTGTTTCGTCGCCGGCGCGTGACTGCTTGCGCAATGAGGCTGTGAGCGTTGGTGCACTTGGTGTACAATGATGAGATTTGTATTTTTTTACGCAGTTTTTTGCTGACCTTTAACCGGTAAACAAGTAAATTCAAGGAGGGATCGTCATGGTTCTTAAGCTAGCCAATCGTAACGGAGTCGTTTATGCGCGCCGGAGTTTCACGTTGATTGAACTTCTTGTCGTAATTGCGATGATCGCCATTCTTGCTTCGATGCTGCTTCCGGCGTTGAACCGCGCCCGCGGCGCCGCCAAACAGTCGAACTGCGTGAGCAATTTGAAACAGCTTGCCACGGCGCAGCTCATGTATGCCGACGCCGACAGTGCGAACCGGATCGCCTACGCGAACGCCTACGATTCGGAAATGGATCCGAACATCAGCTGGGTTCGGCTGCTGATCGAAGGCGGTTATATTTCCAAAAACATGTTTTACTGCCCCTCCGACGGTTACAAGGATAAGCACAAATATATGATTCTGGATGAGGAGATAGCCGTCTCATACGCGGAGAACGCCTATATGTGCAGCAACAATCACGGCGAAAAAATGCCGCTCAAAAAGGTTAAGAAGCCGACGATCACCTTCCTGGTCGGCGATGCGAATTATTCCATCGCGAGCGGTTACAGCGCCGAAGAGCGCAGCGTGATCGCCAATGCGAACACGTTGAATAAATGCGACAAGAAATCCTAGTACGATCCGGCGTTGTTGCGCTCCACCGGATGGCCGGATGAGAACGCCGACCGGGGCGAACAGCGTTTCCGTTACGGTTTTCTGCCGCATGAGGGAGCGTTGAGCGCTTCCGACGTAGAAGTTCAGGCGGCGGCCTTCAACCGCCGGGTGCTGCTCTTTCCCGGCATGGATGCCTCCGGGGTCGAATCCCCGATCCGGCGTGTCGCAGGCGGTGGAATCGGAATTGAAACGCTCAAACAGGCGGAAAAATCCGAGGATCTCATCGTCCGGATCGTCGCGCTCGGCGACCGGGTTGCGCACGGCGAATTCCGCTGCGCCGCGGCGATCCGGCGCGTCGAAGAGTGCGACGTGATGGAGTGGCGGTGTGAACGCGAAATTCCGCTCTCGAAGGATAACGGTTTCTCGCTCGAGCTGAAACCATTTGAGATTAAAACGCTGCGCCTCAGCTGCGTTCCCGTTCCCGCTGCTGCGGAGGCAGATTGCGTGCAATCTTGGGCAGAAACACGGTGAATACCGTTCCTTTTCCGACCTCGCTCTCGACCTCCACATGGCCGCCGTGGGCGACGGCGATGGCGCGGACCATCGCCAGCCCGAGGCCGTTGCCCGGGCGGCTCCGGCTCGGATCGCTGCGGAAGAAGCGGTCGAATACGTGCTCGATCGCTTCCGGCGGAATGCCGCAGCCGTTGTCGCACACCCGGATGCGCCACTCGGAACCGGCGTCGTCGAGCGCGAGCAGAATTTCGCCGCCGTCCGGGGTGAACTTCAATGCGTTGTCGAGAAGGTTGGCGACCAGCCGCTGAAGTTTGAATTTCTCCGCGTCGATCATCGCCGGATCGGGTGGAAGTTCGAGCCGGAAGCGGAGGTTGCGCTCCTCGGCCAGCGGCAGCAGGAGTTCGTGGACGTTCCGCAACAGCACGCCGAGATCGAATGTTTCGTGTTTGAGTTCGGCGATGTGTTCGGTCCGGGTGATCTCCAGCATGTTGTTGATGAGCGAGAGCATCTGGCCGCACTCCTCGGCGATGATTCCGGCCATTTCACGGTAATTTTCCAGCGTCTGCGGGCCGGCGACGGTGACTTCGGCGACGCCGCGCATCCGGGTGAGCGGGGTGCGAAGATCGTGGGCGATGTTGTCGGTGACGGTCTGAAGTTCGTTGACCAATCGTTCCGTATTGGCGCTCATGCTGTTGAAGGTCTGCACGAGTTCGTCGATTTCTGCGCCGTCCCGCCCCGGCGCGACCCGGTGACTGAAGTCGCCTTCGGCAATCTGGCGCGTCGCCAGGCAGACCCGGTCCACCCCGGAAATGAACCGCCGCGCAATCAGCCAGCCGCAGAGCGTACCGAACGCCAGCAGAATGCCGAATCCGGAAAGAAAATAAAGCAGATACCGCTGCACGATCTGCTGCTGCCGGAAAAATGACCGCCCCAGTTCGAGTATTGTTCCGTCGAAGAGTTCGATGCGCATGAGCCTGTAATCGATTCCACCGATGTCGCAGGTGCGCATCTTCAACGACGCTCCCGGCGGCGGCGCGTTGGCCGAACGGGCCAGAATCGTGCCGTCCGGACTCTGCAGCAGATAACAGAAGTGTTCGGCTCCCTCGGCGGTTTCCAGATCGGAGAGCGCTTGCAGGAGAAGCGGCAGATGCGGGGTGGGGAAGAGCTGTTTGGCGTAGACGCTGCCATTGGATTCCAGACGCAGTTCATAGATTTTCCGGTCGAGCACGCCGTAGGCGGTCTGATATACCTGATCGGGCATCTGATTTTCAAACGCGGCAACCAGCGTGACGCCGGGAAGCCGTTTCTGGAATGCCTCCTGCGCCGCCGCCGGCAATCGCGACGGAGAAATTTCCCGGTCGTACTGCTTGAAGCGGTTTCCGGTCCAGTAAAGATAAATTAAACTCCGCGCGGAGTTGTTCAATTCGCGGTCGATCGTACTGTGGAGATTGTCTTCGAGGAAGAGCGCGATCAATCCCAGTCCCAGCAGCGAGGAAACCGCGAAAATTGCCGCATACCAGAGCGTGATCTTGAATTTAACGGTTCTGAAAATCCGCCTGTGGCTCCAGAACATAGCCGAATCCTCTCACGGTGTGCAGCAACTTTTCCGGGAACGGCTTGTCGAGTTTCTCGCGCAAACGGCAGATGCGGGTTTCCACAATGTTCGTGCACGGATCGAAGTTGTATTCCCAGACGTGATCCATGATCATGGTTTTGGAGACCACCCGCCCGGCGTTACGGGCGAGATATTCCAGAAGCGCGTACTCCATCGGCTGAATGTCGATGCGGGTCTCTCCCCGGTAAACCCGGTGCGACAACAGATCGATCGTCAGATCGGCGACCGTCAGTTTGACCGGTTCGGATGGCGTCGCCGAGGTTCGGCGCAGCAGCGCCTGAATCCGGGCGAGCAGCTCCGAAAACGAGAACGGCTTGACCAGGTAATCGTCGCCCCCGCTCTCCAGGCCGCGGACGCGATCCTCCACCGCGTTGCGCGCACTCAGAAAGATTACCGGAAGCGTCACCCCATCGTCACGCAGTCGTTTGACCACGGAAAATCCATCCATGGCGGGCAGCATCACGTCGACCACCGCCAGATCGCACGATTCGGTTTTTGCCTTGAAGTAGCCGTCGGCGCCGTCGCGTGCGTACAGCGTCGAATGGCCGGCCTGCTGCAAGCCTTTCTGAATGAAATCCGCCGTCCGGGCGTCATCTTCAATCAATAATATTTTCATTGTCGTATTTCTCCGTCGGGAGAACAAGATAACGCTTCGGATGATATTTTTCAAGCGTTCAATCGAATTTTTCCTGCAATGCACCGTCGTGGCGGACGATCCGTCCCTCCTCAAGGTAGATGACGTCCTCGCAGATGTTGGTTGCGCAATCGCCGATCCGTTCCAGATGGCCGGCGATGGCGATGGCGTCGACACAGGCAGCGGAGCGCGAAGGTTCACGGCGCATCACCGCAAAGGCGAGGCGCCGGGTGTTTTTCTCGAAGGCGTCGATTTCCGCGTCGCGCCGGAGCGTTTCGGCTGCGGCCGGGGCGTCGTTGCTCATCAGAGCGTCAAGTGACAATTTGAGCTGGCGGCGCGTCAACTCCTCCATCGACGCGAAATCGATTGATTCGGGCAGGGCGTCGTCGCGTTCGGAAAGTTCCAGCGCGCAGCGGGCGATGTTGACCGCGAGATCACCGATGCGTTCAAGTTCGGCGTTGACCTTGATGCAGCAGATGATGTATCGCAGATCTCCGGCGACCGGCTGGTGCAGCGCGAGAATCTTCAAACATTCCTCCTCGACGAAGACTTCGTCGCGGTCGATGGTTTCATCGTTGTCGATCACCGACTGTGCGAGCAGCGCATCGCGTCCCGCTGCCGCGGCGACCGCGCGGCTGACGGCTTCTTCGACGGCGGCAGCGACGCCTGCAAGCAGACGTTTGAGACGGATGAGTTCATTGTGCAGATGTTCTCTCATAAAGATTCCTCCTCGCCGGCATCAACCGAAACGGCCGGTGATATATTCTTCGGTTTTCGGGTTCGACGGATTGGTGAAGATCGCCTCGGTTCGACCGTATTCGACGATCCGCCCCTGATAGAAAAATGCCGTGTAATCGCTGATTCGCGCCGCCTGCTGCATGTTGTGCGTCACGATGACGATCGTGAATTTTTCCCGCAGCTGCAAAATCAAATCTTCGATTTTCAAGGTTGCCACCGGATCGATTGCGCTGGTCGGCTCGTCCATCAGAAGCACTTCCGGAGCAGCGGTGACCGCGCGGGCGATGCAGAGACGCTGCTGCTGACCGCCGGAGAGCGCGAGACCGCTGGTCTTGAGTTTCCCGGATACTTCGTCCCAGAGCGACACGCCGCGCAGCGCGTCTTCGACCCGGTCGGCGATTTCCGATTTGGAAAGCTTGAAGTGCAAACGCAATGGATACGCGACGTTGTCGAAGACCGACATCGGAAACGGAGTCGGTTTCTGGAAGATCATGCCGATGCGGCGGCGCAGTTCCAGCACGTCGACATGAGGCGAAAGGATGTTTTCGCCATCCACGAGAATCTCCCCTTCGGCCCGCTGGCCGCGATAGAGTTCGAAAATTCGGTTGTAGGTGCGCAGATGGGTTGATTTCCCGCAGCCGGAAGGACCGATCACAGCGGTGACGTGATTGGCGCGGATCTCCAGATTGTTGTCGAAGAGCGCCTGATGGTTTCCAGCGTAGAAGAAATTGAGATTCCGCACGGAAATTTTGATTTCATCGGACATGATGTTTCTCCTTGAATATGATCCTGCTTCCGATATTGAGAAGAAGCACCATCACCGTTACGGTCAACGCCGCTCCCCACCCGGCGGCGTGTTGTTCCGCGAACGGCGAATTGGTCGAATATTCCGTAATCAACACCGGAAGATTCGCGGTCGGCCCCGTGAAGTAGTCACGCGGCCAGCCGTCGCTCCAGAGCGCGGTGAACAGCAGCGGTGCGGTTTCTCCGCTGACGCGCGCCACCGCCAGCAGAATGCCCGTAAGCAGCCCGCTCCGGGCCGAACGGCAGAGGATCGCAAGCGTCGCCCGAGTCCGGCTGCAACCGAGCGCGAGCGCCGATTCCCGCAACGTATCCGGAACCATCCGCAGCATCTCCTCGGTGGTACTGAGCACCACCGGAATCATCAGAATCGCCAGCGCCAGCGAACCTGCCACGCCGGAGAATCCTCCGAGCGGCACGACCATCAGTGCGTAAACGAACAAACCGACCACGACCGACGGCATTCCCATGAGGACGTTGGTCGCGAACCGGATTATTCCGGCGAGCCGCGTACCCCGGCCGAATTCGGCCAGGTAGATGCCGCCGAGAAGAGCGGGCGGAATGCCGATGAGCGCCGCACCCAGGGTGATTTCGAGCGTACCGAGGATCGCATTGGCGATGCCGGAATCGGGAATCCCCCAGGGCTTGGTGCTTTCAGTAAGAAAGCTCCAGCTCAGAACCGATATTCCGCGGGCGCAGACGTTCCAGAGAATCCAGCCCATTCCGGCGATGGCGATGACCAGGGCCGCAGTCGAGAGGAGTCGGACGATCCGGTCGGCGAGCCGGCGGCGGAATAAGCCGCGGCGGCGTGCGGAGATGGAATTGTTGTTCATCATCGTCATTTTTCCCCCCGGCTTGAATTGGTCAGCATCAAATAATAGCGGGCGAAAATCTGCACCGCCAGCGAGAGCGCCAGCAGCACCAGTCCCAGCGCGAAGAGCACCGCGCGGAGCACGCCGTCGGCTTCGGCGAAATGGTTGGCCAGCGTCGCGGCGATCGTCGTTCCCGAAGAGTAGAGCGAGGTCGGCACTTCAGAAATGTTGCCGATCACGAAGAGCACCGCCATCGTTTCGCCGAGGGCGCGCCCGAGGCCGATGAAGATTGCGCCGAGCAGTCCGCGCGCGCCGTAACGGACCATGATGTCGCGCGCCGCCTCCCAGCGGGTGCAGCCGATGCCGCGGGCGGATTCGACGAGCATGGGCGGCGTCATTAAAAAGACGTTGCGCATGACGGCGGAAATGTAGGGCAATATCATCAGCGCAAGAATGATTCCGGCGGTGAGAAAACCGAACCCGTCGCCGTCGACGCCGAAGAAGGGAATCCGTCCCAGTCCGAGCGTTTCGGAAAGGAAAGGTTGAATCGTTTCCTGCATGATCGGCGCCAGGACGAAAAGTCCCCACATGCCGTAAATCACGCTCGGAATCGCCGCGAGCAGATCGAGCGCCTGACTGAGAATTCCCCCGAATACCGGCGGCGCATCGGCCAGATAGAGTGCCGTTACGAATGCTGCGGGTATCGCGAAGAGAAGTGCGAGAAATGTTGTGAGCAGCGTTCCCGCGATTGCCGGCAGAGCACCGTATCTTCCTGCGACCGGATCCCATTCGGTTCCGATGAGGAATCCGGGGCCGAATTCCCGCCACGCGGGGAGCGATCCCCAGGTGAGCTGCACGATGAAGAGCAGCAATAACAACGGGATGGCGACGGCAGCCGCGCCGGTGGCGATCCGGAAGGTGCGATCAACGGTTGTGTCGGAAATGTTCATCGTCCTGGCCATTGAATTTCCTGATTCCAGCGGTTGCGGATCAATTCGGACACGCTGGCCGGAATCGGTACGTAATGAAGTTTTGCCGCGCCGGCGCTCCCCGAAGTGAAGCACCAGTTGAAATAGTCGGCCAGGGCATCGGCCTGTGCTTTCGAGGGCTGTTCCCGTTGGACGAGGATGTAGGTGATGCCGGTGATCGGCCAGCTTTTTTCGCCGTCGGGGTTCGTCAGGACGACTTCGAAACCGGGAGCGTTTTCCCAGTCGGCTCCGGCGACGCCGGCGGCGAATGTCTCGGGCGACGGGGCGATGAATTTTCCGGCGCGGTTGCGGAGCGTGACGGTTTTCAAGCCGGATTCGACGGCGTAGGTGTATTCGGTGTAACCGATGGCGCCGTTGATTTTAGCGACGTTGTTGCAGACGCCGGGGTTTTTCTGTCCGCCGATGCCGACGGGCCAGTTGACTGCGGTTCCTGCGCCGACTTTCTGTTTCCATTCGGGGGAGACTGCGGCGAGGTAATTGGTAAAGAGGAAAGTGGTGCCCGAACTGTCGGCACGGCGGACGACGGTGATTTTGCGCTTCGGAAATTTCACGCCGGGGTTGAGCGCTTGGATTGCCGGATCGTTCCAATTGGTGATTTTGCCGAGGAAAATATTGGCGAGCGTCGTCTGATCGAGGCGGATTTCATCGGCTTTTACGCCGCGCAGATTGAAGATCACCACCACGCCGCCGGTGAGCATCGGAAACTGGAAAAGGCCGTCGCGTTTGAGATCTTCGGCGGAAAGCGGAGTGTCGCTTCCGGCGAAATCGACGGTTTTCTCGCGGAGCTGATTGATTCCCGCGCCCGAACCGCTGCTCTGATAATTGACGGCGGCTGCACCGTTGTTCTGCTGTGTGTAGTTGTACGTCCAGAGCCGATAGACCGGAGCGGGAAACGAAGCGCCCGCACCGTTGAGGGTCAGATCGGCGCCCGCGAGGAGGCACGGGGCGAGAAACAATGCCGCCGCGCATTTCAGGAACATTTTTTTCATCGAATTCATCTCCTGTGTTGGTGCCGGATTTTTCCGGTTCGACATATAAGATAAATTCCGTTTGTTAGGATTCTGTTCAGACAGTGTTAAAAATTGCTGAAGGGAAGTTGCCGATGTGAAAATATTCACTCGCTTATGCAAGCGCCGGACGCGGGAAGGAAAATTCTTTGAGGAAAGTTCTGCACAAACTGCAGAATGGGCGTTTTTCGAGAGAAGCCTCCAGATTTTATGTGTCTGTCACTTGTTTTGAATCTCTTTTTCCGAACCATTTTCTGGACAGTGAAACCGCAATATAAGCCATCCCGCCCAGGGCATACAGCAATGGCGTAAATACGATCGCTCCAATTGCCGGTGCTATTATATCCCGGTGACGGGGGCGATAATTGTGCTTGGCGTATTCGGCATGGATCGCCGGCGGCATCAAATTAATATTGACAGATTGTACAGTACCCGCGTCCGGAAACTTCCTTCCCGCATTGCGGGAAAAACGATTCCGCAATTCCATCCGGTAGTGCCAGCCACTGTAAACACAAGCTGTTTGCAATGAGGAAATTACAAGAGGAAATATCAAAAGCCAGAGGAAAAACACTTTTTTCAAGCGGAAAAGCAAATAACAACCGTACGCGATCCAAAGTACGATCAATGGTAACAGAATAAAATGACGGTATTCGTAAATTAAGCTGAAAATTTTCAACTCTTCCGGAATGTTCATGTTTTATTTCCTTAATCCGGGCATCTCTCCTCCCCGGATTGGACAGCTTTTATTGAAAGATCAGTGAAAGCCTTTTGAGGTACTATAACCTGCCTGTCTGCCGATTACAAGTTCCGAAATAGACTTTGCCCGCCGGTGTTGGACATCTGGTTTTGATTTTGATGTTCTCATATTTCAATGCCGACCGGAAACGCACTGTTCCTGTATGGTTCAAACAACGTTCCCGTCCGGTCATTTCGACCAGAAGAGCATGGGTTCGGGAAGTTCCGACACAGACTCCGAACCGGTGAGTCAATTTCTCTGATTCAAATCTTGCAGCGGATTTTCCGACATGTCATCTCTCCCGCGTCCGGTAGCGGGGGAGTGGATCCCTCCTTCCGGATGCGTTTGTTTTTGCGCAGCATCGCCGGGGCTTCCAAAAAATCGCAATTTTCACGCGGAAGAAAGTTGCAATGCTAAAATGTTTTATGTATGTTAAGACAAAAAAGCGGCAAACGGACGCTGCCGTAATTGCCGCCAGACGTTGAAGGAGGCGCCGGGGAATGCGGATAACAGGAACCTTTCTGGATGAAATCTCTTTTGACATTCCCCATCAGAACTGGGGCCGCGAGGAGTGGGATTGCGATTTCCGCGCGATGAAGGCGATGGGAATTCGCCGGGTGATCCTGATCCGCGCGGCGGCGGGAAATTTCATGACCTTCCCGTCGAAAACGATCGGTTCGCGGGGGACGTTTCACCGGCCGCCGGAGGATCTTGTGGAGATGTTTCTCGATCTGGCGGAAAAATATGAAATGGAGTTTTTCGCGCCGACCTGGCACAGTCAACCGGGTAACTGCATCGACTGGAGCAAGGCGCAGTACCGGGAGGAGATCGCCGTCAACCGGGAGCTGCTCGATGAACTTCAGGAGCGTTACGGACGCCGTCGCGCATTCAAAGGGTGGTATCTGACGCATGAAGTGTGTTCGAATCAGCCCGGGACGGTGGAGTTGTTCCGGGAACTGGGCTCTCATGCGAAGAAAATTTCCGGCGGAAAGCCGACGTTGATCTCGCCCTATTTCGCCGGAGTCAAGGCGGCCGCGGCGACGCTTGACGTGAATGCTCCGGTACTGACGCCGGAAGCGCACGCCGCACATTGGAATGAGATTTTCAAGGCGATCTCCGGCGCGGTGGACATCGTAGCCTTTCAGGACGGACATGTCGGTTATGCCGAACTGGAAACCTATCTTGCCGTCACCCGAAACCTTGCCGACCGGTACGGCATTCTCTGCTGGAGCAACATTGAAAGTTTCGACCGCGACATGCCGTGGCGTTTCCCGCCGATCAAATGGGAGAAATTCCTCTGGAAGCTCGAATCGGCTGAAGCTGCGGGAATCACCGAGGGAATCACATTTGAATTTTCGCATTTCATGAGCCCGCACAGCATGTATCCTTCAGCGGCGCGCCTGTATGACCAGTATTGCCGATGGTGCGCTCTTCCGGCGCGGAGCCGGATGTTCCGGGACGATTTCTGAACCGCGCGGCCGTTGCGACGAGTTGGGGCATACAGGGGTGAATCACGGTTTTCAAGGGATAAGAAGCTAAGGACGTGAAGAGAGACATCATGGAACCTGAAGGAAAATTCATCTTGCGGACCGAACGTCTGGAACTTCGCGAGATGATGCCGGAAAATTTCAACGATCTTTGTACCATGTTGTGCGACGAAAAGGTCATGTACGCATGGGAACATGCGTTTTCTCCCGGAGAAGTTCAGGAGTGGATCGCGCGCAATTTGAAACGTTACCGGACCGACGGTTGCGGGTACTGGCTGGCGTTCGAGCGCGCCTCGGGCGAATGCGTCGGTCAGATCGGCCTGATCGAAGAAGAGATCTTCGGCGTTCGCCACCTCGGAATCGGTTGGATTCTCGCACGACGGCACTGGCACCGGGGGTATGCCGCAGAAGGCGCCCGCGCGTGTCTGGATTACGCATTCCGGAAGCGGAATGCGCCACGCGTAGTTGCTGACATCCGCCCCGGGAACGCCGCCTCGAGCCGCGTGGCCGAAAAACTCGGCATGAAACCGCAGGGCGTGTATGAAAAACATTATAACGGAAAAATCATGCCGCATCGGCTCTTCGTGATTCCAACGCCCAGGGTTGAAGTTTCTGAATACGATCCGCGCTGGCCGGACGCCTTCGCACGCCTGTGCGACATGCTCACGCCGCTGGTGCGGCGTTTCGGCGGAAGAATCGAGCACGTCGGCAGCACCGGCGTACCGGATCTCGCCGCGAAACCGGTGATCGACGCGGATTACATTCCGGCGGATTTTTCCGCGTGGCCGGCGATCCGGAAGGCGCTGGAACAGTACGGATTCTTCCATCGCGGCGACGGCGGATTGCCGGGGCGGGAGATGTTCACGGAATCTCTTCGACTGGAGTTCCGGCACCACTTCTACTGCTGCAATCCGGATTCTCCGCATCTGAAAAATCACCTGAAGCTGCGCGATTATCTGCGGACGCATCCGGAATCGGCGCGGCGCTACGGCGCATTGAAAAAGAAACTGGCGGCGGAATTCCCGGAGGATATCGATTCCTACTGCGCCGGAAAGAGCGCATTGCTGGCGGAATTTCTGGAGAAGATCGGTTTCGATGCGGCGCAGATCGCCGACATCGCCGCGCGGAATGAAGTGGAAACCGCACGGAAAATCCGCGACGGTATTTGACAAGCCGTCGATGCATGGTTATATTTCCCGGATGGTGCCCGGGAGTGAACGGGAACCGAAAGGGTGCGAAGGAAAACGACGGGATGCGGACGTGATGGAACCAATCATATTGCTGATCGAAGATGACGCCTCCATCTGCGACATGACCAAAATGAACCTCAATATGAATGGGTTCCGACAGGTCTACTGCGCTGCTGACGGAGAAGAGGGACTGGCGCTGGCCGCGCGTCTCGTACCCGATTTGATTCTGCTTGACGTCATGCTTCCCGGGATCGACGGACTGACCGTCTGCCGGAATTTGAAGAACAACGCCGCATTGAAGGAGATCCCGGTCATCATGCTGACCGCGAAAGGCGAGGAGAACGATATCGTGCTGGGCTTGGAAATGGGAGCGGACGACTACATTACCAAACCCTACAGCAGTAAAGTCCTCGCCGCCCGGATTGCGGTGCAGCTGCGGAAAAAACACTCCGCCGGACGGCGGTCGCCGGAAACCATCGAACTGGGGGCGCTGTCGATCAATCCGGCGACCTTCAGCGCGGAACTCGGGGGTGTACCGCTGGTTCTGACCGCGGATGAATTCAAGACCCTCGTGCTGCTCGCGTCGAATCCGGGGCGGGTTTTCACGCGGAATCAGATCATTCACGCGGTGAAAGGGGAGAATTATCCGGTGACGCTCCGCGCCATCGACATGCACATGGTCAATCTGCGGCGGAAGCTCGGCGCCTGGGCGGACCGGATTGAAACCATCCGCGGCATCGGTTACCGGATCGCGGAAGAATGAGTCTGCTCAAGCGCAAGGATCTGATTTTTCTCTTCGTCCCCGGGATCATCGGCGGGATCGTGATCTTGTCGATCTGGCTGCTGGATATCCAGCTGCTGAACTTTCAGGATGCATATTTCCGGGAGGTGGCCGAGGAGACGCGGCGGAATAATTTCTTTCTGGTGCAGGCGTTTCAGGATCTGCTCGAGGCCAGGGAACTTGACAAAATGCACCGGATCATCAATGGATTCCGCGGCCCGGACCCGATGATCGTGCGGATCGTCGCCCAGGGGCGGGGGCCGGTCATGGAGACCGAAAGCGCCCCCGGAGATCTCGCCCGGCGGCTCCGGGATCCGGAAATCCGGGAGATTTTCCGCGAGAACCGCGACGAGGAGGTGACCGTCACCTATGACCGGACGCTGAAAACCTTCATGATCTATCATGCGGTGCGTTTTCCCGCGGGGGGACGCAATTATGCGCTGCTGATGGCCGCGAAATGCAACAGCATGACGCTTCTGATGCGCCAGACGCAGAATGGAATTCTGATTTTGACCGTGTTGGGAGTGGTTTCGTCGCTGGCGCTGGCGGTCTATTTTGCGTTCTGGGTGCGTTCGCCGCTGAATCGTCTTTTTGCGAGCATCTCGCAGATTGCGGCCGGCGAACTGGATTTCCCGGTTTTCGTGCCGCGGCGCGGCTTGATCCGGGAGATCGCCCTCTGTCTGAAGACGTTGACCGAACAGTTGAAGAAACAGATCGTTTCGCTGCGGGACGGCGCCAATGAGCGCGAAACGATTTTGAATTCCCTCACTGAAGCGGTTCTGGTTGTGGACGCCTCCGGCCGGGTCGGTCGCTGGAATCGGACCGCCGGAGAGCTTTTCCTTCTCACTGCCGTCCCTGAAACGACGGCAGGGGAAGAGACTGAATCGGCGGCGTCGGGGCAGACGGAGGAATATGAATGTCCCGCCGAATTGCGCAGTTGTGTGCAGTGCGCGCGCGAAAGCGGGAGTTATTCCGGGGAGTTGAAGTTCATCCGCGACGAGCGGGAGTATCAATTGCTGGTGCATGTCGTCTCCTTCCACCGCGAAGGGCGGCAGTTCTTTCTGATTTCGGCGACGGATCTTTCTGAAATCCGCAAACTTGAAAACGACCGGCGGGAGTTCATCGCCGCGATCTCCCACGAGATGAAGACTCCGCTGACCGGCATCGTCGGAGCGGTCGATGCGATCAACAACGGCGCGCTGGAGAATGCCGAATACAAGGAGCGCTGCATAGAGACTCTGAACAGTCAGTCGGAGCGACTGCATCTTCTGCTGGTGAATTTCCTGACCTTGAGCGCGCTTGAAAACATGCCGCGCGCAGGCGAAAATACATTTCTGCCGTTTTCGGCCCGGTCACTGGTGCGCTCCTCGGTGGAACTCTGCCGAAGCGCGGCGGAGGCGGCGGAGATCGAACTGGTATTGACGCATTGCGATTCCTGCGAAATTCAGGGAGATGAACTGCTCCTTCAACAGGCGCTGAACAACCTGATCGAAAATGCGATTCATCACAGCGGCACGTGCCGGATTGAAGTGTCGGCTAATTTGCGCAGCTCCGGCGCCGAACTCGATTTCTGTGTGCGGGATTACGGCTGCGGCATCGCGCCGGAACATCAAGCGCGGATCTTCAAACGTTTCTATCGCGTGCCCGGCGGACGGAATCGGCGTCAACAGCAGGGCAACGGCATCGGACTTGCGATCGTCAAACATGTGGCGCTCTATCATTACGGGACGGTTTCGGTTTTCTCACGTCCGGGGGAGGGGGCGGAGTTCCACATCGTGCTGCCGCTGCGTCCCGGGCATTGATCGGCGACCGGCCGGCGGATGAACATCCGGTCAATATATTGTCAGAATTCCGTCAGGGGTGTTGCAACTTCTCCTCATCATGCTAGTTTAAGGCAGCGTTCAGAATATTGATACGGGGGGATGAACACGATGAATAGAATTTCTTTGCTGCTCGGTTGCTGGATTGCGGCCGGCATCGTCATGGGAACGGGGAGCGGCTGCTCGGAAAAGAAGCAGCAGCAGGTGCAGGAGCGTTCGATCCGGGTCACGTTGTCGCCGTTGATGAAGCGTGTTTTCCGCCATCAGATTCCGGTGCAGGGCACGGTCGAACCGGTGGAACACGCCGTCATCTCCGCGAAGATCAGCGGCACTTTGGAACTGCTCAAGGTCAGCGAGGGCGACCGGTTGAAGACCGGGGAAACGCTTTTCGGCATCGACCGGCAGATCCTGAAAAATCAGGTGACGGTCCGGGAGAACGAGGTTGAAGTGCAGAAAGCGGTGCTCGCCAGTTCGAAGATCGCGTTGGAGAACGCCCAGATCACGTTGGAAAAAGCGCAGAGCGATTATGAGCGGTTCCAGGCGCTGTGGGAATCGAATGCCACCAGCAAGGCGGAATTTGAAATCTATGAAACCGCCTTCAAGCAAGCTCAGATGGATGTCAAGGACGCCGAAGCGGCGATCGTCAACGCCGAGGCGCAGTTGCGTCAGGCGGAGGGGAATCTCGTGATCGCCCAGAAGAACCTCGCAGATTCGGTGGTGAAGGCCCCCTTCGACTGCATCATCACCGACAAATACGTCGAGGAATATGAATATGTGAGCGTCGGACAGAATATTCTCAAACTTGAGAATCCGGAGGAGATGGAGGTTGTCTGTTACATCAGTGCGGCGGCGTATTACTCGTTGATCGAGGAGGGAAAAACTCTGGTCCGTTTTCTCGACGGCACCCGGGAGCTGGGCAGCGGCGTCGTGACCTACAAGGCGCCGAGCATCGATCCGGAGAGCAGGACATTT
>CALXNS010000042.1 GCA_944389815.1 uncultured Victivallis sp. | reverse complement strand
GGGGAATACGGCCTGTTGGTCATCGTCGAGCAGTCCACCAATGTGATCGCCGTGCATGTGGGTGAGCAGAATGAAGTCGATCTTGTCCGGCGTGATGTCAAGTTCTCCGAGTTTTTTGAGCATCGCGCCGCGTTTTCCGCCGTTACCGGCATCGACTAAAATGTACTTGCCGTCGCGTTTGAGCAGGAAAACATTGACCGATGCGGGGGCGGCATCTCCTCCGGAAAGCGTTCGGAATTCCTCCACGGAAATTGCCGGGAACAGGCCGGAACGCATTGAGGAGGCGGCATCCTGAATGGCGGTCAGTTCGAAGTCGCCGGAAGAGAAGAGCGCCGACTCCGCGCCGCGGGCAGCTCCCGTGGAAAAGATGGCGATTCCGGTCAGCAGCAACAGTTGTTTGAGCATCTTTCACCTCCCTGAAATTGATTTTCCGGAAGAATATAGCATCCTGCGGTACTGAAATCAAATGTTCAATCCCGCATGTCTCTTCCTCCTGGAGCTTCACACTGATTCTTCTGCGAACAACTGCGCCTTGAGCCGTTCTGTCACCAGCGCCCGAAGCTCCTCGCGAGGGAAACGGTCCACGCCCCCGCAACTTCTGCGCAGCACCATTTTGGGTGCGGGCAGTTCCACCTCGGACCACTCCGTCCGTCCGCTGGAAAGCTCCATCGCCCGGAGCAGCAGCCGCCCGGCCAGGTAATCGTAGGGGAACTGGATGGTCGTCAACGGCGGATCGACGTATTTGCTGAAGGCGAAATTGTTGAATCCCATGATCGCCATGTCGCGCGGCAGCGTCCAGCCGCTCTTTGCCGCGGCGATCACCAGCCGCATCGCTTCGACGTCATCCTCGCAGATTACCGCAAGATTCCCGCGGAAGGGCGCCCACGCTCCCAGAATTTCATTGAATTTCTCTGCATCATCATCGACGAACCTCCCGAGAACCGGCGACATCCCGGTCGCCTCCATGACTTCCCGGTAATAACTGAATTTGTCTTTACGCGAACCACGGAATACGCTTCTTCCGAGATAGGCGATCGCCCCGTAACCGAGTTCATGAAAATATCCGCACTGAAACCGCATCGATTGGCGATCGTACCAGTGACCGTGAATTTCCGGCGGCTCATGGCAGAATGTTTCGTATCCTGCGATCACGTCTCCTGTTACCAGCGGCAGCGGGCTCCGGTTGAAGAGCTGGTGAACCTCTTTGACATTGAGATTGTCCCGGTCTGCAACCAGAACCGCGGCACGGCATCCGGTTTTCTTCATGTCCTCGACGATTTCCAGGGCGTTGAGCCAGGTCGCCGCGCTCTGGAAGTCCAGTTGAATTTCCATTGAGATGGCGGCGCGTTCGAATTCCATCAGCAACGGCGCGGAAAACTCAGTCGGCCCCCGATAGAGCAGAATGCCGATCCGCCGCATTGAAACAATTTGAACTTTCGACTGCGGCTTTCCCACCAGATGGCTGGTGTTCCGGCGCACGAAGTTGCCGAGGCGGGAACGTTTTTCCAGAATGCCGTCGTCGCAGAGAAACTGGATCGCTTTGCGAACCGTGTGAAAGTTGCAGTCGAATTGTTCGGCCAATTCGCGGATCGGCGGAAGTTTTCCGCCGATCTCATATTTTTCGTCCCGGATCAGGCTGATGATCGAATTGATTACTCTTTCGTATACGAAACGATCCTGTTCCCGTTCCGAAACCGTAGAACATTGTGGCTGCATTTTCTGCAATTCAACCGCCATGGCATTGGTTTTCACGTTGGCATCAACATTTAGACGATATAACATACTTCGGTTTTGACAAAATCCAAATGAAATTTCTTATTTTAACGTGCTCGACTTATTTTCGCAGCAGTTCATAGGCGAAGACCACCTCGCCATCCAGAGCAAAGGTGTCGGCGGTGAAACGCAGCCGATCGCCCGCCATTTCAAATTCGAGCGGTCCGCTGATCCTGCGGCCGGAAAAATCGACGGCGTATAACTCGAACTCGCCCGTCCCGGTTAGAAGTTCCAGAACCGCGCGACCGTACCGGCCGAGAAGCGGGAGTTTGCCCTGGGAAATGTAGATCTGACGCCTTGAATCGGCGAAAGTTCCTCCGCTGTTCATCACGTCCGTGAGATGCAGAATCAACATTCGTCCGGAAGTCTTCAGCGGCGCCCCATCCATCGAAGAGACCGCGAGAACGGAATTTTCAAAAAAAGTGACGCTTTTCAGAAATTTTCCGTTCAGTTCCCCCGGTTCCGAGTGAACCATCACTTCCGTGCGCGGCGTCACAACGCGGAATGTCCCCCGGTCGCGATTCAGTTCAAGTTCTCCTGTAACGCTCCGGGCAACGCCCTCCTGCAGAGCGGAAACATGTTCGCCGAACTTCGTCTCTTCACTCAGACGGGAGAAAAAATCCGGCGCGGACGCGTCGAACGGAACCGTCGAATCCGGATCTCCGGTGAGCGTTACCGGATACAGGCCGTCGCTCTCTTCCGCATCATTTCCCGGAGGAAGTGATTCCACATGGCAGATCAGACCAAGTTGTTCGAGCGATTCCGGGTATTCCTCCGGCAGCGCACCCGGATCTTCATCCGGAAGGAGAATGCTTATTCCTTCGCCGGCGGCTGCGACATCCCCCCGGACAAAGAGCAGTTGACCGATCCGGTCCGAAAGCAGATTGATCGGATCCGAATTGAAATCGAATGTCACCGGCACATCAATCTCGGAGAGCGTCCGTTCCGGATGCGAATAGGTGTAGCGCCAGAGGCCGCTCCAATTCTGCAGCGCGGCATACGCGCCGGTCAATACGCCGGATTCTCCGCGGAACCGTGCGGGGAACACCCAGTTGAATTCCGTGACCGTAAATGGTTTTCCGCTGATGCGGCAGGGGATCATCGCCGTGAGCGGCCCGCCGAATTTGCCGATCTGACTGACGTTTTCCAGACGGAACGGGATGATTCCGGTCGGATGTTCGACATAGAAGTGGTTGTCCGCAAAATCATAATGGCCTCGCGCAAGCGTATTCCACGGCTTGCTTCCCATATTCAGGTCCGTCAACGGAAATTCGGCGCCGAGGGAACGGACGAACTGTTTCATTTCCAGATAAAAGTCGCGATGCAGTTCCGCAATGCAGGTAATGCGGAGCTTTTCGAGTTCCTCCGGAGTCATTTCCGCCTTCCGGAACTGATGCTTCGAGAGAAATTGTTCGAAATGCGACTCGAACAGCCGGCGCGTCCGTTCGGATCCCTCCTTGAGCCAGTGATCGAAATTGCCTTCGTTGACGTTGGTCGCCGCAATCAGGGCAGGATCGTCTTTCCAGGCGATTCCCGTATAGGCATTGACATGTTCCAGCCAGTTGCGGACGAACTTCTTGTGATTTTCCCGCGCCTGAGCATCGACCATGAGCGCGCCTTTCCATTCATTCATGCCGGCGGCGTGTTCGAGCCAGGGAACGGCTCCGGCCGGCAGGGAGCGCGATGCATAAAGGTCAGTAATCATATAGATGCCGCGCTGTTTCAGACAATGAAAGAAATAATCGAGACGATCGATCCACTCCGGTACGAGTTCCGAACCGGTGCTGCCGCCCCCGGTGAGAATGTTGTCATGATGGTGAATGCGAACCGCATTGATTCCGTAGGCGGCGAACCGTTTCGCGACCAGTTCCGCGGTCGCCTTGTCCGGAAAACCGCCATGCATGCTCAAATTGACTCCGTAAAACCGGATCGGCTGGTTCGGCCGGTTCTGAAAAACCCAGTTGCCGTTCCGATCGGCGACGACCCGCCCGTATTTTCCCGCCGGTGCATTCAGCCGTTCGGAAAAATCCAGAATCGATCCCGGTTCGATTTCCCGGCTCCATTGCAGCGGACGCCAGATTTCGCCGGCTTCGAAAATCAGCGGCGGTTCGGAGAAAGCCGGCGACGGCTCCGCATCGGAAGCTGAAAGACCGGCGATCATCCACACCCGGGGATGTTCAGGGAGAAAAACCAGGGTTTTCACGGGTTTTTCTTCGAGCTTGAACGCGGCGAGAAACACTCCGACGGTCGCGGACTTGTTTTGTCCACGCCAGGCGAGACGACCGTTTTGAACCGGAACCGGCGTCCACCAGTCGTTGCCGTCCACGGTGTTGAAGACGGGAAAACGTGAAACGGTTCCGTCAGTGTATCGCGCTTCGATGTCTCCGACGTGGCAGCGCACGTCGCCCATCACCCAGGCAAAAGCGTGCAGCACGCATAAGTAGGGAATTCGTTTCCCGTTCAACGGTATTTCGACGCAATCGAGATTGTTGTTCTGAAAAACCAGACAGGAGTTGCCGTCGTTTTCAGATGGGTTGATGATTTCGAAGTTGATGCCGCCGAAGTTCATCGTGCCGGTCGGAAATTGGGCGAGATCATTGCCGGGTCCCTGATCGGTCCAGCCGCCTTCGCCGTCCCCGGAAACCTCATCCCGGAAGCCGCGGTTGACGACGGAGCGAATGTCGATGGGCGAACTCCGGGGCGAGCACTTTTTCAACTTCAACTCCAACACGCCACGACCACTTCTGCCGAAATCGGACGGGAAGGGCAGACGAAGATTGTATTCATGCACGCAGGGGAATTTTCTGGAGTCCTGAAGTTCAATTGGCGCGTTCGAGGCCAGCCTGAGATTCCGCAGGCCGTCGGGACTCCACAGTTCGAAGGAGCTGAATTGGTTTCTGTAAAAAATGGTCAGATTGTCGCATTCTTCCGGTAATTGAACATCTTCGCCGTCCAGCCGGATGGATTTCCCTTTCCAGATTTCCTCCCGCAACGACAGCACCAGAGCCGCCAGATTGGTCGGAACGGGTGGATCTGCCTGCAGCGTGATCCGGATGGCGAGCGCGTCGTCCTCCACGATACGGAACTCTTCCCGGACGTGAATGATTCCGGCTCCGGTCTGCAGATTTCCTTCGAAAAGGGCGGCATCATCAGTCTGTTCAGGGAACCCCGGCAATGGTGTCATCCCGCCCGCATCCTGAGCAACCGGGTTCCAGTTCGTGTCCCAATGGGTCAGGCGGAAGAGTTGTCCGGCATAGGTGAAACTGCCGTCCGGATGAATTTGAACGTTGGAAAACGTCACGCCCTCTGCCGCGGTCAGAGCGCACGGCAGCAGCCAGAGGAGGGGAAATATTCGAAACAGAAAACGCCGGATCATGAGGTATTCTCCCGTGTGTCGTCAGAAGCCGATAATGTAATTGGAGGTGATGCCGTTGGCCGGTTCGGTCATGCTGTTGCGGTTCTTGAACTCCACATGGCCGTCGAAGAATGCCGCATTCAAGCCGCCGTTATGGCGGAGGTACGGACGACAATCGGTTCCGGCGGAGTTGTTGTTCCAGCTTTCCGGCGTCCAGGCCCAGCCGCCGAGACCGGATTTCGCTTCGCCGCCGATCAATGTCACGGTGTCGATCAAACTCATGAACTGCGATGGAGTGACCATTTTTCCGGTGGCAAAGGCGATCATGTCACTCTCCTGACTTGTGATGTTGCGGTAGAGGTGCGTTTTGGCGGAGATGTTTCCGCGGGCGTAATCGTTGTTTGCATCATAGAGCCCGTAGGTCGCCCAGCCGAAAGTCTTTCCGTATTTGTCGATTTCAACGATGTCCATCGTCGGACAATAAGCGATGGTGGCGTGGTTGTAATCGCCGTTTCTGGAAACCGGCAGATAGGAAACGCCGCGCGTGCCGTCCACAAACAAACTCCACGGCGTGTTTGCCGCGCAGAAAGCGATCAGGCCGTTATAATCGTTGGAATACAATATCAACGACATGCCGACTTGCTTTAAATTATTGATACAGGCGGCGCTTTTCGCCCGGGCCCGCGCCTGGTTCAGCGCCGGAAGCAGCATCGAGGCCAGAATGGCGATGATCGCAATAACGACCAATAATTCAATTAATGTGAATTTGTCCGGTCTGCCGTGTCGTACATTGCGTTTTTTCATGAATCTCTTCCTTTCTCTGTCATGTTGCA
Organism: uncultured Victivallis sp.; assembly: GCA_944389815.1. Taxonomy (GTDB): domain Bacteria; phylum Verrucomicrobiota; class Lentisphaeria; order Victivallales; family Victivallaceae; genus Victivallis. The sequence continues at coordinate 11,227 of CALXNS010000042.1, read as the reverse complement.
TTCGGAGTTTCAGGGGGGATTGTTTTCTGATATATATTTTACTAGATAAGTGTGCATTCTGCAATGACAAAAACTATTTTTTATTGATATAAAATATTATTTTACGTAAAAATCGGTCATAACAGCCGGAGAGAGATTCAAGGATGAGAAGTTCGAATGATGAGTGCGGTTGCGTTCATCTGCAGGAACGTTGTTTTGGCGGAGGCGTGACTGAAAAAGTTGATGAAGTTGAGAATATTTGAGATGGTAATATGTGAAGACGCGGAAATGATGGCTCCAGGAGACATGAAAAGCATCATGACGCGCCGCCGGAGAATGTGCCGCCCGGGTGGAGGCGGAAAATTGACGGCGGGGTTGAAGGCTTCCAAATTGAATCCGACTCGAATACGGTTCCGTTCGAACCATGAGGATAATATGCCGGTGCGTCGAAATCATGGAGAGAACTGCATAGATAGATCATTTTGTCCGGCGGAATTATGCGCTTTTTATCACTATATTATCACTTTTTATCATGAGAACATCGGTGAATTGAAACGTCGGCAGCGAGGATCGAATCTCCCATAAAAGTGAAATAAGGGATTGACAAATGCGCGGAGCAAGGCTATATTGATTGCATCGCATGAGTTTCAAGTATTCAAAAACGGTCGGAAATGAAAGAAAAACAGAAAAAGACAAAGATCAGTGAGGATCCTGGACCCCGATGGCGTGAGGCCGCGTCGGGAGTTGCTTTCTTTTGTTCCGGCTTCTTCTGCTGAACAAAGTTCGAACGCGCCCGGCATCATTGTCAAACTGAAGTGATGCTGTTTCATGCGCGGTTTCACGCCTGTAAAAATCGACGGATCGGGAGATCGGAGCTTCCGGGGTGCATTCTCAGTCGGGATGTCCCGGAATGTTGCTGTTGTCACAAACAACACAGGGCGTAAAAATTATGTTCAGATGTTACGATTTGGTGGACGGTCGTGTTCAAAGCTGTCCGGAAGGTCAGCTGGGAATCATTCAGGTGTACAGCGCGCCGACAGAGGAGGAGAAGCGTTACCTGGTCGATCAATGCGGGATCGATGAGCACACGTTGATTTCCGCACTCGACGAAGATGAGATTTCCCGTGTGGAATACGAACGCAATCACATTGCGGTGATATTGAAACGGCCGCGCAATTTTCAGGTGGATCGGACGATGGCGTTCAAGGTGTCGTCGATCGGAGCGTTTCTCTTCAAGGATCGGATCGTGGTGCTGCAGGCGGAACCTATGCCGTTGTTTGAACACGGACGGATGCCGTTGCGCGGGAATACGATACAGGGGGTGCTGCTGCGTCTGCTGCATCATTCGACGCACCATTTTCTGCAGCATTTGCGGATCATCCGCAACATTTCCGACGAGATCGAGAACAAGATTGAATTTGCCGTGACGAACAAGTCGCTGGTGAACATGTTTTCGTTGTTGAAGAGCCTGACCTATTATGAAAGCGCGACGAGTGCGAATCAGCTTCTGCTGCTGAAGCTTAAGAACGATGCCAATAAAATAGGTTTCAATGAGGAGGAGCTGGATTTTCTTGACGATATCACCGTTGAAAACAAACAGTGCGACAATCTTGCCGGGATTTATGCCGGGATTCTGACAGGAATGTCGGATGCGCGCGTCTCGGTGGTGAGTAACAACCTTGCGGTAATCATGAAATACCTTGCGGTGATCAATGTGGTGTTCATGCCGCTTACGGTGATCACGGGTCTGGGGGGAATGTCGGAATTCTCCATGATGACCGAAGGGATCTGGTGGCCGCATGCGTACAGTGCGCTGGTGCTGGTGTTGGTGATCATTGGTTACGTGACGTATCTTCTGGTCAAACAAATTGGGGCGAATGACACGGGAAGGAGGCGGTGAAGATGGGAGAGAAGAAGAGAGCCCGTTACCGTGAACCGCTGTCGCGGCGCAACCGGGAGCGGTTGGCGAATGCGAAACGTCGCTTTGATTTTCTGTGTGGGATGTTGGCGTTGACGATAGTGGTGGCGACCTTATGCTGCATGGGGAGGGATTATGAGCTTGGAGTGCCTTATCCGCCGGGATTTGCATTATGGTTTTTGTTGATATTGGCGTATGTGCCGTTGGAGATTGTCGGCCTGGTGAACTGGTTTTTCGGGATGTCGGAAAGCAGTTGGATGACATTTCTGACGGTGGAGCATCAAGCGTTGGGGATGGGGATTTTTAATTTATTGTTGCTGGCGGTGGTCTGGGGGGCGGTTCGTTTCTGGCTGAGCCGTCGTTACGGGATCAATTTATTGCGAACGACGGGAACGTTTGTTACGATTTTTCTGGTATGGGGGTTGTTTCAATTGCTCTGCCTGGCGGGTGTGACGATCTGGGATCGCGGAGGATTTACGCCGCTGCATCGGCATCTGCATCGTCCGCTGGCGCCGGAGAAGGTGATTGTTGTGGAGCCGGTATTGCCGGAGGAGTCAATTGACGACGTGCCTGTTGAGGATGAGAAGTAAAAAAGGTTGCTTTGACGATTCCTGGCGGAATTGAGCGTATTTTGAGAAAACTCAGCGATAACGACCGACATTGCCGCTGCTGTTTCATGAATTGACAGCACGGGCAATGTCGGTTGATTTTTGCCGTTTCCCTGGTATCCGGATTCAGGGAAGGAGTCTGCAGCTTCCTTTATATCTTGTTGACGGAGTATAGTTCCGCATAAATCGGCTGCGCCAGGTAACGTTTGTCACCTGTAATCGTTCAAAACAAATGTGCGCAAAAATATCGGACACTATCTGATATTCAATTTGTTAAATAATTTTTCACAATCGACTGCTTTATTATTCCAATATGAATTTCCGGTATACTCCGGGAGTTTTCCCTTCACCAATTCCCGGCGTCAGCCCCATCCAGCAGGCGCGCCCCCGTCCGTCGGCATCCGCGTCGTTCACGATGAAATTCAAGGCGATGACTTTCCCGGAAACCGGTGTTATCCTCAGCGTTTTCCACGGAATTTCAATGTGATAGAGTGTGGTCTTCCCTTTGCGGCTGCCGGTTGCCCGGATCGTTTTCACCGTCGACTCCGGCACAACATCCGGCGGAGCAAAACAGCATTCCGTCACCACGCGATCGCCGTCAACGGCAAAGGCAAACTCGAAATCATCAGCGTCAAATCCGATTTCTCCGTTGATTTCCGGGTCGATCGCCAGCTGTACGGAATCCCCCTGCCAGACATTCCGGGGGCAAGTTTCGTGAACGTCATCCGTCACTTTCAGATCGAAAATCAACGTTTCGCTGTTCCAGTCTAAACGACTGTCGACGCTCAGATCATTCGCACCGTCATAGCCGATCGTCGGGTCGTTGGGCAGCAGCCAGTCACGTGAATCCAGCCGTGGAAGCGCCCCCCGGAGCGGCAGCAGCGGGTCTTCCCGGAACGGGATCGTGTGTTTTTTTCCTTTTCCCTCCGTGACTCCCAGCGACATCGCCGCTCCCGCATCCGGCACGGTGAATTCCATGGTGGTGCACACCGGTTGAATTTGCCACCCGGTCGCTTTCGGTGCATCAAGTTTCAACGTCCGGTGTTCGCCGTTGAAATCGATGTTCCCGGCGAAGGCTTTCATCCCGCGATTCTCAAAGTCGAACGCCACCTTGTTGCGTGAAACCGGACGGCGACGGATCGTCAGAGACATGCGGTCGATGAAACGGTTTTCGAGCGCTTTTAGAAAATCTTCATCCGCCGTTCCCGGCCCGGCAATCCAGTAACGCGGCCCCCGTGTCAATTCGAACTGCGTTCCGTCGACCGGGTATTCCCGTCCGAGCCAGTCGCAGAGTTCCACCGATCCCGGAGCGAACGGCAGCGTGATCTTGACCGGAAGCTTGTCGATCGTCCATCCCGCGGCAAAAAGCCGGCCGTCCGCATCGCGGAATACATAAAGATAAACGCCGTCGTTTTCCAGAATCGAAACCGGTTTCGCGCCGTCGAGACGCTGCGCGGTCATCGCATACGCCGCCGCAGCAGGCAACGGCAACGAGTTGCGCCACAAGCCGTAGTGATAACTGGTGCGCTCAAGATGATCGTCTCCGAGAAACCACTGCACCGTTCCGATATTCAACGCACGGGCCATCAGGAAGAGACGGGCAAGATACTGAGAATGACGAATCACCGGCGCCGAAAGCCAGTCGCAGCGCACATCAAGCGCCCAGCCGATCTCGCCATACGTAAGTTCCGTTTCCGGGGCGATCACGTTTCGGGCGTTGATGGTTTTTTCCCAGGTGCCGTTGAGTTCCGGCCCGATGTCGGAGGCGGAGTTGTCGATGTACCGGGCGTGAGCATAAGGGTGAATTGGAACACAATCCGCCTCGGAACCGATCAACTTCATCGCTTCACGCATAAAGGGAAATTCTCCGAAATCATCCCCGGCAACACCAGCCGCACAGAGCTTCGCTTGAGGCATCACCTTCCTGGCGATTCGTGCGAAATCGCGATAATATTCCGCATAATGCACGGCATTTTCCGCTTTGGAGTTTTTTCCGAAACGCCAACCCAGATCCGGTTCATTCTGAAACTCGATCCAGTGGATGGATTCGGGGTGATTCCGGTAATAATCCGTGAAGAACTTTTCGAGCTCATCGGCGGTGGGTGTGCCGTCGGGATTTTTCCGGATATGGCCGGGCGGCGGCAGCACTTCAATGCAGTGCTGCTGGATGAATCCGTTTTCAGTTGCCGGGTTGTAACGGCCGTCGGTAACGGAGGCCCAGCGAATGAATGTTCTCGTCACCTTGCAGCCGATGCGTTGATACCGTTCCGTCGGACCGCGCCAGGCGTGCAGTCCCATGAAAAGATCATCGCTCTTCCGTGGCGGCGCCGTAACCAGAAAAGGCATGGCGCTCTCCTGTTCGCATCCCCGGTCATCCGAAACGCGGCTGCGTACCAGATAGTATCCGGCAACTGTTTCCGGAAGCAGTTCAAGCTCCTTCTCAAACGTTTTGCCCGGAGGAAGAAGAACTTCTCCTTTCCAGAGTTCCCGCTCGGGAAATTCCGGAGCTTCCAGCGTGACGCGGCCTTGAATCCGGCGTGTTTCTTCACTGTTGTTGCGGATCCGGAAGAGCCGGGAGAGCGGTTTTGCGTCGCGGTAAATGACTTCGCCTACTCCATCGTTGCGGAGAACCCCCGCGGAGATCGGCGCGGTTGGAGAATAAGTTACGGCCTCCGCTCCGTCATCCCGCAACGCGAGCTTGATTCCGTCAATCAGAAGCGGTACATCCGAATCTTTTTTCAGCAAGAAACGAATGGAGACTCCTTTCGATGCATCAAGAGGAAGGATCAGCTGTTTCCAGACACCGGGCTCCAGTTTGACCTTTGCCCGAGCGACCGGCGTGTATCGTTCCGTCCACAACTGCGGTTGGACGGTTGTCGCGACGGGGCTTTTCAGCCAGGCGCTGAATACATAAGTTTTCCCGGATTGCAGGACGGCGGCGGCATAACCGCCGAGCAGATCCTCTCCCGGCGGGACGAAAAGTGCGTATTCCCCATCGACTGCGTCGCCCCGCTGCGCCTTTTGAATAAACAATTTGTGTCCGGTTTCAAAACTTCCGTCGTCCGGCCAGAGATTTTCCGCGCCGCCCCGGACGGTCAGCATGCTGCCGACGACAAGACCAAGAAAAAGAGAGTTCAGATTCATTTCATGCTGTCCTGGTGTTGATGCAAATAAATATTTATTGAACCATCCATCGCAGAGTGTTTACCGTGCCGTTGCGGTCGCGGCTTTCCACATGGCCGTCGATAAACCCCGCATTGAGACGGGAATTATGACGATAAGAGACACTGGAAAACACCGGACCATATGTATTGTAATCAATGAAAAATGTAACCGCATCATCACCATGTGTGGTAATTCGAAAAGTTCCGTCAATATTTTTCGTACCCGGTCCGTCACAAAAGAGCAAGGCTTCGCCGGGACTTTTTATGCTGCCGATTTTCCGTTGCTTGAATGCTTTACCGAACTGTTCATAAAAATCATGGTATCCTGTTCCCCGGGAATAGGCGTAATTGGTATGCAGCCGCCAGCCGTCGGAAGGAACCCAGGTCTTCTCGTTTCCTTTCCAGAGATAGTTGTTTTTGTCTCCGGGACAATGCAGTGGAGCAACGGCATTTTCCGGTTTGAATCCGTAGTACGGGACGTCACACCCCAGATATTTCCCGACGTGGTATTGCCATCCGGCATAGGCCGGATTTTCTTTGTTCTTTCCCTGAGCCATCACGAGATAATCCTGATTGTCGGCGGCATACATTTGAACAACCTGCCCCATCTGCTTTAAATTGGACAGGCAGCTTGCACTGTACGCGGTGGCCTTCGCATGGTTCAAGGCCGGCAGCAGCATGCTGGCCAGTATGGCGATGATCGCTATGACAATAAGTAATTCAATAAGTGTAAATAAGTGAAATGAATTTTCAAAGTGAAAATGCATTTTTCTGTGTTCCATGATTCTCATTCCTTTCTATTCTGACTGGTTACAACAAGGGAAAACAAATTCAAATCGAAGATTCCTGCGGCAGGATCAGATCCGGTTTGAAGAGAATTTCCACGAAATCGTCCGATGGATTCTGCATACGATACAACAGACGGTCGACAGCTTCTTTCGCGACCCGGGCGATATGCAGTTCGACAACGGGAATCGGCGTATGCAGCTGGGTGATTAAAAAGGTGTTGTCGCAGCAGATCATCTCCAGTTTGCCGGGTTCGAGTTTTCTCCCCTGCAATTCCAGCAGGGAACAGCACTGAAACGCGGTAATGTCGTTGAAGGCAAAAAGTCCGAGCGGTTCATGGCAGTCGCCGAGATATTCGGCAAACTGTTGCGCGAAGAACGAGATGTTCTTTCTGCGGGAGAAATGCAGAGAGGTTGTCCGGGCGCCCCCGCTTTCCGCGCGCCGCCGGAATTCGAGCAGCCGGGGATGCCGGTCAATGCCGCCGGCGCTGACTTCGTCGTAGAGAATCAGGATGTTGCGGAAACCGCGGCTGAGCAGATAGTCCGCCGCCATTTTCCCGGCAAGCACATTATGAACTTTGCAATTGTCGCAGAAGCTGCAGTCGAAATAATCGTTCATGGCGACGACTTGAGGTTTTCCCGCCAGAAGGGGAAGATGCTCCTCCCAAATGTTGTAATAATAGAGAAAGCCGTCGAATGCGGAGAGCTGCTTCTGCATGGCAAAAAGTTGATCGCTCGGCACGATCTCAAACGGCAGCATGAGCTCCGTCATACGCCGCATGAATGTACTCTGAATCAGTTGAGCGACCGGATCGGTGGGATCCTCTTTGAACAGGAGTCCGATATTCCAGACCGGGCTGGTATTTTTTTTATGTTTTTCGCGTTTCTGCGGATAATTTCTCATTTTAAAACTTGCGTTACCTGCAAGTTTGAAAACCCGTTCTTTCAAATCCGCGGAAACTCGGGGCGAATTGCGCAGTGCCAGCGATACCGCAACGGTACTGACACCAAGTATTCCGGCGATATCCTTCATATTTTTCGGTGAATGGGTCACTTCTTCCATTGTTCATCTCCCGGTCTTTCCAATTTAATTATGAATCCGGGATGATGAATTGTCAATAAAAAAGCTGAAAAAGAAAATTTTTTTTTTGCTTCAAATTTATTTAAAGCAAAAATTTTATTATATTGTTTAAACGCAAAAAAAACTACCGGCTGTGCCGGTATGTAGCCGAACAGCTTCAGCTTAAAGACGAGAAAAGAAAACTCCGTGCTATAAGTGTTGCAATTCGCCAATCACAACCCATAGAACGGAGCTTCAAATGACAACTGACAAATTATCACACACAACATGGAAATGCAAGTATCACATTGTATTTGCTCCCAAATATCGTCGTCAGGTGATCTATAGACAAATCGAAAAGGACATGGGAAAAATTCTGGGTCAACTGCGCGATTTGAAAAAAGTAGATATCCTGGAGGCAGAGGCTTGTCCAGATCACATTCATGCGGTTGGCCCCGAAAGCTGGACAACTTGGCTTGGTGTAAAATACCCGTTAAATTAACCAGGAGAGGGAGGACGTTTTATGAAAAAGTCGTATGACTCCAAATTCAAAAGCCGTGTAGCATTGGAAGCGCTGCGCGGGGAATTGACCGTTGCAGAGATCGCGGGGAAATACCAGATTCATCCGAATCAGGTTCAGCGGTGAAAAAAGAAACTCATGGAATGAGCTTCCGAGATTTTCCAGTCCAAGGCAGAATGGAAAGAAAGCAAGCCGTATACTGGAGGACGATCTGATGAGGAAAATCGGACGCCTTGAAATCGAGAATGACTTTTTACGAAGTGTGTCCACATCCTGCGGCTTGAATCCCGAAAAGCTCAAATAAGCGCTCAGAATCCGGCTTTAAGCGTGAATCGTCAGTTGAAGCTGCTTCAACTTCTTCATTCGAGCTTTTATTACAAAAGCCAAAGGGAAATTTCCCGGACAGCTTCCGACGAGCGGGTCAAGGACGAAATGATGGAGATTTATATGGAGACGCCCTTTTACGGAGTTCCTCGTTTGACTGCGAAATTGAAACGCCGCGGATACAGAGTGAATCATAAACGGGTGCGCAGGTTACAGAAATGCTTGAATCTGAGGACGGTCTATCCGCGTCCGCGTTTCAATACCTCGGAACCACATCCGGAACATGAGAAATTTCCGTATCTTCTGCGCAAATGCAAGATAGAGCGCCTGAATCAGGTATGGAGCACGGACATTACTTACACGGCGGTTGCCGGTCATCGAGCATTTGTGATTGGAATTGTCGACTGGTTCAGCCGCAATGTGTTGGCTTATAATGTAGTGAATACAATGGATGCTTTTCATTATGTCGAAACGTTAAAAACGGCGATGGATTCCTACGGAAAACCGGAGATTTTCAATTCGGATCAAGGGAGCCAATTCACCAGTTCGGAGTTCATAGCGGAACTCCGGACTCATGGTATTCAAATCAGCATGGACGGACGGGGACGGTGTTTGGATAATACAAAGATGGAGCGCTTCTGGTGGGCGCTGAAATATGAGGACATCAAAATCAAAGAGTACGTCAGCTTGCCGCAGCTCCGTTTCGGTGTTCAGCATTATGTGAATTTTTACAATTCCAGGCGGATTCATTCGGCACTCCAATACCGGACGCCGGATGAAGTCTATTTCGGAACTTGCAATCGGCAAACAGTGGGATATAGTAAAACAAGGGTCTTTACACCAATCTTTTCATAAAAGTTGTCCAACCTAGGGGAGAGGCGCAGTAAAACAGGTGGCAGGAAGTAAAATTTCATAAATAATTCAGCCGGTTCACCGGCAAAATGCGTGGCTACTGAACAATAAAAATCAACGGGAGGAGAAAATGAAAATTTCATGTCCGCACTGTAATACGGAGCTGGAGTGCGACGGTTCGTCCGCCGGGCAGATGGTTGCCTGTCCTCAATGTAACGGAAAATTCACGGTTCCGGCTCCCACTGCAACCGTGGTCAGCAGAGCAGCCGGCAGATCAGCTCAGCCGGAGAGTGTGGTAATGAGCGGATATCCGAGCTGGTTGCCGTTTATTCCAGGATTGGTTATTGGTATTCCACTGATACTGGCGTTCGGCATCGGATTACTGATCATTCTGATTGTTGTGTGGCGGCGTTATTCGATGAAATATATTCTCACTACGAAAAATCTGAAAGTTATTCATGGCGTAGTCGTTAAAAATGAAACATCCGTGCGGTTGAACGATATTCGCGGCATCGCCGTCAAACGCGGGCTGCTCGACGCGCTGACCGGTTGCGGAACTGTTATCGTCGGAACCGCGGCGACCGCCGACGCTGAAATCACGATTTCGCACATCAAAAATCCAAAACTGTTGCAAAACAGATTGAATGAACTCCGCGATCAGGCAGGGTAACCATGAGTATCATCCAGCCGCGTCCATAGGGCGCGTTTTTTTTGTCATTCCGTCACAATGACTTAGTCTCGCCCTTCGGCCGGCGTGTCGCTGTCGTTCCGGATCACGGCGGAATGTGGTACGCGGCGAATGGTTACGCCGGTTATGACGGGAGTTTGCCGTTGTCGCGTCTGGATGTAGTTGACGGGGGAGCTACTGGAACCGGAATCAACATAGGAGTGGGGGCCGATTTTTGCATTTATCGGGGCGTTGTATATATTGATTCCGGTTGAAACGGTGGTTGCAGTGCGGTTATTTTCCACCGGTGAGTAACTGGAACAAGGAAAAAAAAGAGAAGTTCAAGGAGAGAAAAACATATCAGAATTGCGTAAATCGTTTTGCATTTCTCGCGCAAACCTGATTTTACTATGCACATGCAACCGAAATATACCGACATAAAAAAACGCGGCAGTGGGAACTGCCGCGCCAACTCGCTTTTCTTGTTCTCCTTCTTTTCATGAGACAAGAAATGTGGCCGAAATATACCGACAAAAAAAACGCGGCAGTGGGAACTGCCGCGAATCTCGCTTTTCTTGTTTTACTTCTTTTCACGGGGAAAAGAAGTAAATGGCGGAGAGAGAGTCGGCTTCTCACAACCTCCTGCTGAGCTCAACTTTACGCTACAAGGCTCTCTATTTCAAGATGTTATTCTCTAATTTAGCTTTTGTCTTGCAGGTGTTTCAACTGATCGAAAAAGGCACTTTTCGGTACTTCCAAGTTCTAAAACGGCACAGTTTGGCACCTAACTAAACTCTGCTCAAAGAGATGGCTCCTGCCTGATCTGTCGATCCCTACACAGAGAACGATCCATAACTCTTTGGAGCTACATTAGAACCTGTTCCAACGGCACTATAATGGTACCTCGGAAGACACAACCGGTTGTCCGCATCCGAACACCAGCGGCGTTCCCACTGCACCATAATGGCACCTTAACACCTCCTCGATTTCAGTATCGAAAATGTTCCATTCGTCCTACGGTACCATAGTGGCACCTCATCTATAATGAACCCGGCACATGTTATTATCAGGTGCTACTTTACTATAAATGCCATTAAGGGAAATTGCAAATACGACATGCTGAATCATCTTAAGAAAGATGAAAGAAACAGAGTGAAGAGCTTACGGAGCGGATATACTGATGCGATCAATCCAACCACTGTGTAGTAGTTTCCCATTTGTATTTTACTCCATCAGAAGTATATTTACTCCATCGATGGAGTAAACGGAGATCAAGGGGGACAACATGATGAATCAGTTGCAACAGTGTGATGAGCTCAAGAAGAAGCTGGATGCACTTCGTCCATTCCC
>CALXNS010000041.1 GCA_944389815.1 uncultured Victivallis sp. | reverse complement strand
GCACGCGGGAAATTCGAACCCGACCGGCGTGATCCGGAACGCCAGCGGCGCGCCGCAGATGATTTCCGGCGGCGCGGTGATCCCCAGTCCGGACGCCCCGCACGGAATGCCGCGCGTCCCCGAAAGTTTCAGCAGAATTTCAGTTTCAATCATTTTCAGAATACCTTCCGATACTGGCTGTATGCGTTTGTACATACTGCTCCGTTTTTGATGTATACGCGGTCACCCATTGATCCGTTGCCGGTTCGGTCGGCGGTTCCAGCGGTTTCCATCCGGCAACCGCGGCGGAAAAAACCTCTCCGGTCGGGTCATCCGATTCGGTGCGGGAAACTTCAGCTCCGTTCTGATAGAAAACCACCACCGTGGAACCGAAATCATCCGGGGCGCCGTCTCCGGTGTAATTCGTCCGCGAATGTGTCGCAGTCATCTGGATCGACAGCGATTCCGGCGTGGAATAATCGTTGAACTCCCGGGAGCTCTCGCCGGAGAAATTCGCCTCGGTTACAACAACCGTACCCCCGGAAATCGGGATTTCGTCACCCGTCTGCAACGCGGGAACCCAGCTGCACAATGCGTCACCGACACCCGCGGTGGAATTTGACGTGGTGGTCGTGGTCGTATGTTCTCCGGTGCCGCTGTTGAAACTCTCGGTCGTGGTCGTGGTCTGCGTCGGCCAACGGGCGGACGAAACCATCGAGCCACTCCAATACGCCCCCTCATATTTCATCCCGGGATTCCGCCCGGAACCGACACCGAGCGCGCCAACGGCACGGCTCTCCACGTCCCCGGAAATCGAGGTCGCCGCCGAAACATCTTCCTGAGTTGTCAACGTATACCAATCCGCATCAACGCCCATTCGGTTCGAGGATGAATTTACACTATGCGAAATTCTGCTCCCGGTATGCGTTGCGGAACCTCCATTCACGGTCACCCCGTAAAGCGCTGACAACGCGTCGCCGGAATAATTTTCCGCCATCGGATTCACCGATTGTTTCAGCGTTTTTTCATCGTTTTCCTCCAGGGTGTATTCATCGGAACTTCTCGTTGCACTGGAGCCGAAATTACTGGCGCTGCTCTGCGTGGATGATATCGTGTGGCTGTATTGATCCGTGACGTGCATCACCATTTCCACCGACGGGTGATTCAGCACCGGATGAATCTGGCGGTGAATCGGATAACGCGACCAGAAGCCCGACGCCGCACCGCCTCCGGCAAACCCGAGATCGCCGATACGCACCAGACCATTGAAATTCAACTCCTGAAGCGCCGCGTCTTCAATCCGCGGTGGCGAATACGGCAGCGCCGCTCCGCTGATTTCCACGACCTCGACCTCGGCGCCGTCGATCGTGAATGCGCCGTTTTCAAACAACATCAGAACCCCGCCCTGCGGCGCGGTTCCGCCGGATTCCCCGGTTCCGCCGGATTCCTCCGGATCGTCCGTTCCCTCCGGATCGTCCGGGTCGAAATCCCACCCCGGATAACGCCGCACCCATCCGGGCGACGACTGATAGAGCGTCTCCGATTTCCAGTCGAAAAAACCGTACCCGGAAACGAAATATTTCACCGCCCCCATGACGATCACCCCGTTCGACCAACCCGCCGACGGCGGATATTCCGAATTTGCCAGCGCCGGAGCCGTCGAGAGCGTTTCATAACCAGGAATCGCGTCGCCATTGAAATAACTCCGCCCGACGATGTACCACGTGTCGCCGATGCGGTAGAGCAGATAATCAAAATTCTGAATGGTGCTCCCAGCCGACACCCCGACACTGCAATACCATTCGAATGCGTCGCCGTTGCGATAAAATGAATTGGCCAGATACTCCGCGACGGGGGAATCCAGCGCGTGCGTCAGCACCCGGAACGCATCCGGATTGAATTCGTATTCCGTGTACGGGTCGATCACCATCAGTGTTCCCGCCCGGTACGGGTCGTAAATGGAAACCATCACCATTTCCGTTGCCGAACCGGGCGGAAATGGATTCGTTTCGTGCTGCGGCGTAACCGAATTGGTCGTAACCCGGAAGGCGTACAATCCCGGACGCGACGCGGTGCCGACGATTTTCGCGCCGATCGTCCGGCTGGTGGCCGTATCGATTTCGGCAACGACGCTAAGCCCGGATTGATATTGTTTTTCGCCGTCGAATGAGAGCAATTCGCCGGTTGGATTGATCGACACGTCGAAGAACTCCTGGATGCATTCGCCGCGGATGCCGGTAATTTCCACCTTACTCCCGACCGCGAACTGATAGAAATTATCCATCAGCATCGGGAAATCTTCGCCGAGCACCAGAACGTGCGCGGTGAACGCGCGAATGTCGCCATGTTCGGCGTCGTCATCGTCCGGCGGCGGATTTTCCTCCAGAACCGCGTCGAAACTGAACATCCCCTCGGATTTGAAATCGCAGACGATATCCCATGCGGTTCCGTCGCTCTTCGGCGTGATGTGAACGCCGTTTTCATTGAGCGAACCCGACACCGATTTCATGCCGTAATCGGCGGTGTAGGCTGGAGCGTAGAGCACCTCTGCGCCGTCATTGTTTTTCGCATTTGAAAATATGATGAATGAATCTGAACGGAGATGGATCATAATTGTCATAACCCCGGGATGATGACCTGATACTGAACGCCGGTTTCCTGAAAGGTGCCGTCGGCATTGAGGGTGATTTCGGCGATGGTGGCGGGCCCGCCTTGCGGCGTGGCGGAGACCACCACCCCGATCACGAATCCCCCGGACGTTTCGACCGGAGCATTCACACCGCCGCCGGAAGCCTTCAACGCGGAGACAATTGTTCCGGAGGCAGTGTGCTGAACACGGATTCCCGTTCCGGCAACGATCCGGGAGCGATGGAGGTGGTCGCGCAATTGATTGTTCCACATATCACGCCATTGGCGGATCAAGGCGACGAAACCATTGGCAGTCAATCGATCCGGAATCATGTTAATTTACCGCTTTCGTATAAAAATTTTCATTCCATCCCCGATCGTCACCGGATCGCGTCCAGGTCAACGTCGCCAGCCAATACTTTCCGCTCCACGACACCGAGGCGTCGTCGCACTTCCAATCACCGCCGGTAATGCCGAAATCATTTTCCGGCGCACCGATCCGGTTGAGCTTGTTCGCCACAAGATCGCCGGCGTCATTTTGCGTTCGGCAGCGAATGGTCTCCGTAACTGTATAAACGGCAACATCGTAACTGTCACAACCTTTCTGCGCAGGTTCCTTGAGGATATGCCAGCGGCCATTGCGATCGACGGGCATTTCTCCGGTGGTTTTGATCCAGGCATAATTCTGTGCGTCGTTATCGGGAAGCGACGTTCCCACTGCGGAACTCCACCATTCCGGAATCGCGGTAATTCCCGGTGCAGCCGCCAGATAATAGTTCCAGTTCGTCAGGTAATCCTCATGATTTTCCAGCGGCAGAGAAAGCATCGCTCCCTTGAGAGAAGCGGAACGTTCTCCATATTCGGTCGGCGGAGCGACACTGGAGCTGCCGTCGGCATCGGATTCAAACCGCATCTCCAGACACCAGACGTCACCTTCCTGTTGAAAAAGCCGGCTGTTTTTGATCCGTCCATCCGGTGCGGAAATCCCGGGTCGTCCGGCATTCTGAAGCGCGAGAAGTTCCTCGCGCGTCCCAAAATAACTGAAAGTGGTCGAAACTCCGTCAGTGGATGACTCCACCGTACGGCTCTGATATTTGACTTGTGCCATATTTCTACCCTTTTTCGTTCCTCCGGGAAATGCATTTCGCCCCGGTCAATTCATCAATCCCTGAGCACATCGAGCAGGTCGACAATCCGGTTGAGCTGCTCAGACTGCTGTCTGGCATAAGAGACGATTGTCCGATTGATCCGTTCCACTCCTGATGGAGTTTCACTTCCGGAAAAATTTCCCCGCAACGGCAAACGATCCGCCTGATACGCCCACCGTTCTCCATTGTCACAGCTGTTGCCGTCGCGGTTGTAAGTCCATCGTTGCAATGCGGCAAGACGGCGCAGTTGTTTCGTCTCGTCAACAGTCAGCTCGCCACCCTTTTGGGCACGGGCACGCGTCAGGACTTCGTTCACGTAAAGTACGTCCCGTGCTGCCGCATGGGTGACATCCTCCCCGTCGCGGCGAACGGCAAAATCAACATCGCCCGTCTGTGCAGTCATCTCGAGCCGTGGAACGGCTTCGGAAGATTGTTCGCGGGGGAGAACCATTCGGCGTGTATTCGTCGATGTGCCCTCCTCTGGATTGCGAATTTCTTCCGTCTGCAGATCAACACGAGATAAGGAATTCGAATAAAAAGAGTTATCCCGTTCATTATACCGATCAGACGCGAAGTTTTCATTCAAACTTCCAGAAACAACATAACTACTTGATGGATGATAAATTAACCCTGATATCGAATCCGTCCGGCGTAAAGCTCCCGCTCTCTCAATGCGCGGCTGCGGAACCGCAATTGCGGCATCTGATCCAATCGTCGGTTTCCGGTCGGTCATGTTTCTCGCCGAAGACATTTTTGAAATATGGTGTTCCCCACCTTCCACAACACTATCTGACACCATTGAAGTAATTGGTGATGAAACAGAAACAGCTGCTTCTCCGAACCAGTCCTGCCACATGGGGGACACCATGACAATCGGTTTTTCCGATTTTTTCGTCTCCTCATCCTTCTCCGTAGTGGAGAATGTCATATTTCCAGCCGCAAAAAATTCTCCTGCCGGAAAAATAAAAGGTCTTCTCTCTTTCTGCTGTGCCATACCCGTAAGATTTTCCTTTCATTGCATTGTCATTATGAGATATTTTATCTTATTAAAAATAAAACATTTGACCTACAATCAGGAGTCTACTTTTCCTTACCGGCCTCCCGCTCGTTCCGACGACATTCCCTCTTCTCGAGAAATCGTCCCTCCAAAAAGGCAATCCGGGCGGAAATCCTTTCCGCCAGCGCCACATTCGGACGATGTCGAAGTTGTATTCTTCCGGATGCCGTGCGTTGAATGTAATTCACATAACAACAGCAAACCATCGACAGCGGAAGGAGATGCATTGCATCAAACAGTGAAGAGTTCGTCTCCTTTGCGGCAATTCCGGCAACCCGGTTCAGCCAGAGCGCATCAAATCGAAATGCGTTGCAGTCCGAGTTGTTTTCCGGCGGAGGCAGCAATGCCAGCGGCCGAAATGCAATATCACATCGATGCCGGATCTCTCCGGCAATCTGCGCAGGAGACCAGGTCGTTTGTTCCGCATAGCCGGATGCACGCACCGGAATTTCACATAACGCTTTTGCAATCGAATCAATACGCTCAGCGTTAAGAACATACAACGCCGTCGAACAATCCGCTTCCGTTGCGTTTCCTCCGGTAACGAAGGGACTTCCCAACAACCAGAGCAACGACCATTTCGCCGCCGTCAGCGGCCGGATCGAAAGTTGCCCGATCTGATACTCACACTCCGGAGCAAATGTTTCCAGCAAAAGCGCATAGTCGGCCACAGAATCATATTTCAGCGCATTCAGACGCTGAAGTTCCGGATCCGAAGCGAGCAACCGGGAAAACTCCGGCGTGGCCAGACGCCGGAGCTCCTCTTCACTTCGAACCATCAGACGGTCTCATCACCACTGCCCGGCCATGGCGCCTCGCCGTCAATACTGCAGCTCTTCGCACCGCTGATCGACTCCTTGATCGTCACGCCGGTGATGGTGTACGCCACGGAATCAACCGTCAGCGTACCGCCGATGGTGAACGCGGTCATGTCCGCGCCTTCCTTGACGTTGCCGTTGACGGCGATGGTCTTCTTTTTCCCATAAATGCTGATCCGGTCAATGCGTCCGTCTTCGGTCAGCGGAGCAATGGTCGAACCACTCTCGCCGTATGTGACGTCCTGAATTTCCAATCCGGCAACCGCGCCCTTGTAAGTTACCAGACCAATTACGGTATATTCTTCGGACATAAGATTTTACTCCTTTTCAATAAATTAAATACCCTGCTTCGCAATAATGCTGAACTGCATGCATGCACATTGACTGCCCGTCTCCGGAATCACACATCCGTCAGGGAAGAACATCACGCCATCCCCTTTCCTGCCATGCGGCGGAAACAACTCATGCAACCGATCCGCCGCCTCCAGCAGCGAAAGCGCACGTTCATCACTTCCGACCACAAACCGATCAACCAGAAGCAACGAAAAACGAATCTCCCGCACAGCATCGCCGTCGACCAGCATAGATCGATCAAAAACGACAATAACACCAGGCAGGTGAACCGGATGCATCGCCTCCACCTCTGAGTTGAACTGCTCACGGCACAACCCGGCGGAAATTCGAACCGTCTGAAATTCCTTCTGGAGGATTTCCCGGAGAATTGCCGCTGTTTCATGAAGCTTACGCATTTCCCACCTCAGTATCCCGTCAACTTCGCCCGGGTAAACTGCGGAATTTCCCCTTCGAACATCGCAACATTTTCCGTCGCGGCGGTCTCATCCTGCCCGGTAAGGTGCAGTCGCCCGGCAGCCAGTTCGGCCAGCTGCCGGCGAACCACTCCAACGCGCTCAACGACATTATCCGGCGCACGCCCCCTTCCGGAACGGCTCCAGGCAAGTTCCTCCGCCAAGGTCAGCACCCAGTTCTTCACCAGCGCGCTGTTCTTCAACGGCAGAGCATAACGCATTCCGGCCGCACCGTCGACCTCTGCGCGCGCAGCCATCAAATCCGCTTCCGGCAGAAGAATATCCGGATACAATTCGTCAAAAAATCCCGAAAGACGGGTCCTCAAATCATCAACTGTTACCACGTTCTCCATATCCACCCTCCCCATCGTATTCAACTTCCGGGACGGCGGCTGTCCGGTCCCGGGCCCGGCGGTCCGGAGCCGCCGCACCCGTCGTCAATGCCGACTCGACAAAAATCAGAGATTGCCGCCGATCACCAGATGCGGACCGACCGCCGCAGCCGCACCGCGATAATGCAATCCGTAATCGTTGCGATTATGTTCCTTGACGCAGACATCCGAATCGGCGTCCCACCGGATCAGCGCGCCTTCCTTGCGCTTCTGAACCGCCACCGGACGAACACCGCGCGTCGTACAGATCAGAAACCATTTGGCGCTGTGATCGCCCACCATGAACGGATCGACGACAATTTCCGCCTCATCCTTGTGAACGTTGCTCACCGTCATGGTCCCGTCGGCCACCAGATCAGCCTTCAGAATCTGTTTGGCGACGCCCTCCAATTCCGGTCCGACAACCAGCAAGTCCGGCATCAGCCCGAGCGGGGAACCGGATGCATCGCAGAAGCTGAGCATCCGGGCACGTGCCGTTTCATAATTTTCCAGCGAAAGTTCGCCGGAGACCAGATTGTTGATCGTCGCCCGACCGAATTGACGGTCGGATTTGTAAAACGCCGCACCGTCGGCCCAGTTGCCCGGATTGCAGAGCGCTTCCGTGGCCAGCATCCCCCAGAGGTTCGCGGCGTTGACTCCCATCGCCTCGAAAACCGGACTGTAAAGGCCGATGGTGTCGTCTTCGATGTCGTTGCGGCTGACGCTTTCGGTATGTTCGTAGTCACGGTTGCGCACATCGAGCGTTTTTCCGCTCAAAGTATGCACCACCCGGGGACCGATCCACTCCCGCATGGTGCCCTCGATCAGCATCACCGGGTAGCGTTCCACGGAGGAATTCGAGTTGATCACCATGGCAAATTTCTGCCAGCCGTTCCAGGCCTGGGCGATCCCTTTGTTGAGCGAGGCGTTCAATGCGGTAAAAAGAGCATCCATCGTATTCACATTCAAATCCATAACCAGTTTCACTCCTTTGGTTTCTTCTGTGATCAGCGGTTCGCGGCGCAGAGCGCGGCCGGGGTGCAGTCAATGAAGACTTCACCATCGTAAAGATCAACAACCACGCCGGCGGCGATGCTGTTGGTCGAACTCTTGCCGACGGTTCCGGCGTCAACGACGTAAGCGACCGCGCCACGATCGGCGCGGGCAAATGCCGCATCACTGGCGCCGTTGGCAAAACCGATCACGCCATCAAAAACTTCAATGCTTCCGTTTTCACTCCGCCCGGCAAAGCCGACCACAGTCAGACCGGCCTGATCGGCGGCAGGGAGCGCTTTCCCCGTGCTGTCGAGCGCGACCAGTTCACCGGGCTGGATCGTTTTTCCGGAAACGATTTCATAACGGGCAAGCGGCATGGTGGTGTTCAATTGCGTCATCTTACAACTCCTTTGTTTGATTTTGTTTTTTGGCGCGACGGAACTCTTTCTCCGTAAGATTCAAGGAATTCGCCACAATCCTTTCTTCCGGCGAAAGCGGTTCGCAATCGTCACCGGATTCCTCTTCGCGTCCGCGTTCCAGCGGCAGCATGTTCACCGGGACGACGGCTCCGGTTCGTCCCGCGGCCTCCAGCGCCGTCAAATCCGCCAGAGCCAGCGTCTCCAGCACCGGACGCTGCGCATTGCAGAACTTTCCGGCGGCCAATCCCCGGCGGATTACCTTGTCGCGCTCGGCGTTCTCGGCAGCCTCTTCCAGGGCGTCAGTTCGAGCGGCGCGCTCCCGGAGCGCGGGCAATTCGGCCGCCAGCGCCAGAATCCGTTCGGCGACACGCTGAGTTTCCTGCGCATCGCCGAGTGCGAGCGCCTCTTCGTCACCCAGCAGTTTCTGCAGGGCCTCATTGAGATTGGGCATGGTTGCGATCCCCCTTTCAGTTGGTTCGAAATGGTCGCTTGCGGCGATCACATCGAGGTTGTTAAGCGCCGGAACGTTATCCAGCGCAATACTTGAAATCCGCAAAATTCCACCGGGTGCCATGCCGCGTATCACCGGCGAAAAATAACGGAAGAAACCATTCCGGATCATCTCCGCTCCCAGAGCCGTCCATTCAACCTCAACCGCCCAGAGACCATCCTGACGCGCTTCGATTCCGGCATATCCGAGAGCGGCGCATTTCTGCGGCAGCGCCCGGGGAAGTTCACTCTCCTCGATTCCGGATTTCTCCGCCAGCGCGAACAACGCATGCCGGGAGTCGATCGGAATTTTCTCCCCCTTCCCACGGAAATAGCGTTCGACCGCCTCGGCATCCTCACGGCTGAACAGCAAATCAAACGGCCGTCCCTCCCGGGTCAACGGATTGTGCCCGATGCGCAGCAGCCGCCACGCCGCCGGCAGTTCCCCATTGCACGAAGCAATTTCCTGTCCGGGAAATTCGATCCCGTCAAAGATCACATTTTCCTGCATGATTTCCTTTCCTGACATTTTCTCCTGCGGCTCCATCCTCCGCCACGATGCAATCGGAACGACGCCGCCAGGAATTTCAATAAAAAAAACGTTTTTTTGCCGAAACGGCTATTGAGATTCCGGAAAATCGTTTTATGATGAATAGTGAAGGCAGGATCCGGACAAAAAAACAACGGCGACGAAGCCGAGTCCGAAAAAATGGTCCGCTTCACCTGAAAGCAGGTTTGGGCGTATGATTCGCACGGTTGATGCGCCGCCCGTATTGAAACCTGCTTTCTTTTTGTTTATCAACAATTTACCAAGTGTGATTTTTTTAAAAAAATTCAAGAACCGGCTGTTGATATTCTCCAATAATCTCATATATTGAGTAGTGGAGGCAGGATGAGCCGAGTGTGGTAAACGGCATAGGTGCCGGGCACTCCGAGCAATCCGCTTCGCCTGAAAGCAGGTTTGGATGAGAAATCGCACGCGGTTGTGCGCCATCCGTTACGAAAACCTGCTTTCCTTATTTTCCAGCACGATTCGCCCGGTTGAACTGCAACGCCATCTCGTGTGAACCGGTGCGAACCGCACTCTTCCCGGGAAAACGCCCCACGTGCATGATTTTACCGATCCCAGGAGAAAAAGAGGATGAGGAAATCAAGATTGGTACCCGGGAGAGGAATCGAACCTCCGACCAAAAGTTTAGGAAACTTCTGCTCTATCCACTGAGCCACCCGGGCATTGAAAGGATTTTCTCAATAAAATAACGCGAGATGGCGTATTTTTCAAGTTTCCCGACTCAGATTCTCCCGGATCAATACTCCTTTTCTTCTTTTCTTCTTCCCGGCTTTCCTTTCACGCACAATGCAACGAAAAACCATCACCCGCCCACCACCCCGGCCACCCCGTCCACCCCGTCCACCCCGGCCATCCCGGCCTTCCCCTCCCCCCGCACTCCACCGTCCTCAGTGCGGAATCATCAATTCCCACTCTCCGCACTCCGATGCAACCGGATACCGAGCCGTTCGCCGATTTCGCCGGGGTCCGCTTCAAATCCGGCAGCGGCCAGAGATTGAATCATCCCGGCAAGCGCCGCCTTGTCCTCCGGCGGCGTACAGTCGATCGCCAGACGCGGAGGAGCGACCTCCATTCCGAAGTTATACCGGCACCACGGCTGAAAAATCCGGGTGTTCACCGAGTGTTCGATCCAGCGGCAATCCGCTTCCAGGATGTCCTGTCGTACTTTGCTCTGCGCATCTCCGCGGCTCAGGCCGGAAGAATTTCCGCTGCTGGCGGTCTGGCCGAGCAGAACTTTGCAGATCGCCGCTTCACAATATTCCAGCAATCGAAAATAAACTTCGCCGCTGTTGCCGCTCGCCTGCAGGAGTTGCGCTTCGACATTCCTCGTGAACAATCCTCCACCGTTGCTGCCGAAATTGCGGATCAGGCGTTTGATCGTATTGCGTTCGCGTTCAAAACTGCCCGAATCGACCTTGACGAAGACAAACGGCATCCCGTAACGTTCAATGAAACTCAGGAGATCTTTGAAGTGAAGATTGCCGAAACAGTGCAGCCACGCCAGCGGACGGATCAATCCCCCGCGAACCGGATCCGATCCATGCAGCCGCAGCCGATGATAGATGATCCGTTCCGGCGGCAGCGCGATTCCGGACGGCGCCTCCCGGGTGATGAGCCGCGGTTCGAGCCCGTCATGAAATGTGAACGCATGTTGCGGAATGTGTCGAAACCCGGCCAGCTCGCCGCCGTTGCGCCAGACCAGTTCGGAAATTGCAAATCCGGGCAGCAGCGCCCCCATCAAATCGTCCAGAAGTTCATCGAAGGAATCGAGCGAATTCTCCACTCCGGCAACCGCCAGTTGCGCCGCAAGCATCTCGGCGGCCTGTTTTGCCCGAGGGGTGCCGTCTCCCGGAACAATCGAGCGCGGCGAACCGAGCACCGCATTGCGCCGGGTCGAAAACGCCTGCATGACGTCATGATTCTTCTCTAGAATCTCACTGCTCAAACGGCATTGACGAACCGTGTCGCCGGAGTTGGCGGCGGCCATGATCGCATCAACTTTCTCCGGAGTAAGCCCCCGGCTGACATCTTCGACTGCGCGGTCAGACGGTTCCCATACCACTCCGGAACGCCCGGCGCCGAACCATTTCTTGAAAAACAACATCCTTTCACCTCGAACTTTATGATTACTCATCCTCGGAATCCCCCGGCCGGTCATAGCCGGAAGCATATCTTTTCAGCCCGAATTCCGTTCCGGTTCCAATCCCGAGTCCAGTTTCGTTCCCGTCTCCAGCCCCCTCCATGCGGCAGATTCCGTCTCCGTCAAACAGTGCGGTCGTGAACAACGCCAGTGCCGCACTCCAGGCAAGATCGCAATGAGACGCGGGCAGCAGTTCATTTCTGCCTTCAGTAAAAATCAACCGCCCGCCTGACGCGATGCCTTTCCTGATTCCGGCAAGATCGGCGGCGATCTCTGGAGCGTCGGAGGGCAGCTTCTGCAACCCGCGCTCGAAAACGGATTGCATCCGCGTTCCCAGCGCAATTTTGGATGCGGCGAAATTCACCCCCCGGAAACGATCCGGATAACGCACATTCAACGCTTCACAACAGGCCATGCCCAGACCGGTGGAGTCTCCACACCCCACCGCTTCCGGAAATGCGTCGAGAATCGTCTCCACAATCCGGCGCTGACTTTCGAAGCGACAGTTGCGCATCGTGATCAACGCCGCGAGAACCTGAACCCCGCCTTCTTCACAGCGGTTGATCCAGAGTGAGGAAATATCCCCGGTTCGCGCAATATCCCATCCGAGCGCATAACGCCCCTCCGACAGCACCTCCCGCCAGAAGGAACAGGAAATGTACGGCAGACATGCCGCATCGATTTCCCCCGCGGCACCTCCTCCGGCGCCGCCGCCATCGCCGACAAGATCGAACCGCGCCGCCTCCGGCCCGGAACAGGCCGCGCGAAGCGTCGCAGACGAAATCAACTGTTCCCCGCCGGCGCGATTGGGAATGCAGCAGTACTGCGATTCGTAAGCGTTCCGGGTAAGGCAGCCGCGTCGGATCGTTTCCCGGAACTCCTCTTCGCTTTGAATCGGTTGCTTCCGGGCCGCCTTGACGGAATTGACTTTCGCGACAAATCCCTCGCGAATCGCGTCATCCAGCGTCGTGCGATGAAACGAAAAATGCATGGGATTACCATTGCGCGCCAGGCGGCAGAGCCGGGCAAACTCCGTGTGTTCGGAACCATCCGCCGAATAAGCCGACACAATCTCCAGTTGATTGCCCCACGTCACACACGGATACGCCATGGCATAGAGCGTGGCCTGATTCTCATGCAGATCCATTTCATCAATCAATACGTCCCCGCCCTTCCCGGCGAAAGCCATCGGATTGCTGGAGAGCGAGACGATCCGCGATCCGTTCCGAAACCGGACAACCAGAGCGGAAATGCCATGTTTTTCATCGACCACTTCGGCGCATTCTCCATCGAGACCGGCGGCGATCTCCCGCGCGATCCGGTTGGCCCGGCGGGCCCACATCGCCACGTAATCGACGATGAATTCCCGGGCGGTCAGCTCATCGCGGCTGGAAACCCACTGGGTGAAGCCGGAGCCGGAAAGCGCGCGCAGGCACTTCCGGATACATCGGTAACTGGTGGCGAAGGTGATTCCGGTACGGCGGCTTTTTTCGTACAGTTTCAACGGCGCGTCATCCAGAATCCAGCGTTCCTGATACGGCAGAAAATACCCCATTTTTCAATTTTCTCCGATTCCAAGCTCCCGGTCAAGCGCATCGGCCACTGCGGCAGGCGACACGCCGGAAGCGGATTCCTTCCGCAGACGAACGATCTCATTTTCCCGTTCGGCAAGCAGTTCTTCCAGTTCCCGGAGCCGGCGTTCTGATTCGGCCAGCCGGGAACGCAGCTCGCCGGCCTCACGCGAAGCATCGGCGGATTTGATCCTGCTGACGGCGGTTGTGATTTTCAAAAGTTCCCCGGGGTCGCTCGAACCTCGAGCCGCAATTTCACGAAGTTGTTCCAGGACAGCCATCTGCGCCATGTCGGCAACCGAAGAGATTCCGGCGCATTCACGCAGCGCCGCCGCCGCCCAGCGATCGGCGTCGATGCGTCGTGCAGTCTCTTCCCGGCAGCGGACATAACGTTGATATTCCGGCGAGGAGCGAACCCGGCGCAGAACCGCTCCGGAAAAGGTCAATTTCCGCGCCGACAGCGCCCTGGCGACCTCCGGATGACGACGGATTTCATTAAGCCGCGCTCCATCGTGAAGCAAACGCATGACCAGACGCCGCACGTCGAACGGCAGACGGTCAAATGAATCTTCAATTCCGGTCATGCTTTCACCGTAATGCGATCACGCCCCAGATGAAGGGGTCGGTTCGATGAAGGAGTGCACGCCGGCCCCGTTCGGAAAGCCGGACATATCTTCCGCCGCTTCCGTCCAGAGTTTCCAGATATCCGAAGATGGTCAGCTCCCGCCACTGACCGAAGGCCGCCGAAGGTTCGGCATCACACAGTTCCGCATGGCGCATGACGCGCTCAAATGTCGTAGGGCCAAATGCGTCCGACACTGCGGAAAGTACCGCTTGACGAAGAAGATAAACAATCTCACTTTCCATACGGTGCCCCCCCGGTCAAATGGTGTTGCACCGTATCGTTGATGCTCGCCAGCCAGAGTTGCAGTCCGGCAATACGGTCGATGCTGGAAGCCAGCTCCTTGTCGATCCGGGCGATCTTCAACCCGGCCTCCCGCTGAAGAGAGGTGTTTTCGCGAAGCGCTTCGGCAAGATGTTCCAGTTCAATTGCTACGGCGCGGGGATTGGCGCTTTCCAGATGTTGATCGAGTTGATGTTCCAGTTTGGCGATCTTTTCCGTCTCAAGCCGCGCGACCTGCAACGCGAGCTGTTCCCGTTCCTGACGGTCGCGCTCCAAACTGTGTTTGATCAAAAGAAGCACCAGCGTGCCGACCAGGCCGCCGCCGCCAACAGCGCCGACCAGGCTGGAAAAAATGGAATCCATGAATTTTCCCCCCATTGGTGAATATCGATTGTCTTCACTTATGGGGGGAAACGGATGCAAAAAATTGAAAATTCTATTTAGAATACATGTAAGATATTTATTAAAAAAATCTTAACCCGTTTCATTCCTCGCTCGTATTTTCCGGTACAATCGCGCCGTGGCGGCGAAGAATCTCGCGTACCAGCTTCAAATTCACCTTCCGCACGGACACCCCGTCCTCCAGCGAGGCGCATGCGGCGGCAGCAGCAGCCTGCCCGCCCGCCATCGCGGTTGCCTGAACCCGCAACGCGCTGTTGGCCAGACGATCACTCGAGACGCACCGCCCCGCGGCAAGAAACAGATCACTGCCGCGCGGAATCAACGCCCTCAACGGCAGTTGCGGTACAACGCCATCGTGCAGCGCCGTCGGAGTCACCCCAGCCGAGCTGCGCTTATGAAGATCAATCGGATAAAATGCGTTGCAGACCGCGTCCGGGAAACGGTATCCGGAAGCGTATTGCTCGGCGGTGACCGTCACTTCCCCTCGGATGACGGCGCTCTCTCGAACACCGCATTCCATCGCGGAGACCTCGAGTTTCAAATGTTCCAACCCCGGCTGACGGCGCAGAAAACGATAGGCGCGCAGCAGCGAACGCCGCCCGTCGATTTCAAGGCGACTCCGTCCTTCGGCGCTGTACGGAGGCAGCACCGGGAAAATGTGATTGGCATTATTGCCGTGTTCATGCAGAAAATGCATCGAAAATCCATCGTGATTCCAACCGAGATCGGCAAAAGCCAGTTCTCCTGCAGCTACGGCTTCTTCTGCAGCGCGCCGGAGCGCGTTCTGATCCAGCGAATCGTAATCGTAACCTGACGCTCGGCAGCAGATGGTTCCCGGCTGGCATTCATCCGGATGAATGACTTCATAACCCGCCATCGCAATCACCGACGCATCTCCGGTGCAGTCGATCACCCGCCGGGCGCGGATTGAACTTGCGCCCTCCCGGGTGCAAAGTTCCAATTCAACCTCATCGTCGCCGCGCCTGACCTGGCCGATCATCGTATGGTAAAGAACATTCACCCCGGACTCCAGCATCTTTTCATCGCAAATCGCCGCAAAAATCAATGCATTGAGCTTCACCTGGTAATCCGGATGACACGTCATGCCGATCTGGGTTTCAAATGCCGGCAGCGGAGTACCGCATTCCGCGGCCGCCGCGGTGACGATCTCCCAGCCGATCCCGGCAATCACCTGTTTCCGCCAGGCGTAAAACAGCCCGGGGTGCGCGATGCCCGCAACGGTCATGGTTCCGCCCGGACAGCCGTTTTTCTCCACCAGAAGCGTCCGCGCCCCCTGACGTGCTCCCTGAATTGCGGCGACGACCCCGGCGGTTCCACCGCCGACGACCACGATGTCAAAAATAGAATTTTTCATGATGTTCACCTGTTATTCTGATTGTTATGATTTTCCGCAACTTTATGCCTGTATCAATTTATGGCAATTATCCTCTGAACGAACTCCCATTCCAGAGACCTTCAGCAATACCGTCTCCCTGATTCATGCCGTAACAGCCATCCTTCATCCATCACCGGAACGTTCGAGTTTCTTCTGGATGACACGCGCTGTGCCTTCCATCGAACGCCGGATTTTTTCCACGTACTCTTCCGAAAACCGGTACGCCGGCAAACTGCATCCCAGCGACGCTTCGCAACGCCCGTGACAGAACACCGGAATCGCCAGCGCAAATATCCGATCCGACTCCGGACCGGAAAAATGACTCACCATGCCCGAACGGCGAACTTCAGCCAGATGAGCACGAAAACTTTCCCAGTCTTCTGCATCGTCGAATATCGAACTGAAAAATTGATACCGCCGACAGAATTCCTGAAACTCCTTCTCCGCCATCTCCGCAAGAAGGATCACCCCCGTCGCATTGAGTGTCAGATGTTCCGTCACCTCTGCAATGTAGGACTGTACGGACCGGTTGCAGTAACGATGTGTCAGTACGATCCGACGGTCGCCGCTGTGCACCGCAATCAGGCTGTTCTCGTTGATCTCGTGAACCAGCGCCTCCAACGGTTCCTCCGCCGTGGTCACGATGTGCTGCTTGTAACCGCAGCTCCCCGCAATCACGCTCGGCGACGGGCCGACGATATATCCCCCCTGTGGCGACGGTTCCAAATACCCCAGATCCACCATGCTTCGCACGATGTTCGAGCACGTCGGTTGTGATACGCCAAGATGACTTGCGAATTCTCCGATCCGGCATGGACGCCGCATCCGGGCTGCGTATTGCAATACTGCATCAAATCGGTACAGGACTTGTATCATTACACCCCCCCTATATATCAATATTATTGATCAAACATCATTATTATTGTTGCATTAATTATACCACACCTCCAGTCCATTGGCAAGAGGCAAACGAAAAAAACAAAGAAAATTTCATTCGATTCATCCTCTCCGGAGATCGCGGCGCTGAAAGGAAAGATCGGAATGCAACCCGGAAACAAATCATAAAATATGAAAAATTCTGCCGCGCAGCAAAGAAAGTGGCTTGGAAAATATGAAAAAGATATTATTTATTATCTTAACAGAAATATTTTCCAACAGACAACGTCAAAGGTTCAATCATGTTCGTCAAACAGCTCATCGCCGTTCTTCTGATCTGCACCACCGCCTGCGCGCTTGCGGGCAACATCACCACCCGCCGCGACGCCTCGGGAAGAACCATCAGCACGGAGACGACCCACGGCAACATCACCACCCGCCGTGACGCTTCGGGAAGAACCATCAGCACCGCCACAAAATCCGGCAATCGCGTCACCTACCGCGACGCCTCAGGAAGAGTAATTGCGACCGAAACCACCCACGGCAACATCACCACCCGTCGCGACGCTTCGGGAAGAACCATCAGCACCGCTACGAAATCCGGCAACACCACCACCTACCGCGACGCTTCAGGAAAGGTCATCGCCACTGAACGGAAGTGAACGACAACGCCGGGCGAAACAGTCACTCGGTCCGCTTTCGGAACTCCCCGGGGGTCATGTTGAAAAATTTCCGGAATGCCGCAATGAAATACGTTGAACTTGCATAACCGCATTGCACGGTGATTTCATCGATCGTGAGCGGAGTATTCTGCAACAGTACCGCAGCGTATTCAAGCCGCAGTTGCCGGAGCGTCGCAGAAAAACCGCCTCCCACTTCCGCGTGAAACAATTGGGAAATATAGCGCGGGTTCAGGGAAAAATGTGCGGCAACCGATTCCCGGCTGATCGGGGAACGGAAATTTTCATGGAGATATTGCAGAATCCGCTCCCGGGTATGATCCCGTTTGCTCTCCGTTCGATTCTGATCGAAAAGCAGCGTCTCCCGGGTAAATGAAAAAAGCGCGGTAAAAAGCGAAGCTGCGGCCTGACGCCGGGTCGCCGGTGCGGCGGCGAACAGATTCAGCGCCCGCAACACCGCCTGTCCCGGTTCGCAGAGCGGCCCGGCGGTATGATAGAAAATATCGGCACCGGCGTGCGCATACCGGTTCGAAAGCTCCCGGTAATCGATGTAGGTGATGCGGATGAATTGCGGATTGAACACCAGTGAACTCATCACATGCAGCTGATCCCAGCGCGGTTCCTTCCAGGTCATCGGTGGGCAATAATGAATTTCTCCGGGTTCCAGCATGGCGTCAACGATGCCGCGCCGGGTCGGATAACGCATATGCTTGCGCCCGGCAAACACAAAATCCAGCCGGCAGTCCGGACGGATTCCGTCTCCGGAAGGCAAACTCCGCTGAACCGGTTCGGAAAAATGAACCCGCCCCGTGAACTGCGACGAAATCAACTCCACCAGACGCAGAAAATCCCCCCGCTCTCCCCGGCGTACCGGAAATGACGGCGGTTGAATCATGGTCACATCCTCCCTTGTTCCCTGTTCGCTTCCCGAGTATAACACGTCCCGGGAAGTTTTGCAAGAAAAAAGAGGCCGTTTCGAACTTTTTTCATCAAAAATCTGACAATTGAATAACAAATCGCGCTTTTTTGCTATTGTTGCCGCAAGGAAAATATGTCATAATTATACACAGAACTCATTCACCGGTCGTTTGCGTCGTGCAAGCGAATTTTGAACGCGAGGATAAAAAAATGAAACATCCCGGCTCCCGTCTGACGGCAGAATCTTCCCCTTTCACGCTGATCGAATTACTCATCGTGATTGCAATCATCGCCATTCTCGCATCGATGCTTCTTCCCGCGCTGAACCGCGCCCGGGACAAGGCAAAGGAGGTCAATTGCGTTGCCAACAAGAAGCAGTTCGCATCCGCGCAGATGTTCTATTCCAATGACTACAACTACATGGTCTTCATCACGCCGACCAGTGCGACAACTTTCAATTTGTTTTCCTATCTGCTGATCACCGGCACGAAATCCTACAATCTGGGATACCTCCCGCCCGAGACGCTCGTCTGCACGGCCAACAGTTACGCCATCAAGGATTACACCACCGTGACCGACGGGCATTTTTACGGGGTCTACGGTATGCCGGTCTTCTATGACGAAGCGGAATATTTCAAGGAAAACGGTTCGGGGGACTGCTTCCTCGTCACCGCCAGCAACGTCGGACTCCTGAATCCGGTCAAATGTAAAACTCCGTCCAATTTCTACATCGCCGCCGATGCGACCAAAACCCAGGTGACAAATAAAGTGCCCGGCTGGGGAGGTTGTTACAACATCCGCGGCAGTGTCCTCTATTCCACCCAGGCAGTCCATCTGGCCCACGGCGGGCGGACGACGGCCGCATTCGTCGACGGCCACGCCGGGGCGTTCTCCGCCGGAGAGATCTACAACACCGTCAACAAGCCCAAAGTCGTCATCGAAGCGGACGGCTTCACCGTGAAGCGTATGGAATAACCCGCACAAGATCGGAAGATTCTCTCATCATGACCTTTTTCCGCACACTCCTCCACCTCCATTTTCCCATCCTCACCGCGGCAATTCTGCTGTTCCCGCAGCCGGAAGCAGCCGCGCGGGACGCCCTCCGATTCGACGAAACCAGAATCCGTGCCGTCAATTTGAAATGGCCCGGTTCCGATCAGGTCAAATGCGACAACTCTCGCACCTCCGACGGCCGGAACATCCCCGTCATCAGCTGGGGTGAACCGGCACCGCAGTCGATCGAGCTGGAAATTCAATCGGAAACACCGAAACTTCCCCCGTTCGACCGTGCGCTTTTCGCACTCCGCCTTCACGTGCCCGAACCGCTCACGGTCGACCGCATCTCTCTGAGGCTGATGGATGCCGGCGGCGAAGTCTTTCAATTCGTCAAGCCGCTCTCCGACACCACCCTTCACGGCGATGTGACGCTCGAATACACCGTCGCCGAAGGTGCGACCCGGAGCATCTGGGGCGGCGACAAAAATCGCTCCATCGACTGGCCGCTGCATGTGTGGGGGTTCGCCGTCGATCGAAACGAAAAAACGCTGCCCGGAGGGAAAATCCTGCTCGATGCCGTCGAATATTTCCCGTCCGGTGAGTGTGCCGACCTCACGCTTGATACCGGGCACTGGATGAATCTGCTGCTCCCGGACGGCGATCGACTTCCGGTGTTGAATATCCACAATATCGGAACCGGAGAATTGCAGTTGAAGGGTTCGCTCACGATCACCGATTCCGCCGCGGAGCAGAAGACGGTTCCGGTCTCGGTGACGGTACCGGAAAACAGTGTCGAGCCATTTCCGCTGCCGGGCGACTTCACGTCTCAGGGATGGTGGCGCATCGACGCCGAACTGCGCAGCGCAGGGGGGAAAATTTATCGCAACACCTTCCGCATGGGACGGATGAACCCGGCCGGACCGACTCCGGGGCGCGCGGAGGAATTTCTCTTCGGTCTCTGCGGCCACCCGGAACGTTTCCCGGCGCATGAAGCGGAACTCGAAGCCGAAGCCGCCGGACTCTGCGGCGCCAAAATCATGCGGTTCGACTTTACCTGGAACCGGATCGAAACACAGCCGGGACAGTGGGATTTTTCCCTTTATGACCGTATCGTCACTACGCTGGCACGAAACGGCGTCGAACCGCAATGCCTGCTTTACGGATGCGTCCCGTGGGCGGTCTCCAGCCAATATCAGCCGCGGGATCCGCGTTATGTAAATCACTCGCCGCTGCCGGACGCGGATCGTTTCGCCGACTTCGCCGCCCGCGTCGCCGCGCATTACCGGAACCGGATCAAATACTTCGAAATCTGGAATGAACCCGACCTGGTCGTTTTCGCCAACTTTCCCGCCGAACAATATATGGAACTCCTCATCCACGGGTATGACGCCATCAGGAAAACCGTCCCGGAGGCGGTGGTCATGACCGCAGGAATCGCCACGGTTCACACCAATTCCGGCGGCAATCCGGATCACAATAACGGTCTCTTCGAGTTGCTCCTGGCCGACGGCGGCCGCCACTTCGACCTGCTGGCATTTCACGGTCATGGAACCCCGACCTATTATCGCGATCTTCTCGGCGTGCTGGAAAAATACGGCCTGATCGGCGCCGGTGCACCGCGCCGATGGTACTCCAATGAAACCGCCGAACACTCCGCCCGGATCGGAGAAATGCGTCAGGCGGAATATCTCTTCCGGAAATTTCTGATCGCCTGGTCTCACGACGCGGTGGGATACAACTGGTATCTCCTGCGCGAAAAAAACTATTTCGCCGAAGGACAGCCCGAACGCCATTTCGGACTCATCACCCCGGATTTCCAACCCAAACCCGGGTACATCACCTACAATATGCTTGCCGCCACCTACCGCGGCGGCCGGTTTCTCCGGCAGTTACCCGCCGTTCCCGGCGTGACGGCACTCCTTTTTGAAGACGCCCGGGGAAACGCTCTCCTGGCGCTCTGGAACGATCACACCACTCGCTCTGTCCTCATTGCCGGCATTCCCGGCGACGAGGGCGTCAAGATTGATTTATTCGGCAACGAAACCGCGCTTCCGGTTCGTGACGGCGCACTGTCGCTCCCGGTCTCGTCCCGCCCCTTCACGTTGAAGTTCCGCTCCCGGCCCCGGGAGGAACAATTCCGGGTCTGCTCCATCCTCGAAGAACCGCCTCCGCTGCTCGAACTGGAACCGGGCAATGTCTCCGGCTTTCCTCTCAAACTGCATAATCCGTTAAAACAACCGTTGAAATTGCAGCTGCAACTTTCCGCTCCGGATCATGTCTCGGTGGAGAATCCGGTCGGAAACGTGGTTCTCTCCCCGGAAGAGGAACGCGATCTCACCTTCAACCTCACTGCCGCACCGGAATTTTCCGCCTCACTGGGAGAACCCGGCTCTCTGCAGATCATTCTCACCGCGAAGAATCAGATCTGTGAACACGCCGCCACCTCCCTGATCCGCCGAACCGTGGCCGGGGCCCCGCTCTTCATTCTGAATTCCGACGCCCAATATCACACTTTCGTTCCGAGCGGCATGCCGGGAAGCGAAGCTCTGTTCTGGCAGGGACCGGATGATCTCAGTGCCGAACTCTTTTTAACCCGGGAAAAAGAAACCTTGCATTTATCGGTCATTGTGCGGGACGACCGGCATGTGCAGCCGTATTCCGGCGCATCCGTCTGGAAAGGCGACAACATCCAGTTCGCGCTCCATCTGCCGGAAGGCGGAGCAAAATGGAAACTCGGCCTGACACACCAGCCAGACGGGAAATCGGAAGTGTACTGCTGGCGCTCTTCCAGCGCTTTCACCGGCCCCTTCCCGGAGCTTTCTTTGAAAACCGCTCGGGATGAATCACGAAAAGAGACCCGCTATGACGTCGTGATTCCCTTTCACGCCGTCGGCCTGACTCCAGCTGCCGCCGCCAATGGATTCAAGTTCAATTTGATCGTCAACGACAATGACGGTTCTCTGCGCGAAGGGTATATGGCCGCCTCGCCGACGATGACGCTCGATGATGAGAGTGATGAAACCTGGCCGCTGATCCGCCTGCCGTAACATTCACGCCAGAGCATTGTTTCTGGGTCTTGAATTGGAGAAATCGATGAAAACACCCCC
>CALXNS010000040.1 GCA_944389815.1 uncultured Victivallis sp. | reverse complement strand
GCGCCGCCCCCCCCCCGCGAAGCGCGCGCCCCCCCCACCGGAGGCTCGCGCCCCCCCCGCTGGAGGCGCGCGCCCCCCTCTAGAAGTTCGCGCCCCCCTCTTGAAGTTCGCGCCCCCCCTCTAGACGGCCATCCGACCCTGGTCGAGTACCTGACGGATCGCACGGGCAACGGTGGGCAGTCGGTGCGGCTTCGGCAGGAAACCACAGGCACCCTGCTGCAGAAGATCATGAACTTCGGATTCGGAAACGAAACCACTGGAAAGCAACACCTTCGCTTCCGGATCAATCGCACGCAACCGGTAGAAGGTCTGATGACCGCCTGCTTTCGGCATGATCATGTCAAGCAAAACCAGATCGATTTCCCGAGGATTGGACTCGTAAATTTCAACCGCATCCAAGCCGTTTTCCGCCAGCAGGACGGAATAACCGAGCTTCTGAAGCGCTTCGATCAGAAAATCCCAGATGGTTTCATGATCGTCAACGATCAGAATCGTTTCATTGCCGCCGGGCAGACTTTTAATCGATTCAGGCATATTTCCAAACTTTTTTCAAAAAAACTTTTGTGTTCAACGTAACATGTTATATATTATACTCGATGTCGGGGGGAAAGGCAAGTGGATGAATGCTTTTTTCAAGGAAAAATCATTTTGACACATTATCAAATATTAGGTGTATCCTCGAATGCCGGCTTTGCGGAGATCAAGCGCGGCTATTATCGTGCCGCAAAGCGGTGCCATCCGGATCTGTTTCCCGGCCGCCCGGAGAAGGTGGAGGAGTTCCGGCGGCTGGTCAAGGCGTTCGACACGCTCTCAGATCCGCAGAAACGGCATGGTTACGACCGGACGCTGATGTCCGACTTCGAGCTGATTCATTCCGACGCCTGGGTACCCGGAGCGCCGCTGCTCGACAGCGAGGCGGACGATATCCTCGAAGAGTTGATCGTCGGGAATCATGTTCCGCCGGAAACGTCATTGGCGACACTGCTGGCGGATCTGCAGAAAACGGAGATCTTTCTTCGTTTCCGCGAAGGACGGGACCATTTTCTGCATAAACGTTACCATGCGGCCGAACTTTGTTTTGCCGATGTTCTGGGCCGGGCGCCGACGAATATCCTTTATCATCTGTTCTATGCGCGGACGCTCGCGGTGCGGGGCGCTTACCATCGCGCCGTTCATCATTACCGTTGCGCGTTGAAAATCGGCCGTTCGCGGGTGCCGGTTCAACCGCTGATCCGGGTCGAAGCGGAACTCAATGCGCTGCGCCGGAAACGTCATCCGCTGCTCAGCCGGATTTTCGGATTGTTCCCGCCGCCGACGCCGGTCTTCATCCCGGATCCCGCCGACGAAATGGTCGCACAACTGAGCCGCTCCCTCACCGCCGCCGCACGCAAAGCTCTCCCTCATGACGGAAAATGCCGTTAAAAACAACTTTTTCCCCAGGTACCGCAAAAAATAACTGCTTTTTTTTCCGCCTCCTATTGACAAAATTGCTTTTTTGTGTCATAATTTTGCTAAAAGTTTTATATTTTTGATTAGCACTTTTGGCAATTGTATTTGGAGCAATGGTTGGATTTATGGCAGAGAGCGCACGACTTTCCGCAGAGACGCGAAAATATATTCTGGGAAAAATTGCTGAACTGCTCGCGTCCGGCGGAGAAAAACTTCCGACCGAACGAGAGCTGGCCGAGGAGGTTGTCGCCAGTTACGCGACGGTGCGTCTGGTGATGAAGCAACTTGAGATGGAAGGTTTTGTACGCAAGATTCGCGGTTCAGGAACCTATCTGGAACCTGGAGCAGGCGAACTGCTTCGCCAGTCGACACTGCGTCGTCTATGGTATTTCCGGAGTCCGAATTCGAACAATCCCGCGCGTGATTACGGGAGCTGGCTGATGACGGAGATCAAGAAGAATGCCGCGGCGCGGAACTGGAAGCTCATGGAGGTGGTGGTTTTTTCCCACGATGAATTTCTTGCGGAACTGCACCGTCGGCTGGAGCCGGGGGATTCGGTGCTTTATCTGCCGCCGACGGAACCGATTTCGGTGCGTCAACTGGGGGAGCTTTCCCGATATGACAATCTGCCGCTGGTGGTGATCGACTGGGAATTCGGGAATGTTTCAATTTCCAACGTAACCAGCGACAACCGACGCGGCGGGATGCTTGCCGCGCGACAGATCTTGAAGCTCGGGTTCCGGAATCCTGTGGTGCTGCTCTGCGAACCGCGTTTGAAACAGCTTGAATCGCGCATGCAGGGATTTTGTGAAATCGCAGAGATGTCCGGAGTTACGCCGGAAATTCTCGACTGCGGAGTCGGCGTCAACGACGACCGCGAAGAGTTTGCCCGGCAGACTCTGGTTCGGCGTCTGAAACGGGGAAATCCGCCGGATGCGGTATTCGCGATTTCCGATTCCGGCGCGTTCGGTGCGATCCGTGCGATGCGTGAATGCGGCTTCGAACCGGGGGGCGACATCGGCTTGATCGGGTTTGACGGGGTTTCCGCCGGGCGGAATGTGACTCCCACGCTGGCGTCGGTGGCTCAGCCGGTGGCGGGCATCTGCCGGACTGCATTCGAGATACTGGAAAACTGGGTTCCGGGGCGGCATCCGCAGTATCAGCTTTTTCCGGAATTTCTGCCCGGTGACACTTTGCGGAAAAATTCAGTTGCTCATAGTAAACACGAGGAGATACTGGCATGAAGAAAAAATTCATCATGGTTGGTGTGTTGGCTCTGGCCGGATGGTTCGGAGCCGTTCCGGCAGGCGCCTGGCAGTTCGACCGGAATGAGGCGTGGCGCGCGGACGCTGGCGTGGAATTGACGAGGGAACCGGCCGGAATGCTGGCGAAAATCGAAAAGAAACCCGACTGGAACAAACCGCCGTTTCAGTTCAACCTCCGGGAAAAGGCGTCGGAGAAGGAGCTCGGTTCGCCGGAGAAGATCGAATTCGAACTCGAACTGCTCGATGGTTCGGGAGTTACCGTGGCGCTTTATCTCAAGGATGCCGCCGGGGAATTCTTCTCCTACCCGCAGCGTCCGCTTAAAAACGGACTCAATAAGATCAGCTGGGATGTTCGAAGCGGTTCTGACGGTCACTGGGGTGACAATGGGAACGGAGAGGTGGATTTTCCGGTTCGGCTGGAGGCGTTGATTCTTCATCAATATCCGTCGCAGAAGGCGGCGACGCTTCGCTTCCGCAATCCGGGCGCCGAGGCGGTTCCCGGAATGGGCGCCGCAGTTCTGGAACTGCGGAAATTTGATGAGAGCGCCCGCTGGGAGGGAGATAAAAAACTCATTTACACCCCGCATGCGGAGGGCTTGACCGTACAGAGTGCGACGTTGCCGGAATTTGGAGCGGAACCGGTGATCGGACGGATGCGCGAAGTGTCGTTCCCGCTGCAGAACATCGGCTCGCCCTATGCGCTGGAGCTGGATGTGGAACGGCTTTCCGGAAGCGGAGTCAATCTGGCGCTTGAATTGACCGATGCCGGCGGGGAGTCGTTTGCGCTCCGGCAGAAAGCGGTTCCGGAGGGGCGCAGCTGCATGGTCTGGGATCTTGCCGCGGATATTGCCGGAAGCTGGGGAAAGAACAAGGACGGGAAGGTCGATTTTCCCGTCACGCTCAACAACATCACCTTCTTTCAGTATCCGGCGGAGAGGCGCGGTGAAATTCTCTTTCGTTCGCTCCGCAAACGCGAGGAGATGCGCGATGTCGATGCGATCAACTTCCGTTACGAAACCGGTTCTCCGCTGCCGGTGCTCAAGGTCGGCGATGAAGATAAATTCGGGCTGACGCTGACGAATTGCTTTCCGGAGAAAAACGCATTTACCGCCCGAATTGTTTTGCGGGATTATCGCGGGGAGACGCATCAGTTTGAACAAAAGTTCGAACTTGCCCCCGGCGAGAGCCGTTTCTGGCCGCTGGCGTGGTCGCAGGAGTATGATCGCGGGGTCTGGCGTGCGGCGATTGAATTCGTTTCCGCGGACGGTGTCCGTACCCGTCGTGACGGGCGCACGAGTTTCGCCTACATGAAACCCGCCGGACCCAATGAGATCGACAATCCGGAATTCATCCTCGGATACAATCTGCGCCAGCAGCGCTGGTGCAGGGATGATCAGAAAATCGAGGCCGCGGCGGCGGCGTTGAGCGGAGGAAAACTGCTCCGCACCGGCGTGACCTGGGAGGGGATCGAACGCGAGGAAGGCGTGTTTGATTTCACCGCGGCCGACGAATTGATGGCGATCAACAATGCGCTCGGGATGGAACACATGTTCCTGGTGGGGTACACTCCTTATTTCGCCGCGCGGCCTGAAACGCGCAATACCGGCGACTGGAATGACTGGAATAAAAGCGTGCCGGACGGTGACAAGCTGGAGACTTTCTGCCGGAAACTTGCCGAACATTATCGCGGCAAGATCCGGTTCTACGAATTCTGGAACGAACCGGATCTGGATTTCTGGCGCGGTTCGCTCGAAGAGTATCTCGACCGGCTCGAACGGGTTTACCGCGGCATCAAGGCGAGCGATCCGGAGGCGTTCGTCATTTCCGGCGGCATCGCCAGCGACCTGCCGCGTTCGAAACCGGGTTTTCACAAGGGGCTGGTGGCCGACGGGCAGGATTTTTTCGATTTTCACGGTTATCATCAGCACGGTGACTTCGCCACCTATGAGCGGATTCTTGCCGGTCCGGTCGCCGAGTATCGCAAAGAGCTCCGCAGCGGGAAGCCGCTCTTCTTCACCGAGACCGGGTTCTACATCTCCAACGGCAACTATATGCAGCAGGCGGTCAACGTGGTGAAGAAAATCGTTCACGCCCGGGTGCTCGGTGCGCGCGGTTACATCTGGTTCGACCTGCGGGACGACGGTTTTCTGCCGGGATATTGCGAACACAATTACGGGCTGCTGACTCACGACTGGTTTCCGAAGGAAGGGTATGCGGCATACAATACCTTGAGTCTTCAACTCGCTCAGGCATCGTTCGGGGGAACGCTGTTGAAGAACGAGCGCACCACCGCGCACTGGTTCCGCGACGGCGATGATCAGGTGGTCGTCGTATGGAAGACCAACGCCAAGGGCGTCGAGGAGCCGTTGACCGTTCAAACCGATGCGGCGGGGGCGCACTTCATCGACATTATGGGCAATGAAACGCCGCTGGATGTGGTTGCCGGGCGGGTCACCGTGGCGATCCCGGAATATCCCGGTTATCTGAGATTGACCGGTGCGAAGGAAGCGCCGCAAGTCGGCGCCGGAATCGTCCGGGCATTGGCCGACGGCGTGGCGGCGGCGCCGGGAAAGCCTGTGGATGTGCGCTTCACCGTCGCCAATCCGCTCCCCGATGCGGCGCAATTTTCCTGGCGCTGGGAACTGCCTGCAGATGTGAAGGCGGTGCCGGCGGAAGGAAAACGGAATCTGGCCGCGGGGGAAACGATTGAACTCGCCGCGAAGGTGACAATTCCGGAGAACGCTTCCGGGGAAGCGCTTCGGATTGCGCTCGATTACGCGCTTGGTTCCGAACAGGGTCGTCTGATTCTGCCGCTCAATGTCGCAACGCGTGTGGCGGAAGGGAACTATTTGGAAAAACCGCAGTTCATTCTCCGCGATCGCGACCATATGGTCAGCCAGATGGAACACAATCCCTACACCACGCACCGGATCTGGAGCGGGCCGGAAGATCAAAGTGCGGAAATCTTTCTGGCCGTTGCGGACGGAAAATTGAAAGTGCGTGTCGCCGTGACCGATGATGTTCATGTGAAATCGAAGACGGCGGCGGGGTGTTTCATGGAAGATGGGTTGCAGCTTGCGCTGGCGATTCCGAAACAGCCCGGGCACTGGGAATTCGGGTTCGCCGAACTGGAAGACGGATCTC
>CALXNS010000039.1 GCA_944389815.1 uncultured Victivallis sp. | reverse complement strand
GACAGCACCACCAGCCGATCTCCACATCCATCCCTTCCGCCCGTTCCCGCAGCGACCGCAG
This sequence comes from uncultured Victivallis sp., assembly GCA_944389815.1. Lineage (GTDB taxonomy): Bacteria > Verrucomicrobiota > Lentisphaeria > Victivallales > Victivallaceae > Victivallis. The sequence continues at coordinate 6,076 of CALXNS010000039.1, read as the reverse complement.
CGACCGGCCGATCATGCGAAAATCATCCAGCGAAGGATAACCATTCATCACCGATTCCAGATTCGGTGCAGTCAGAACAAAACGGCGGATGCCGTACTCTTCGCGCAGTTTCCGAATCGTCTCCAGGGGATCGGTGGTTCCCGCCTTCAACGGTATGATCGGATCAAGTTTCTGCATTTTTCCAATTCCATGATTCCGACTGTTTTCAAATTCATTTTCAGCGCCGATGAATAATATATTATCCTTATTCTCATATACAAGACATCAAAGATGCAAAACCGCCGCACCGATGTTTCCCATCAACGGCACGGCGGCAATCAACCCTGATCCTTATTTCCGGGACAATTTCAACTTCACCTTCCCGTTGTCATATCCGGTTATCTGCAATTTCAAACCTCCGATCTCGCGAAGCTGCCCCTCCCGGCAACCGAAATCCTCCGCCAGAATCTTCCCGTTTTCCGCGATCGTGAACCAGCTCGAAAACGTGCCGTGCGATTCGATCCGCGTCGCGGTGACCGCGTAATCGCCGAAACGACAGGTCTCATTCAATCCGAGCGTCGGCGTCAGTTCGCTGCGCTCCGCCGTGATCCCCGCGAACAACGGAATCGGTTCGTCGTTCCGGCTGACCAGATCGAGCGACGTCACCTTCTTTTCCGGATGGGGATTCCTCCATTCGGTCACGTATACGCCCAGCGACGTGCAGGAGGCGTTTTTGCCCACCCAGCCGATCTCCGCTTCCGGCACCGGAACCGGATACCACCAGTCGGCGACGTTTTTCCCCACCGTCAACGGAATTTTTTCCTCGCTCCCGTCGGCGTAATGGACGACGACGTCCGCCATGACCGTATTGCCCTTCGCGTATGAAGCGCCCAGCAGCAAATGAAGACTACGGATCGCAGCATCGACGGCGATTCCCCGAACCGCTTCCGGATATTTGTCCGCATGACGGCTGTTTTTCGCCACCGAGGTGCTGCCGAGGGCAACGCAGCCTCTGCCGCCATTCTGATCCGGATCGGTCACGTCAAACGGAATGCCGGCAAAATAATGCAGCCCGACCGGAAATTCCGCCAGATCGTTGATCGCACCCTGATCGCTCCAGCCGCCGGTTTCGCTCGTGTAACGGAAGGGAACGGTCGCAAATTCATCCAGTCGGATGAAAATAAATTCATCCATATTCCGCGCGGCTGCCGTCTTCACCGTCGCCGCCGGAACTCCGGCCCCGCTCAGAAGTTGTGCGGCAATCCGCCGCGCTTCCGGCGATTTTTCCGCCGCTTTCGACAGCGCCAGCTGAAGAAATGTAACCGAACCATCTCCGACTTTTCCGGTCAATACCGGAATTCCGCGCGTCTTGACCGATTCCCGGGCAAACTGCGGATCCGCTTCGGCGCGGATCATGTTGTATTTATCCTTCTTCGCACCCGGGCGAGGCGCATAAAGCGAACTGTGGAGGAAGGCGTTCGGTCCCTCACGCAATGTAACGACCGCCTCCCAGCCGTCGCCGGATTTCACCGCCATCGGCCAGGTGCACCAGAGCGACCAGTCCATGAAGTCGAGATTGTTGATCCCCCACACCCGCGCCGGACGCGGATTGCCCTTGGCGGCATGGAAAAATACGGCATAATTCTCTCCGGTGTAGACCGGACGGAACTCCAGACGACCTTCACTGAGTTTCTTCAGCGATTCGACATCATTCTGCAGCAGCGTCACCACGTTCCCGCCGCCACGGGCAAATTCGATCAACGAATCAACATTATCGGCGTTGAGTGCGTTTTCCGCCACGATCAGCACTCCGCCCGGCGCCGCGTCCGCGACCGATTTCACCGGTTCTGCGCGAAGACCGGACAATTTGAGCAATTCGGCGCTCCCGGCATCGTCCCCAAGGAGAAACGCCTCCCGGAACTCCATCCGCATCGGCGAAGAGATGTAGCGCAGCAGATTGTGGAACAATTTCGTCGCCAGGGGATCGATCCCGTACTTTTCCGTACAGTCCATCTGATTGCGGACGCAGACGCCATTTCCGCGGAAACTCTCCAATAGCGGCGTGCGTTTGATATCGCAGTCGAGCAGGATCCGGAAATTCCCTTCAGAGGGTTTCGGATACGCCCCCGCCGTCACGTAGCAGTCCATCCCCTGGAAATCCGCGATCCGTCCTTCCGGAATCCCCTCCAGCGCCGGGTGGCCGCAGGCCTGATTGAAGACTTCGCAGTCGCGACCGCCCTGGGAGGGTTGTTCCATCTGCAGCATGCGCCCGCCGGCGTCGAGGAAGGAATCCAGTGCGCTCTGCGAACGTACCAGAAGGTTCTGCGGCGCATGGTAACCGATGATCAACGGACGCTTCGCATCAAGGTTTTCTAGGGTGTCGATTTTGTCGAAGGGTGCACCGATCTTCCGCAGAATCGCTTCGGTTTTTCCTTCCGGGTCGAAAAGCTGGAACTTTTCCGCGAATTTCGGAGCAGCCACGAAGTCGGCCGGATAAAGCGTCAGCGGATAATTGCGTTCGGATACCGTCGTCCCGTCCTCCACCAGCCGGAGCCGGGTGAAGCCGGATGTGATCTGCTTCACAGCGGGCATCGTTTCAGTCAGTTCGAACCGTTCCACACCGGCATTGGCGACCGTGAACGATTTCCGATCCGAACTCAATACGTTACCGTCGACGACCACCTCCAGAAGCGCCTCAAGTTCACGGTTCCGGCCGGAATCGTTGATGACGACCGTCTCCTTGGTCACCTCCGTTCCGGCAATGCCGTTCGCTCCCGGCATCGGCAGATAGGCGACCAGAGCCTGAAAGGCGAATGCGTGCGCTTGGAAGATGCTGTTCGGATAATACTCCTTCGAACTCTTGTCCCACCCCGGATTGACCGACGGACGAATCACATAATCCGGTTTCATGTACGGCCCCTCCATCGAACCGGTTTCCAGCTTGAAGGGTTCTCCATTCTCATGCACCTTCATCGGGTGGTGGAACGGGAAACGGCCCATGAACGAGAGAATCCCCGCGATCCGGTCCTCCCGCCAGCCGAGAATCAGCCGTTCGTGATAACGCGTACACGCTTCGAACGCACTTTCGACGTCGTCGAACACCGTGTCTCCGCAATATTTCTCCGAGAACTCCCGCAGATGCGGCACGAACCAGAACTCCCCGACGACGATCGGCTTGTTGCGTTTGAAGATGTCCGGACACGATTCGCGCAGGTAGCGGAAGAACGCATTCCCGCTGATGAGATCGACCACGTATACCGGATAATGCACATTGAGAATGTCAGCGTAACCGAAGAGATCGTAATCACCGTGATAATAGAGTGGACGGCTCGAATCGTATTTCTTGACCGTCTTGTCGACATCGGTCAAAAGTTCGTACACTTCGAGCTGTTCGAATTCCGGCGGCCCGTCCCGCAGCGTCCCTTCCCAATAGATGAAGCTGAACGCCTCGTTGTCGCCGGACCAGATCACGATCGACGGATGATTCCGGTCGCGCAGTACCGCCTGGCCGATGATCGGCAGACTCTTGCGGTCACCGAAATGATTCTTCGACGGATATCCGTTGGAATTGCGTTCGACGCCCGCCACGGTGAGAATGCCGTGTTCGTCGGCGAGATTGTAGAAGAGCGGCAGCCCGAACGCCTTCCCCGAATGCCAGCGCAGTGTGTTGACGTTCATCGCCCGCATCGCCTTGAACTGCAGTTCGCCGTAGGTGCGGTTCATCACCTCCGGGTAGAGCGGGTCGAGCGCATTATCCCAGGCGCCGTACAGAAACACCGGCTTCTCGTTGAGCAGGAAACGGTCGCCGTCGATCCGGAACTCCCGGAACCCGAACCGGGTCAGTTTCTGATCGACCACGTTTCCCGATTCCACCAGCTCCGTCGAGAGCAAATATAAATTCGGCTGATCGACATCCCAGAGTTCCGCATCCGGCCACGGGGCGCTCACGGAGACCTTCCGGCGTTCTCCCGGCGCAAGTTCCACACTCTTCTCCGGCAGTGTCTTGACCGTCTCCCCTTCCGGAGAAAGAACCGTCTGACGGAGTGTGAAGGAGCGTTTCTCCTTTCCGGTGTTGGCCAGAACCGCGTCGGCTTCGATTTTCATCTCCCGCACCGAGGTCTTCACGTGCGTGTTGGCGGTATGCAGCGCCGGACGGCGCCAGAGATAGACATCCTGCCAGATGCCGCCGTAATACATCACGTTTTCCACGTTTTCCTTGACTTTTTCCGAATAATAGGTGCCGTCCTGTACCTCAAGATCGATGAGATTTTCTCCCGGTTTGAGATATTCGGTCAGATCGATGGTCACCGGCAGACAGCCGTAGACTTCCGGCGTCGGCACCGCACGGCCGTTGACGTAAAGCTGGCAGTAGGCCATGACCGCTCCAAACGTGATGCCGACCTGATCTTTTTCCAGGTACTCCGCCGGGACGTCGATCGTCCGGCGATACCAGCCGCGCACCGCGGAGGCCCATTCCGGGGGATAGGAGAAGGCGTCCGGACGATTCCAGTAACTCGGAACCCGGATCGAACTCCATTCGCCGTCGGGCACCTTGCCGCGTTCGGCGTCTTTCGGAACAACCTGGAACTGCCAGATGCCGTTGAGGCACTGCCGGTCACGGCAGTTTTCGGACATTTTCAGTTCGGGATCGAATTCAAAATAATTCAGTTCCAATGAATCGCTCCCGTTCGCCGGAAGCAGAAAAAATGCGGCAAGAAAACAAAGAAACAAATATCTCATGCAAAAAAACCCCTCAATATTTTTTGGATGATCGCTCTCAATCGAAACAAAGCCGGAAAAAAGCTGAAGTTTTTTTTCCCCTTCACTGCTGGTTTTTCACGTCGTCCCGGATGCCGCGGAACACGTTCCCGTCCTGAACAACCGGGGGAATTAATTTGCCCCGGATGCGCCCCTCGAAGCGTCGAACCCTACGGTTTTCTCATGAGCGCTCTGGCGGTATATTCGAGCTCTCCGGCGCCCTTCCAGATGTAGAAACACGCTTCCAGCGGCGATTCACCGCGGCTGATCCGGCCCGGCCATTCGCTCGCGGACATCTCCAGATTGAACTGCCAGCCGCTCCACGGATTTCCGCGCCAGGCGTATTGGCCGCGGCGGTAATCGCCGATGTAATTCCACGCATACTGACTGTCGGAGGTGTTCATCTCCCGCTTCCCGAATTGAAAACTCTTCGGATCGACGATGATCGCCGCCCCGGCTTCCGGATTGGAAACGGCCAGGTAACTTAAAACCGTATTGACCGGCCGATAATAGGCGAAATCCCCTTTCTCCGGAATTTCAACTTTTTCCAGCACCTTCCCCGCCGCATCGCCCGCGGTCAGCTCCCGGAACACCGTCTGCTCCGGCAGCGCCGGCGACAACGCGAGGAAAATCATCTGATAGGAACTCTTTCCCGTTTCATCCCCCGGTTTCACCGCGAACCGTTCCACGATCCGCCCTTCCGGATAGAGGAAATATGTCACCTGATAACGGTCGGTGACGTTCAAATCGTTCTTCGCGCGGTAACCGATGTCGTCGAACACCACCACCGAACGAACCGGACCGGCACTCATCGTCTTCAAAACGCCCTTGCACTCCCAGCTCATCAACCGATCCTTCCAGACCCGTTTGCCGTCCGTCCCCTGAAATTCTCCCACGAAGGAATATCCCGGCGAATGCAGTCCGGATTTCAGCAAAATTGTCCGCTCTCCATCCTCTCCGTCGAAATAAAGCGTGTTGAGCGTACCGGAATCGATGGTGAACACCACCGTGTACATCGGAGAATCCGCTTTGACGAAATTTCCGATCTTCTTCAACGTGAAAGAGCCCTTCGCCTCCGATTCCGGGGACGGTGAATCGGAAAATTTCGCCGTGAACTTCGCCGTCGCTCCCTGCGCCAGCGCCGCCGGAATCCGGAAACAGAGTTCATCAGTCGCCTCGAACGCGCCGTCCCCGTCAAGATCATCGAGCTGAGCCGGTACGGCTTTCCCGTCATGCAAAACCGTTACGGAACGCACCGCGCCGCACTCTTCCGGAATGAGAATTTCTCCAAGCGGCACCGAATGAACTTCGCAATCCGCCTTCCAGTCCGTTGCGCTGC
>CALXNS010000038.1 GCA_944389815.1 uncultured Victivallis sp. | reverse complement strand
GAATACCATTGTTCCGGGCGGAAAGTCTATTTGAAGGGAGAACGTTTTCTGCATTACCCGTTCAGCAACGGCGTAAGCTGGTGGTTTGCGCGGCACAATCGCTATTCGGATATGGAATCGGTACGGCTTCTGGAGGAACGTTCCGAAGCAATTTGCTGGCGCGATTTGATTCATGGAGATCAAATCCAGCGCAGAAAAGTTCTCAAACAGTTGCTTTATCGGATTCCCGGCCGTCCACTCTGGATGTTTTTCGGGCTTTACATTTTTAAATTTGGTTTTCTGGACGGTCGTGCCGGGTTTCATTACTCACTGCTCCGTTCCATTTACGAATACATGATCGATTTGAAAATGTTGGAATTGAAATATCGCACGAGCGGAAAAAATCTTTAACCATGAAAATCTTATTGATTTATCACTTTTTCTGGCCGGATTCCGTAATCAGTGCCCGATTGTTCTCTGATCTGGCTCAGGAACTGGTACATGCCGGCCATCAGGTGACGGTGTTTACCGGCAACCGGCTGATCCGTTCGAGTCAGGATCTTCCGGCTTTCGAAACGTGGAATGGAGTGGAAATCCGGCGCTTTTCCCGACCGGATTTTTCCCAGGGAAGTAATTTCGGACGTTTGTTCAACTCCGGAATCCTGCAATTGAAATGGTTGCGCAGCTTCCGGAAACGACGGCGGGAATTCGATGCCGTAATAGTCGGAACTGATCCGCAATTTGCTTATCTGATGTTTCCCTTTCTGCGGCTGCTGAGCCACCATGTCCGATTGGTTCACTGGGCTTTCGACCTGTATCCGGAAGCGATTCTGGTAAACTCTCCCCGCTGGATGAAGCTTCTGGCCGGATTGACGAAGCCTTTTGTCCCGTGGGCGTATCGGCAGGTTGATGTGATGGTGGATATCGGAGAATGTATGCGGAAACGACTGCTGGCGCACGGACACAATGCCGAATGCGTGACCTTGACGCCCTGGGCCTTGGCGGAACCGGAATCACTGCCGGAAAGAGATCCGGAAATCCGGCGAAAGTTATTCGGCGATGCGAAAGTCGGGTTGCTCTACTTCGGAACGGTTGGTTACGCCCATGACCTGAAACCCTTTATCAAATTGGCGCGCGAATGTCGGCGCCGGGGGATTGATGCGGCATTCTGCTTTGCCGGTTAAGGAAACCAGTATGATATCCAGCTTTCCCGCCTGACCGGGGACGATACGAATATTCGCCTGGCAGGGTTTGCCTCCGAAACCGAACTGGAACAACGTCTGGCTGCAGCAGACATCCACATGATTTCTCTGCGTCCGGGCTGGGAGGGGATTGTGGTTCCCTCTAAATTTTTCGGCGCCCTGGCCATTGGACGGCCGGTGCTCTTTTCCGGTACAGCGAGCAGCGATATTGCCAACTGGTGTCGAGAATACGGAATCGGATATGAGCTGGATGACAATTTTACGGATACACTGGAAAAGTTTCTTGAAACTCCGGAACTTTTAACCGGACTCCAGCAGAAGGCATTTGAGATTTACAAGAAGCATTTTTCCAAAGCGGTTGTTGTTCACGGCTGGAAAAAACTGTTGGAAAACGGTGAATAAATCAGCCGTCACGTCATGGAGACGTCGAGGAGTGCCGTTTCTTTTTAAAGCAGTTTTCCGAATGAGGCTTCCGCATAACTCACCACTTGAAATAACGTTCGTTTTTTTCCAGGCATCGGATATGGAACATGCAATCAGTAGTTCAGACGATTTTTTCAAGTTTGCATTGATTCAAATGTCGCATCACTTGAATCAATGTTGTTCAAACAGGTTTGGCAAAGGAAGGATGCAAGCGGGAAAGAACCTTTCCTCCAAGAGGTTTCCTTCGAGCATCCGTCTTTGCATAATCGGGTAAATTAAATTCAGGAAAATAATCATGAAAAAAGCATTGATTACCGGTATCACCGGACAGGACGGCTCCTATTTGACCGAACTGCTGCTTGAAAAGGGTTACGAGGTGCACGGACTCATCCGCCGGGCCAGCAGTTTCAACACCGGTCGGATCGATCATTTATACAAGGATCCGCATCTCGACGGGGTACGGCTCTTTCTGCATTACGGAGACCTGACCGATTCGTCGAATCTGAGCCGTTTGATTGAAAAGATTCAACCGAACGAAATCTACAATCTCGGAGCTCAGAGTCATGTTCAAGTGAGCTTCGAGGTTCCGGAATACACCGCCGAAACCGATGCGCTCGGTACGCTGCGGCTGTTGGACGCCACCAAGGAAACCGGAGTTCCGGCGCGCTTCTATCAGGCATCCACATCGGAGTTGTACGGCAAAGTGCAGGAAATTCCTCAGAGCGAGACGACGCCGTTCTATCCGCGCAGTCCCTACGCGGTCGCCAAGCTGTACGGTTTCTGGATCACCAAGAATTATCGGGAAGCCTACGGATTGCATGCCAGCAACGGGATTTTGTTCAACCACGAATCGCCGCGCCGGGGCGAAACCTTTGTGACGCGCAAGATCACAATGGCGGCGGCACGGATTCACCGCGGTTTGCAGGAGTGCTTTTACATGGGCAACATCGATGCGCGGCGCGACTGGGGATTCGCACCCGATTACGTGAAGATGATGTGGATGATGCTCCAGCAGGAGACGCCAGACGACTATGTGGTCGCCACCGGCGAAATGCACACCGTCCGGGAGTTCATCGAGAAGACGTTTGACCACCTCGGCCGTCCGATCGAATGGCGCGGCAAGGGTGTAGACGAAGTCGGCATCGATACCACGACCGGAAAGACCGTCATGCGGATCGATCCGCGTTACTTCCGGCCGGCGGAGGTCGAGCAGTTGCTCGGCAATCCGGCCAAAGCGAAGGCGAAACTCGGCTGGGAACCCGAGGTCAAATTTGAACAGCTGGTAAAGATCATGATCGAGGGCGACCTGAGGTTGCTGGATGATCCGAATTACGAGATTGGATTTTAAAAAATGATTGACAAGAATGCAAAAATCTTCATCTGCGGCCATCGTGGGATGGTCGGCAGCGCCTGCGTGCGGAAATTTGAAAAAGAGGGATACGCGAATATCCTCAAACGGACCCATGCGGAACTGGATCTGCGCAATCAGCTTGCGGTGAAGGAGTTTTTCGATGCCGAACAGCCTGACTACGTGATTCTGGCCGGAGCGAAAGTCGGTGGAATCATGGCGAACAAGACGCACTGCGCGGAGTTTCTTCTGGAAAACCTCGAAATCCAGAATAACGTCATTATGCAGAGTTATTTACATGGTGTAAAGAAATTCTGTTTTCTGGGATCGAGCTGTATTTATCCCTGCCGGGCGCCGCAGCCGATCAAAGAGGAGTATCTTCTTACCGGGCCGCTGGAACCGACCAATGAAGGTTATGCGCTGGCGAAGATTGCCGGATACAAGCTTTGTCTGTATCTGAGTAAACAGTATGGTTGGAACACGGTAAGTTTAATGCCGTGTAATCTTTATGGCACCAACGACAACTATCATCCGGAAAACAGCCATGTGTTTCCGGCGTTCGTGCGACGGTTTGTGACGGCGTCGCGCGAGAACAAAACGGAAGAGGTGCTCTGGGGAACCGGATCTCCGCTGCGGGAGTTTCTGCATGTGGACGATGTGGCGAACGCCGTCTATTATTTCATGCAGAACCACAATGACCCGGAAGTGATCAACATCGGCTACGGGAGCGACATCACGATCAGGGAACTGGCGGAGAAGATTGCCGCCGCCGCCGGATTCAAAGGCGAAATCAAATGGGACGCCTCCAAACCAGACGGCATGTACCGCAAGCTCATGGATTCCTCCCGTGCTCACGCCCTCGGCTGGAAGCCCGAAATTTCCCTTGACGAAGGAATCGCAAGAACGATCCGGGAATATCGCTCGGAAGAGGAATCCCGGCGGAGAGTATTTCATTCATGACACTCTTTAAGTTGGTGCGGGGCTGACAGTTTCGGGAAAAGCTCCGGAATTCCTGAGTCGCTTGAGCTGTTGGCGCGACCAGCCGACAGGGAATGCACATGAAAATGGGGTAGCTGGGACAGTTTTCTTTTTCAAACCATCAAGACTTTTGACAATAGAAGCAATCAAAGGGGCTGTCGCAAAACCATGAGTTTTGGCAACAGCCCCCGTTTTTATATTGCTTAAGCGCAAAAAAACTACCGGCTGCGCCGGTATGTAGCCGAATAGCTTCAGCTTAAAGGCGAGAGAAGAAACTCCGTGCTATAGTATTGCAATTCGCCAATCGCAACCCATAGA
>CALXNS010000037.1 GCA_944389815.1 uncultured Victivallis sp. | reverse complement strand
GACGGGATAGAAAACGCGCTTAAAACTCAAGAGTTTGAGGAGGGCAAAAAAAATGGCAACCCCGCCAGGATTCGAACCTAGACTAACTGGACCAAAACCAGTTGTGCTACCATTACACCACGGGGTTACCGGAAACGTTTGCATACAATAACGCTTTTTTGAAAAATTTCCATCCCGGAAACGAAACAGGAAGAAAAAAAATAGATTTTTTCAAGTTTTCCACCGTTTTTCGAGCATTTGTGTTTGCCGAAGCCGGAAAGAAGAGGTATTTTTAATGACGGGATTCTCCGGAGCGTTTTTCGTCCCCGGCCGGTGCGCCGCGCCGCGTGCATGGGTTTGGGAAATTTGGAGAAAGCGGAAGTTGAACTGAATTTATTGCTGCAGGGAAGCGGATTTTCATGTATCCAATCGCATTTCATATCGGGCGTCTGACCATCCGCATGTACGGAGTGATGGCGGCGCTGGGATTTCTGGCCGGCTGTTTTCTGGTGACCAAACTGAGAAAATATGCGAAAATGAGCGCGGATCAGGCGTCGGTATCGCTCTTCGTGGCGATGGCGGCGGGAATCATCGGAGCGCGGGTCTTTTACGTGATTCAGTTCTTTGAATTCTACCGGAACGACTTATGGAAAATCTTCCGGATCGATCAGGGCGGATTGGTTTTTTACGGAGGCTTCCTCTTCGCCATCGGCGCATTGATCCTCTACTGCCGTCGGACGAAACTCGATTTCGTGCGGGTGCTCGACGTCTACACCCCCGCAATCGCCGTGGCGCACGCCTGCGGTCGGATCGGCTGTTTCTTCAACGGCTGCTGTTACGGGAAACCGACCACCCTGCCCTGGGGGGTCAATTACCCGGCGGGAAGCGACGCGGCGCGACACTTCAACGGCGCAGCGCTCCACCCGGTTCAACTTTACGAGGCGGGAGAAGCGCTGCTTCTCTTCTGGCTTTATTTATATTTGTTGCGCCGCGGAAAACGCGGAATGGCGATGTCGGCCTATCTGGCAATCTACGGAGTGCTGCGCTTCTGCAACGAACTGCTGCGCGGCGATCACTTGAGAACGCTGGTGCTGACACAGGCGCAGTTCATCGGGTTGGCATTGGTTCCGATCGGAGTCATCCTCTTCATTTATTTTGCACGTCATGGCCAGCAAACATCTGACATTCAACATTGACGCTGATGATGCCGGAACGCGCCTCGACCGCTGCCTTTCCCGGTTGATCCCGGGTTCCTCGCGCTCATTTCTGCAGAAATTGATCCGGGAGGGACTGGTTCGAACCGAAGGCGGCGAAGCAATCATTGTTCCCCGTTACCCGGTTCGCGCCGGAATGCGCCTCTCCGTCGAAGTGCCGGAAGCGGAAAACACGGAACCGGCACCCGAACCCTTTGGTTTTCCGATCCTCTACGAAGACGACTGGATGCTCGTGATCGCCAAACCGGCCGGCGTAGTCGTTCATCCGGCGGCGGGCAATCCGGACGGGACGGTGGTCAACGCGCTGCTGGGGCGTTATCCCGCGCTGGCGTCGCAGTTCCCGTGCGGCACCGGGCGGCCGGGAATCGTTCACCGTCTCGACAAAGACACCTCCGGTTGTCTGGCGATCGCCAAAACGCCGGATGCGCAGTTCAAACTCTGTTCGGCGTTTGCCGGGCGTGAGACGGAGAAAACCTATCTGGCGCTGGTTCGCGGAGCGCCGCGGAATTCATCCGGAGAAATTACCGGCTTGATCGGCCGTCATCCGGTCAACCGTCAGAAAATGGCGGTCGTCGAACGCAATGGAAAACTGGCGATCACCCGTTACCGACTGGAGAAAACCGGGGTCATTCAGTACACGCAAATCTCTTTGATGCGAGTTCGAATCCTGACCGGGCGGACGCATCAGATCCGGGTGCATCTGGCGTCGATCGGCATTCCGGTGCTCGGGGACGCGGTTTACGGCGGAACGCGGCATGCGCCGTTTCCGGTGGAACGGCAGATGCTGCACGCATGGAAATTGCGTCTGCCGCATCCGGAAACGGGGGAAATGCTGGAATTCACTGCGCCGGTACCGGAGGACTTCGCACGAATCGCCGAAGAGATTTAATCCGTATTTTCAGTCAAAAACAATAAAAAAAAGTCTTTTTCTTTATTTTGATCGGATTGTGATTTTGAATAATTGCAATAGATAGGTATATTACTTAAAATATATTTTTTTGTAATCTTAAAAATATCATAAAATTATCATTCGTTTTTAATCTAAGTGTTCAACCGGGAAACAGAAAATGGCATCGACTCCTCTGAAATTGAAATTGGGGAAGATGATCAAAGATTATCTTCGCAGCGCCGAATTAAGACAAAATGACCTGGCGAACCGCCTCGGTCTCTCCGGTTCGGCGGTTTCCCAGATGATCCATGGAAAAATCGTACCGAACCATCAGCAGCTGGAAACGATCTGCGAACTTCTGGCGCTCGACCGGCCGAAGGCGTTCGAACTCTATTCGCTGCTGTCGAAAATCCGGACCGGGGCGGAGGAGATGCTTTCGCCCTTCAATCAATTGATGTTCTCGCTGCGTTGCCAGCGCGGTCTGTCACAACGGCAGCTCTCGAATCTTTCGGGGATCTCGATGTCGCATCTGCAGATGTTCGAAACCTGTTTCGATGCGATTCCGACGCTGGATGAGGCGCGGCAGATCGCCCCGATTCTCGGCTGTACGCCGGAGGCGCTGCTGCAGAGTGCCGGAATCGCGGTCGCCGTCCCCTGCGGCAACCGCGGCATTCAGTCGCCGGCGGAAGACGAAGTGTGCGAGAGTTTCGCGACTTACACTCCGTCGGCCGCACGGCAGATCGCATTGCTCTCGCTCTTCGATCTGGAAGAGTATGACGGCAATACGCCCATTCATGAATACGCGGCCGATCACGCGGCCCGTCACATGGAATCGGACACGCTCAATTATGAAAACATCGTCGCGGTGAACATCGTCGGTAAAGATCTTTCCCTGGGATTGCCCGGTTCCATTCAGCTGCTGCTCTCGTCGGAACGCCCTGCGGGCTTCCGGGAGATCGATCTCTGCCGGGCCGAATCGGGCCGCTATTCGCTTCAGGAGTGGAAGAACGGCCGGCGGCGGGAATTCCGCCTGGCCGGCACCCGGCGCACCTGCGAACCGATCGTCTGGGGGGTTCCGGTTCTGGAACTGACCTTCCGCCCGATCAAGCCGGAACTGGCGGGAACTGAGCGCTGATGGGAAAAATCACCGGCTGCTGTTTCGGAATGATCGTCGGATGCGGCGTCGTGGTGGCGGCGATAATCGTCCTCACGGCAATCGGCATTTACTGGTGGATCGTGCCGGAGGCCAAACTCCGGTGGATGGGCGCGGCGGAAAACGCCTGGGTGGAAGTGCGCGGAGCGGTGGATGAAACATTTGAGAAAGCGCCGCCGGAGAGTGCAGTGCCGGCAACGGACGGGAGCGGGTCGTCACTGAAGACGGAAATCCCGCCAGAACCGGAGACGGAGGAGTTTTTCGTTGCGCCGACGGCGGGCGGCGAATGAAATACCGGAGGTGTATCGGTCGACGAAAATCCGGAGGGGAACGTAACCGGGAATCGTAAGGGCCGGCGATGATTTCAGAAGGAATTTGCCAACTGGTTTGACTTGAATTTTGAGGAGAAGATTTCATTTTTATGAACATGTGGCTTTATGTTGTCGTTCTATCGGTCGTTCAGGGGATTGCGGAATTTCTGCCGATCAGTTCCTCCGGGCATCTGGCGGTGCTGGGAGCGCTCTTCGGATTGAAGGAAGATGAGAGTCTGGCGCTCGGCATTCTGCTGCACGCCGGATCCCTGGCGGCAATTCTGATTTTCTACTTCAAAACGCTGATCGCGTTTCTGAAGCCGGAGAGATGGCATCTGGCGTTGATGGTGATCGCGGGCACGGTTCCGGCGGGCGTTGCCGGCGTGCTTCTCAAGAAAACCGGCCTTGACGAGGCGATGTTCGGCAATATGCTGGCGATCGGGATTTCGTTTCTGATTACCGCGACATTGCTGCGCCTTTCGGAAAAAGAGAAGTTGATCGTCCGAGCGACGGCGAATCAGGAACCGACTGAACTCGGCGCAATTACATTGCGTCAGGCGCTGGTGATCGGCTTTGCGCAGATGTTCGCCATACTGCCGGGGATTTCGCGCTCCGGTTCGACGATATCTGCGGGGATTTTGAGCGGAGTCAACCGGGAGGCGGCGGGTACGTTTTCCTTTCTGCTGGCGATTCCGGCGATCGGGGGGGCGGCGTTTCTGGAACTACTCTCGCTTCTCGGAGAAGAGAACGCGAATGCCGCCGGCGGAGCGACCGGAATGCAGATGTTCGTGGGATTTGTGTTGTCTGCGGCAGTAAGTTACGGGGCGCTCAGTTTGCTGACTGCATTGATCCGGCGGGGACGGCTCGCCTGGTTTTCATGGTATTTGTACATTCTGGGAGCTGTGGTCATCTTCTGGCAGATTGCCGTGCTGAGTGGCCGCAACTGACAAACGGGGAAGGAACTTCGCAATATGAGTAAAATTCTATTTCTCGGCGCCGGAAAAATGGCGACCGCGATCGCCGGCGGCATCGTGCGCGCCGGACTATTCCAGCCCGAAGAGCTGACGGCATTCGACATCTCCGAAGAGGCCGCCGCCGCGTTCCGGAAACAAACCGGGGTCGGCTGCATAACGGACGGCTGTCGCGAAGCGGTCACCGCATCGGAATGCATTCTCATCGCACTGAAACCGCAGACGTTGACCGCGGCATTGGAAAATCTTCGTCCGCTGCTCGCAGAGAAAACAGTTCTGTCGATAGCCGCCGGCGTTCCAATCGCCCGGTTGATGGAGTTGACCGGTTCGAAACGGGTCGTGCGGATCATGCCGAACACCCCCGCCCTGATCGGTGAAGGCGCGGCGGCTTTCGCACCATCGCCGTCAGCGCGACCGGAGGATCGGGAACTTGCCCGGAAAATCTTCTCCGCGGTCGGCGTCGCCCTCCAGTGCGACGAACATCTCCTCGATGCGGTCACGGCACTTTCAGGCAGCGGTCCGGCGTATGTCTTTGAATTCATCCAGGCGCTCTCCGACGGCGGAGTTGCCGCGGGCTTGCCCCGGGCGAGCGCCACCGAACTGGCTTTGCAGACCGTGATCGGCGCAGCGGAAATGGTTCGTCGCACCGGAGAACATCCGACCGTGCTCAAGGATCAGGTCACCAGTCCAGGCGGAACCACCATCCGGGCGCTGGAGGTTCTGGAGCAGCACGCATTCGCCGGAACGGTAATCGCTGCGGTGCGCGCCGCCGCGGAACGCTCGGAAGAACTCGGACGAAGCAAGTGACAGGAAGCGATGAATACATGGAGCAAAAACCAATGAGTGAAATGACCGGCCACCTTTCCGTGGTCATGCCCGCATATAACGAAGAAGCCACCATCGAGACGATCATCGATCGAGTATTGAAGCGCCCGGAAGTGGGCGAACTTGTCATCATCGACGACGCGTCGAAAGACCGCACCTGGGAGAAACTTCAGCAGTTTTCCGGCAATCCCCGGGTCCGGCTCTTCAAACAGGAGTACAATCAGGGCAAGGGAGCCGCGCTGATCCGCGGCTTCCGTGAAGCGACGAAACCCTTCGTCATCGTCCAGGATGCGGATTTCGAATACACGCCGGAGGATTATCCGGTCGTGCTTGCGCCGCTGGAGGCGGGACGGGCGGACGTGGTCTACGGGTCGCGTTTCATGGGGACGCCGGGCCAGGTGCGGTACTTCCGGCACGAGATGGGCAACAAGGTGCTGACGTTTCTCTCGAATCTCTTCTCCGACATTCATCTTTCGGACATGGAGACCTGCTACAAGGCGTTCCGCCGGGAGGTGATTCAGAATCTGAAACTCGAATCGCAACGTTTCGGAATCGAAGTGGAACTCACCGCCAAGCTGGCCCGTTCCCGGCGGCTGCGGATCTGGGAGGTGCCGATCAGCTACAATCCGCGCGGTTACAACGAAGGCAAGAAAATCGGTTGGCGCGACGGCGTTGCGGCGCTCTGCCACATCATTCACTACAACGTCTTCTGCTCGGACGACAAATGTTTCATCCATCCGTGGGAGGAGGTACTGAAATAACCCGATCATGGCTGCCGAATGGATTCTTTCCGGCGCGGCACTGGCGGGAGTCGGTGCGGCGTTCTATTTCCGGAGACGCGCCGCGCGTCTGGCCGAGGCGCTCGCCGCGGAGAAGGAACACACCTTCGAGCAAAGTTGCGATATGGCGGAGAAAGCCATTGCTCTGCTCGAATTGAAAGAGTCCCTCGAGGCCGAACAGGCCCGTTCGGCAGAACTGCTCCGCAACCTGCTGCCGGAACGGGTCATTGCCGAACTGCGCGACACCGGGCGGAGCGCGCCGGAACGGTTCGGCGCGGTCACGGTTCTTTTTTCGGACATCGTCGACTTCACCCGTCGCAGCGCGGAACTTCCGCCGGAAACGATTCTGTCGGAACTGACCGAACTCTTTTCACAGTTCGACCGAATCTTCAAAATCAACCATTGCGAACGGATCAAAACGATCGGAGACGCCTATCTTGCAGTGGCCGGCCTGCCGGAGGAGGATCCGGAACACTGCGCCCACATCCTGACTGCGGCCCGGCAGGCGCTGGAGTATTTGCGGGAGCGCAACCGCACTTCCGACTTTCACTGGGAGATGCGGTTCGGGATTCATACCGGCGAAGTCGTCGCCGGAATCGTCGGCACCGAAAAATACATTTACGACATATTCGGCGACACGGTCAATACCGCCGCCCGCATGGAACAGCTCTCCGAACCGATGCGGATCAATGTTTCCGAAGCGGTTCGCCGGCTCGCTCCGCCGGAATTCATATTCGAGCCGCGTCCGCCGTGCGAAGTCAAGGGCAAAGGGCTCATGCAGATGTATTTCGTTCGTTAGGCGCAACCGGGAGTCCGTTGTTCCCGCCCCGGTCGATGCGGACTATTTATCCGCATCAGCCGCCGGAGCGGACGGCGCGGACAAAATTTCGCCATCACGCCCACAGGCATCCGATACCCGGGCGCCCTCGCCGACCACCTCCCGAATTCTATCGCGCAACTCCGCCACCTGAACGTAGAGAATCCGCTCGCCGTTCACCAGAATCCGGATCTCAAACCGCGCCGGAGCCGCAACTTCCGCCATGCAGCGCCGCAACTCTTCCTGGAGCTCCTCCCATAATTTTCCCGTCTCCGCGGCCCGCTTCGACGCCGACCATGAACCGAGCCGCACGATGACGCGCCCGCGGTTTTCCTCCAGTCGAACGGTATATTGAATCAACGGCAACTCTTCGGTCGAACTCTTTTCGCGTTGTTTTGCTTCCGCCATTTCCTGGAGTTCCTGCAAAATCGCCCGGGCGCGCACATCGATCTCCTCCTCGACCGTCGGAAACAATCCCTTTTCGCCCTCCCCGCTATCGCGAACCAGTTCCCGATAACGCTCCCGGATCTCTCCGAAGGAGACGCGCTCCTCCTCCAGACCGAACCATTCCGCCAGCCATGAACGCCGTCCGGAATATTGCTTCCGACGCATTTCGTTGATCACGGTGTCATACACGTCGCTGATGGCCTGACGCTGTTTTTCCAGCACCGCGACACCGGAAGCGAGCGTCTTTCGAATCATGCGGTCAAGCTTTTCGGCGGCCTCGCGCAACAGCGGCACATCCGCGGGACGGGAGGCAAGTTCGGGAACCGTTTGGGAACCGGATGCGGCGAACGCTTCGATCTCTTCATGTTCCGGAATCCACTTCCCGTCGACGAGCGCCGGCCAGAATGCGTTCAACTCCTCCTCGGCAACCTCCCGGCGGATCTCTTTCATCGCGGGAATGATCTTCTCTCGAAAACGCTGTTCCGCAGCGGCGATTACCGCGGGATTCTCCTGAATCGGCTTCCGCTGTTCCGGAGAAAATCCGACCTTGTCCATCGCCTCAAGAATCATCCGGCTCTGCACATCCCCGGCAACCAGCCGGAAACTGGTTTCCGGTTCGCGATGCGGTTCCGGTTCCCGGCGCAGCAGCTCCCGATAAAAATCAAGTTCAACACCGTCAGGCAGCGCATCGACCGTCCGTTCGACCGGCAGCTGCGCGGCCCGTCGGCTGATTTCCGCCAGCGTCTTCGGAAACAATGCGAAACGTTCCGCCTCCGGCACCTCGGCTTCGACCGCCTTTTCCACACTCCGGATCAAATTCTTCCGAACCGCCTCCTCGTCCCACAGCTCCGCCGGAATTGTCTGTCGCGCCAGAAGCTTCAACTGCAACGTCTGCTGCGCCCGGCCCGCGGCAATCACCGGAGCGATCACCTCCGTTTGCAGCAGCGGAACATTCTCCTCCATCAACGGTTCGCGCAGCCGCGCGCGAAACCGCTCCTCCAACATCTTCGCAAGCGCCTCATCATCGAATTTTTCCACCTCTTCCGCAGTGGGATACACCCGAGCGAAGACCGTTTTGCGCTGCTCTTCGGCCAACCGTTTCCGCGCCTCGGCAAACGAACCGGGAAACAATTCGGAAAAACGTTTCTCGAAAAACGCCTCGTTTCCCCGCCGCATCTGTTCAAGCACCGCCTCGTCAAGGAGCGTTTCAAACGGTTTCAGCACCCGGGCGGCCTCCTCGCGATATCGCGCCTTCAATTCCTCCCGGAACCAGCCGGCCGCGTTCCGTCGCGCCGGTTCCACGGCGGAATTTCCCGCTGGATCGCGCTTCATCTCCTGATAAATCCGTTCGGTTCCCGCCGGGAACTTCGGCGACGCAAAACGCGAACGCCAGTCGCTCAACAGCAGATTGGCCGACAACCGCCCCGTCTGACGGTCGAGCCGTTCCCGTCCCGCCCCCTCCGGCGATGCGGAAAACCCGGCAGGCGCCGAAAAAAGCACCGCCGGCAAAATCAATGCAAGAATATCATTCCGCCTCATGGTTCCTCCAGCATCGGCACACCGCTCTGGGCGCCGAGCAGATCGTAAACATAACGCCGCAGCCGCGTATTCAATTCCGTCAACCTCGCGTTCCGATCCGGGGAATCCGGTTCGGTATTGATCCGCACCAGCAGCGCCCGGATCTCCGGATCGCGCACCAGTTCGGGACGCTGCGCGAGATACTCCTGAACATCGGCGGCGGCGAGCGTCTGAATTTCAATCACTTCCCGCTTCAATTGCGCAATCCGGTCGCGCACGGTGAGCGTCACGAACGCCGGATCGTTCCGCGCGGCATCGCCGGCAAGTTCATTGACCAGATTCACCCACTGGTTCTCCAGAAAGAGCGGCGACGCGTAATCCCTCCGCGCCGCCATCGAACCGGCCCGGAACGCCCGCACCGCATAACCGCCCCCAGCAAGCGCGCCTTCGTCGATTACTCCGGCAAATTCATAAATCTTATCCCCGGACACCGGATCGATCCGCAGAAATTCCTTCAATCCGTATTGAATCCGGTATCGTTCCGCAACCTGATCGATTGCATGCAGAATTTTTTCACGTTCGGCCTCCGACACCCGTATCTCCAACTCCTCCAGGCGGTTGATTTCGCCCCCGACCTTGCCGATGAAGAGAAAGAATGCGATCATGAAAATCAACATCACCGCCAGCGAAATCTGCAGCAACACCGACGAAAGTTCGTCGGCGTCCGCTTCGTCCTCCGAACGCGCGTTCAGCGCCTTGAGCAACCGGCGGCGCATACCGGGCGGAAGTGCGTTCTTCATGCGGCCCTCACTTCAAAATGTCCTCGATGGCCGCGATCTGGCGGTGAAGTTTGTCCAGTTGCAGTTTCGCTTCCTCGAGACTGTTCTCCAGTTCCCGTCCCCGTTCGGTCAAACGGCGGTTTTCGGCGGTCAGCAGTTCCTGGCGCGACTGCAGTTCACCGGCGACGGCGGCAAACGCGGCAATTCCCTCCGCAGCAGAACGACGCCAGGCCTCCTCGGCAGCCCGCCCCGCAGCGACCGAATCAAGCAACCGCGCCAGAGATGCGTTGGTCTCCGCCAGCCCCCTGCGGAAACTGTCCATGTCCTCCACGCCGCGACGCAACGCGTCGCCGGCGGCATTCACGCCGGAAACGAATTCATCGGCGATTTCCGTCAGGGAGCCGGCCTCCGTCAAACGACCGCATTTCGCCTTTCTTACCGCACCAAGCCACGGACGCACCACGACCGGCACGATCACCATCACCCACGCCACCGCGGCCAGCGTGGAGAACATCGCCGTATGCAGACAGCGCATCAATGCGGCAATGGAAATCTGTTCCGGCGGATAGTAGCCGACCAGAATGATGCCCCAGATCGTTCCGAGCAGTCCCAGTGCGATGTTGAATTTCCCGTACCCTTCGAAAAACGGCCACTCCTCGTCGTGCCGGATCCGGAACAGCCCCCAGGTGATCAGAAGAAATCCGAAGAACGGAATCAGCGTCGTCACGGTCGTAACATCCACGACGCTCCAGTTCAGAAACGACAGAAAACCGGGCGACTGCGCGTCGGCGACCACGTTGTCGCCCCCTTCGACCAGCATCGCATGATAACGCCACGCGCTCACCAGATTGTTGCTCCAGAGCAGCCCGAAAAATACGCTCCCGGCCAACGCAACGACCACGGAGAGGAAAAAAAGAAGCCTTTTGAACATCATGAACTTTCCATTTGCAATACAATTTAAACGCTCATCGGGAAGTATACCCGCAAAAGTGCAAAATTGCAATCCAATTCATGCAAGTTTTTTCAAGATTCTTTTCAAAAAGCGATTGCTTTTTCGGCGCCGTCACGTTACAATATCACTGAAAGGAACATCAATGTCATTATGGAACAACAGAAGAAGTTTTACAGCATCCCCACTCTCCGGCGACTGCCCAATTATCTCCGGGAACTCAAACGCCTCCGCGACGGCGGCATGGAACGCGTCTCAAGCCCCACGCTGGCCAAAGCGCTCCGCATCGACGCCATTTCCGTCCGCAAGGATCTGGAGATGATCGGCATGACCGGTTCCCCCGGCGTCGGCTACCGCACCGCTGATCTGCTTCTCGGCATCGAACGTTTCCTCGGCTGGCAGAATGCGTCCGAAGCGTTCCTCGTCGGACTGGGCGAATTCGGCCGCGCACTGCTCGCTTATCGAGGGTTCGATGAATTCGGATTGCGGATCGTCGCCGCCTTCGATGAAACCCGGCGCGACGCCCCGGAAAGTTCACTGCACGACGTGCCGGTTTTCGGGCTGGATCAGTTTCCACACCTGGCGGAACGGCTCAAAATCCGCATGGCGATTCTATGTGTGCCGGACGACCGGGCGCAGGAGATCGCCGAATTCCTGGTTCAATGCGGCATCCTCGCAATCTGGAACTTCACCTCCCCGACGCTTCAACTGCCGGACGGAATCATCCGGCAGAAAGTGAATCTCGCCGGAGACCTCGCGGTTCTTTCGGTGAAACTTGCGGAAAAACTGAAAAACGAACCAGCATAAGGATCAAACACGCATGAAACACTCGATCGTCATCTGCATGGGCAGTTCCTGTTTCGCCCGCGGCAACAAGAAAAACCTCGCCCTGATCGAAGAATATCTGCGGAAAAATCAGATCGACTGTCAGTTGACCGGCCGCGGCTGCGCCGGGAAATGCCGTTCCGGCCCGAACATCCGCATCGACGGCGTGGACTATGAACGCGTCGACGCCGAAACATTGATCGATCTGCTCGACTCCAAATTGAAGGGATCACTGCCATGAATCACTCCTATCCGGTCTACACCATCGAAGCCGAGTGCCAGGATTGTTACAAATGCGTCCGCCACTGCCCGGTCAAGGCGATCCGGGTGCGCGACGGTCACGCCGCCGTTCTGCCCGAACTCTGCATCGCCTGCGGGAAATGCGTCGAAGTCTGCCCGGTCAAAGCCAAACAGGTGCGCAACGACACCGGGCGGGCGCGGCTGCTTCTGCAGGATCGTTCAACGCCGGTTTATCTCTCACTGGCTCCGTCGTGGGTGAGCGAATTCAAGGATCTCGCTCCCGCACGGCTGATCCGCGCAATGAAACTGCTCGGCTTCGCCGGAGTAAGCGAAACCGCCCTCGGCGCCCAACTCGTCTCCGCGCGGGTTGCCGGCGAACTCAATGGAAAGGGCGGCGGCGGATTGCATCTCTCCTCCGCCTGCCCGACCGCGGCGGATTACATCCGCAAATATCAGCCGGCGCTCGCGTGCGCAATCACTCCGGTAGGTTCCCCGCTGATGGCGCACGCGCGACTGCTGCGCGACCGCTTCGGCGAAAACATCCGCGTAATCTTCATCGGCCCGTGCATCGGCAAAAAAAACGAAGCCGACCGCTATCCGGAATTGATCAACCTTGCACTCACTTATCCAGAATTGCGCCAGATGCTGCGCGAGGCCGCCATCGATCCGGAACGGCTTCAGCCTGAGCCCGACGACCGCTTCGTCCCCGAAGCAGCGGAAGAGGGCGCCCGATACCCGGTCGAGGGCGGCATGAATGACACAATCGAATTTCAACTGGACGGACCGCCGGTTCATTTCGCCACGCTCGCAGGAGTGGACAATCTGAAGCTCGCATTCAACGGCATGGAACAAATTCCGGCAAAGGAACCGATTTTCGTGGAAATGCTCGCCTGTCCGGGCGGTTGCGTCCACGGCCCGTGCAGCGAACACGATTCGCCCGGGTTGCTCGAACGACTCCGGGTTCTGCGGAAAACTCATTTCCCCGCCGAACCGCTCCCGCGGACGACTCCGGGCAGAATCGACGCCGCGTTTCCGTCCGATGCCGCCCCTCCGCCGACAGACGGAGACATTCTTGCCGCGCTCCGCAGCATCGGAAAGACCACGCCGGAAGACGAACTCAACTGCGACGGTTGCGGTTACGACACCTGCCGGAACTTCGCGCGGGCGATGCTCTCCGGACGGGCGGAACCTTCGATGTGCGTCTCCTATCTGAAGAAACAGGCGCTCAAAAAGGCCAACGCCATTCTGCGCAGCATCTCCTCCGGCGTCGTGATCGCCGACCGGAATTTGCAGATCATCGAAAGCAACCGCAACTTCGCCAAACTTTTCGGCGAGGAGACGCTCGAAGCCTTCGATGCCTGCCCCGGGCTGGCGGGCGCCGACCTGAGCCGGATCGTCCCCTCATTCGCAAATCTTTTCGAATCGGCGCTCAAGAGCGGCGACGAAATCCGGCGTGATTCGCTGAAGGTGGGAAGACGGCTCTTCAATTTGAACATCTTCATCATCGAACCGGGCGAAGTGGTCGGTGCGGTGATCTTCGACGTGACCAACACCGAACTTCGCCGCGAACAAATCGCCGCCCGCGCCCGTCAGGTCATTGAAAACAACCTTGCCACCGTGCAGGAGATCGCCTGCCGGCTCGGAGAACAGATGGCCGATACCGAACTTCTGCTGCGGTCGATCGCCGACGATTACGCCGACGACAACATCGCCGGGGAAAAGGGGGAATCATGAACCAGCGCGAACCGGAACTTTTCATCGACACCGGCTTCAGTCAGTGTTCGCACTACGGTGAAAAAGCCTGCGGTGACGCGGTCGCCTTCAAACGCATTCCCGCGGAACAGCGGCTGATCGCGGTGCTGGCCGACGGGCTCGGGCACGGTTTGAAGGCCAACATTCTTGCCTTGATGACCACCACGATGGCGCTCCGGTTCATCGCGGAGGATCGTGAGATCGTACATTCTGCGGAGATCATCATGGATGCGCTGCCGATCTGCCGGGAGCGGCAGATCAGTTACGCGACGTTCACGATCGTGGACACGCGGCTCGGCGGCGAAACCAGCGTAGTGGAAATGGGAAACCCGGAGTTCGAATTGTTCCGCGACGGCCGCCCCTGCCCGATTCAAGGGCGTGAATTCGTTTCGCCGAAATATCGTGACCGGACGATGACGGCCTATCGTTTCCAGGCGCGACCGAACGACCGGCTGTTGTTTTTCTCTGATGGGGTAACTCAGTCGGGGCTGGGTGCGCCGGGAACGCCTCTGGGCTGGCGCAGCGAGGGAGTGCGCGAATATGTGCGAAGAGAACTTGAACACGATCCGGAAATCTCCGCGCAGGAGTTGACCGAACGTATTTTGCAGGAAGCGATTGCCCATGAACCGCATCTCCGTCCGCTCGATGACATTTCCGTGGCGGGGCTGTATTTCCGCGAGCCGCGGCGGCTGCTGATTTTCACGGGACCGCCCTTCGACCGGGAACGAGACGCGGAGTGCGCCCGGCTGCTGCGGGAGTTCAAGGGAAGCAAAGTAATCTGCGGCGGAACAACCGCGGAAATCATCTCCCGCGAGTGGAAAGAGCCCTTGACGCTGGATTTGATGAGTTCGCAAAGCGACCTGCCGCCCACTTCGCGTCTGGCGGGGGTGGATCTGGTGACGGAAGGAATTTTCACCTTGAGTCGGACGGTGCGTTATCTGGAACGGAATGAAACCGGAAAAGTCGATCCCGCAGGTCAACTTGCGGAACTGCTGCGCCGCCACGACATCATAGAGATTCTCGAGGGGACCCGGATCAACGAAGCGCATCAGGATCCGAATTTG
Organism: uncultured Victivallis sp.; assembly: GCA_944389815.1. Classification (GTDB taxonomy): domain Bacteria; phylum Verrucomicrobiota; class Lentisphaeria; order Victivallales; family Victivallaceae; genus Victivallis. The sequence continues at coordinate 6,683 of CALXNS010000037.1, read as the reverse complement.
CCTGAAGAGCTCGAACTGCGTCGCAACATCGTCAAACGTCTCGGCAGGGTGCTTCAGGAGCGTTATTTGAAAGAGGTAACGATTCATTTCGTATAAAAAGTAAAATTTTTCTGCTCGGAAGCCTTGTATTTCCGCAAAGAAAGGCTATATTAGGAAATATCAAATCAATGCGGGGTGGAGCAGTGGTAGCTCGTCAGGCTCATAACCTGAAGGCCGATGGTTCGATTCCATCCCCCGCTACCATTTTTCTACGCTCAGATGGCGGATTTTGAATCGGTTATGCCGTTTTAAAAAAAATCCGCCGTTTACATTTTTATACATAAGTCCGGCCGGGGAAAGAGTTCCATTCCCCGGCCGGATTGTTTCAGTACTTGAACCGCAGTTCGAAGATGAAATGGTCAGACGCTATTATTCGATCACGACCTCATCAAACTCCATTTCTTCGACTTCGGGCAACGGCTCGTAACCGAGTTTTTTAAGCGTATCGAGCAACTGCTGCGTCGTTTCCGGTGCAAGTTCGTTGCGTTCGGCAAGATATTTCACAACCTCGACCGGATAGTCGCTGCCGCCGATGTAGACGGTTTCCACATGGCCGTCGGCGAAGAGAACATTGCACCCGCCGGTCGGATGATTGCCGGGCTTCTCCAGCACCAGCGGCGCATTGGGCGTCGCAATCAGATTGCCGCAATAAATGTAGGAGCAGCTTTCATCGTCAAGCTGTTCCCCCGAGGTGGCCTCCGCCGACTCGGAACTCGGGCAGATGAAGACGGTGCCGGGAAGATAACCCGCTTCCAGCAATTTCGACAATCCCGCCTCGCCCGGTTCCGCCGGGAACTGATCGCCATTGTCGGAGGCATACATTATCAGTCCGAGCCCGATCTGTTTCAAGTTGCTTACGCAGGAAATCGAGCGTGCCCGCTCACGCGCCTGATTCAATGCCGGCAACAGTATTCCGCTGTAAATCGTCAGCGGAATCGTGGTCTGCAGCTCGTTGATCGAATAATTCGACCGGCAAACGAGCTGCTTGCCGTTCCCCTCGCTGCGGCTCACCGCGTAGACGACCGGAAGTTTTCCGTCGAGAAGCTCTTCGAAATCCACATGGTTATCAAACGCGGCAGAAACAAAACCAGCCAAAGTTTCGGAGATGTTCACGTACGCGAACGCCTGTCCGTCCGCGGGCATATCGCGGAAATACGCGCCGAATTCCGGATGATTTTCCATGTTGGCGCCCGCTTTCGCGGCATCCCAGATCTTCCGGCTGGAAACCAGCACGACGCGCCCCTCTTCAAGAATGATCTCCGGAGACATTCCCGGCGCCATCGGCATCATGACTTTATACCCGTCGGGACTCTTCTGGAGGAAGCCCTCACCTTTCTTTTCGATCAACTGCCGCAACACGCCGTTCCGGTCAGGCAAAATTACCATGATTTGAAAATCGGGGATCTGAAGATCGCCGTTCATCTGCAGCTCTTCGGTCACCATCAGGAAATATTCCCCTTCCAGCGTGGCAAGCAGATCGTCGAGCGGCACCCCCGCGCCCGCCAGCACCATCGCGTCGGCCTGCGCCGGCAGGTCGCGCGCCTCAGCCATCGGCATTTTGACCGCCAGATTCGAAAACTCCTTCCAGAGCACGGCGGGCTGCAGATAACCGCCGAGTGCCAATCGCGCTTCGGGCAGAATCATCGAACGCCCGGTCAATGGCCGGTTTTCCCACGGCGAAAGCGAAAAGAGCAACCCCTTCGGATCCGCCTGATTGAACAACGTGTAGCTTTTGTTGACGACCACGCCGTCGACACTGCGCGAACTGTAGGCCATCGCCTGAAGTGCCTTGAGATTGAGCGTTTCGAAAATGATTCGGGCGGCGTGCAGCGCCTCCTGACTGGATTCATCACTGTCTGCCAGTGCCATGCAGATGAATTCGCCCATCGACTCGGCTTTGGCGCCCAGTTCATGCATATCGGAATAATAAAGACAACTTCCCCCGAGATCGACCTGGCCGGTCGTGGTGCGGAAGAGCTGTTCCTCCTGAAGCTGCCGCGCATCTTCCGCAGCATTTACGCCGATCCCTGCGCCGAACAACGCGACTGCCATCCACGAGGCGAGAATATGCTTTTTCTTCATCGTCTCAACTTCCCTTCTTCGCTTGATTGTGAATCTTCTTCTCAGGAACATGGAATCCATCCTCTCGTTGCAATATAAAAGCATTTTGCCGCTTTTACCAATGCGGAATCGATAATATTCATAAAAATTTTTCATTGTTCCGCCCGGCGGTACGCCCGGGGAGAGAGATGGAACCGCCGCTTGAAACACTTCGTAAGATAATTGCTGTCGCAGAAGCCGGTCTTCGCGGCAATCACCGTAATCGACAGTTCGCTGTTGCGCAGCAGTTCCGCCGCCTTGTCGAGCCGGAGAGAATTAAGCGTCCCGATCGGCCCCGCTCCCAGCGCCTCCCGGAAGAGGCGCGTCAGCGACGGCACCGAACAGTTGCAGAACTTCGCCACCTCACCGAGCGTGACGCGACGCGCATAATTCTCCTCCAGAAAACGCAGCGCACGGCTGATCTTCACATTCGCCTCCGAGCGGATGCTCTCCCGGTTCGAAAAACTCCGGCAGATCAGCAGCAGCAACTCCTGGAACAACAACCGCGTCATATACTCCCATCCCGGCGTCCGGCGCTGTTCTTCACGCAACATTCGCCTCACCAGTTCACGCGCCGCTGCGAAATTCTCCCCGGTCAACGTCAGCCGGCCCGCGTAACGCGGTTTCGCCGCCAGCCGGGGATCGCTCTCGAACACCGCGTAAAACCCGAGCAGCGGCTTGAGCATTTCCAGTTCCTTCTCGAACTGTTCCGGCAGATAGAGAATATTGACAATGCTCAACTGCCGGAGGTTCCGGTATGCGTGCACCTGCGGCGGGCGGATCAGAAACACATCTCCGGGGAAGATCGGATACTCCCGTTCCCGCGTCACATGCAGCCCGCTCCCGTCGAGCACCAGCACAAGTTCGTGGAATTCGTGGTAATGAAAGCAATCCTCCCCGCCGGCATATTCGCACATCTGCAACGTCACCGCCCGATTCCCGTCGAAAAATTCCGCGCGCGGGATGAATCGGATCGGCTCCGCCTCAACATCGATCATGACGCCTCCCATCTCCCCTGTTCTCTGATCTTTCAGCGGAATATACCTTTTTGTGAGCGGATTGTCAAGGTTTTTTCGGAAAAACATGGTATTATTAAATAAAACACGCTCCATCAAGACGGTCAAGGAAAGGAATTTTCATGTCGCTCTATAAAAACGCCATTCCGGACAAACGCATCCGGGAATATCTGCCGGTCAGCCGCGTCCTCGCTTCGGAAAAGGCACTCCATGCGGAACGCATTCCCGGCAATCCGGCCATCCAGCCGGTCATCGCCGGAACCATCCCGTGCTGCACGCTCCAGCCCGGCGGCATGCTGCTGCTCGATTTTGGGATCGAACTGCACGGCGGCATCCGCATCGTCAACATGTACGGCGGCGGCCGCATCCGGCTCCGGTTCGGCGAATCCGCCAGCGAAGCGATGGGCACGCCCAATCAGGATCACGCGATCCACGATACGGAACTGCTCGTGCCCGCCATGGGCATGCTTGAATACGGCAACACCGCCTTCCGCTTCGTCCGGATCGACGCGCTCGAAGGCGAACTTCAGCTCATCAACGTCGTCGCCGTCGCCCTCTATCGCGATCTGAAGCGCACCGGAAGTTTCCACTCCTCCGACGAACGGCTCAACGCGGTGTGGCAGACCGGCGCCTACACGCTGCAAATGAACATGCAGGACTACATTTACGACGGCGTCAAACGCGACCGCCTCGTCTGGATGGGCGACCTTCACCCGGAGATCTGCGGAATTCTGTCGGTCTTCGAAGACGTTTCGCTGATCCCGGCCAGCCTGGATTTCGTCCGCAACCACACGCCGCTGCCGCAGCTCATGAACAATATCACCAGTTACTCGATCTGGTGGGTCGTCAATCAATACGAATATTATCTGCATCGCGGCGATCTCGAATATCTGAAGAGTCAGCAGCAATATCTTTCAGGCCTGCTCGAACAACTCGCAACCTACGTCCGTGAAGACGGTTCTGAAGAAATTCCCCCGCGCCGCTTCCTCGACTGGCCGAACAACGACAACCCTGTCGCCATGCATGCCGGCCTTCAGGGGCTGCTCCGGCGCGCCTTCGGCTGCGGCGCCGAACTTCTCGACGCATGCGGCGTCGATTCAAGCGCCGCGCGCGAACTTCACCGCCGCATGGCAACCCACATCCCCGACTGCGGCGACAGCAAAGCCGCCGCCGCCATGTTGACCTTGAGCGGAATCGTCGACCGTTCCGACGTGCTGCTGCGCGATCCGTATCGCAATGTGAGCACATTCTACGGGTATTACATGCTTCTTGCGCAGCCGACCGCGAACGCGCTTGAACTGATCCGCCGTTTCTGGGGCGGCATGCTCGATTACGGCGCGACCACCTTCTGGGAGGATTTCGATCTGGACTGGCTCAAAAACACCTCGCCGATCTCCGAACTGCCGGTTCCGGGCAAAGACGATCTTCACGCCGACTTCGGGAAATATTGTTACAAGGGGCTGCGTCACAGCCTCTGCCACGGCTGGGCCGCCGGGCCGACGCCGTTCCTGAGCGAACGGGTTCTCGGGGTGAAGTTCCTCGCTCCGGGCGGACGGAAAATCGCCGTCAAACCCGAACTCTGCGATCTGGAATTCGTCGAAGGCTCCGTGCCGACGGCATTCGGCGCGGTCAAGGTCCGCGCCGATGCCGCGGGGAGCGTCGCAATCGACGCTCCTGCCGGGGTTGAGGTCGTCAACGCATAACCGCGTCGAAGACCAGCTTCTCCTCCGGATAAAGCAGCGTTCCGTCCGCATTGAACACATCGTGGAACCACTGCGGCGGAACGCCTTTCGATTCGTCCCACCCCCACGGGTAGATCGTCTGGGTCTTGCCGCTGACCAGACCCCAGTTGATCGCGGAAATGTTGTGTTTGCGGAAAAGCGGCAGACATCCGGCGAAGGTGCTCCCCGTCGGGCGCGCCATATATTCCGAGCAGACGATCGGACGGCCCGCCGCACGCGACTCGACCAATTTGATGCGCTCCTCCGTCGCCGCGGGATTCTCGTAACAATGGAAGCTCACCACCTCCGAATGCGCGAAAATGAAATCGTTGAGCTGGTCGAAGTCCGGGGCAAACCGCCACGCCCCCACCGTAACCGGCTGGGACGGCGCCGCGTCCGCCGCCCATTCGAACACCGCCTTGAGCAGCGGCAGTGAAAGTTCGCCGCGCATACCGCTCTGAGTGACATGGTCGCCCGCACTGCCGTTGCCGGGTTCGTTGTAGAGATCCCACAACAACACCCGCGGATCGTCGCCGAAACGCTTCAAAACCGCCTTGACGTAGGTTTCAAGCCGTCCCCACTGCGACGGATCGTCCGCGACGCGGCTGCCAGGCGACTGAATCCAGCCGGAGTTGTGGGTGAAGGGAATCGGGTCGGGCTGTTTGCCGAGCGCAAATTCGCTCCGCCAGCAGTCGTCGAAAAAGACGAACATCGTCTTGATCCCGTTCCGGTCGGCGGCGGCGAGATATTGATCCATCCGGTTGAGGAACCCGGCCGCATCCTGCACGTAGAGAAGATCATGCAAATAAACACGCATGAGCGACATGCCGATTCCGGCGGCCCATTGCAGTTCCCGTTCGATCCGCGGCAGGTCGAAGGTGTCGCTCTGCCACATTTCCAGCTGATTGATCGCGCTCGACGGATAAAAATTCGCTCCGAAACGCCACGTCGTATCAAATTGTTTCATTGACCGGCTCCTTAAATGAAAAATTCCGTTTCATGATCCCGGTTTCGCGGGTGACACAAAATATCACAAAACGGAAATGTTTTCAATTCCATCCGGCGTCATTTTTCCGGAAAAAGCGCCAGCAGCGCGTCGGCGAACTCGTTAAAGTCACAGACTATAGAAGGTCAGTTCTCCGATCCTCTGCCGAGTGCCGACTGCGCCTTCCGACATAAATGCTTCAGAGGAAATTTTCATTGCGGTGTGAAATAACCCACAGTCATGGGTCGACCCACTCCCCGCTTCCGCTGTGCTTCACACTCCCTGGTCGATTCCGAGCCGAAGTCGGCATGGACACACAGAAAGGAATTCAACATGGCAACAGACACTTTTTATCTGTAATGCCGAGACAAGCTACAGTTCAGGAAATGAAACTGCAAGCCTATGGGTGCGTAGGTGTTGCAATCTGGATCATCGGTTTAATTCTTGGGTTCACTGTCGGGATTGATTCGCCATTGGCAGGATGGATTATTATACTGGTGTCATTGCTTTTGCCATTTTTGCTTTTTGATGTAATAGAGCTCTTTAAAAACAAGAATAAGGAAGCGATGAAAATTTGCGGCAGCATATTTTCAGTTTTGCTGCTGGTTTGCCTCCTGATTTTTTGCCGGCAGTGGCAATTGTTTCCATCACACCGAAAATTTCACGGTAATTGGAAAAGTTGAAAACGGGAATCTGCACATCGAATGGCATTGACAAAAAAACGCCCCCCTCCCCGAAGCGGAAGAGGAAAGGCGTTGAATTGAGTTTTCGCGTCCCCCCGAACCGGCCATTCCCGCGATACGGCGGAAACCCCTGTCCGGA
>CALXNS010000036.1 GCA_944389815.1 uncultured Victivallis sp. | reverse complement strand
ATCCGCGCCGCCCGGGATCTGGGCTATCACCTTTCATCCGCACACGGCTCCGCGCGCAAGAACATCGCAGTGGTGGTGCCATTCGGCCGTTGTCCGTTCGAGGGCTTCATCGGCAACATGCTCACCGAACTTACCCGGGAACTCATCCGGCACAACATGCGCCAGGAACTCATCCCCGACGACGATCTCGGATTGCTCAACGAACGCTGGGTCGACGGCGGCATCACCCTCGGGTGGGATGCGGAACTCGGCCGACGCTGGGGCGACCTGCTTCCGGCTCCGCTCATCAGAATCAACAGCGTTTCAGATCATACCATCAATTGTTACTCCGTCTCGCTGGACGGCGACCGCTCCATGGAGGAACTCGTCGAATATCTCTGGAACCGCGGCCATCGCAGAATCGTACAGCTTCATTTCGAATCACGCGAACATGAAGAGCAGAACATGTCCCGGCGCAGCCAGGGATTCATTGCGGCGATGGCCCGCCGCGGCGTCGCCAATCCGGCGCAGTTCTGCGTCTTCAACTGCGAACGACATTCCGTTGAAGAACTTTCCGTACTCATCGCCGGACTACTGAAACAGAAGACGACGGCGCTCATCACATCCAACGAAATGCGTACTCTTCGAGTGGACAGGGCATTGCGCCTCCTCGACATACGTATCCCGGAGGAGCTTTCCTGGGTCGGCTGGGAGATGGAGGACATCTCTCAATATTTAACGCCGCCCCTGACCACCCTCGCCATCGACCGCAAGGCGATCTGCCGCAGCGCAGTCGAACTGCTCGAACGATGCCTGAGACACGACCCGACGGTCAAAGACATCCGCATCCCGTACCATTTCAATGAACGCGACAGCGTCGGTACGGCGCCGGATTTTCAAAAGGCTCATGCAAAGGCTCATGCAAAAATTCAGCTGGAAGAACGCATCGGCGCCATTTTGCGCACCTCCGGACCGCTCTCCAGAAAGGAACTCGCAGCCCGCCTCGGCGTCAGACCGCAGAACGGTCACTTCCGCCGGATGATTTCCCAGCTGACTGCGGCAGGCGGCATCGAATACACCGAGGAAAAACGGCGCTCCGCTCTGCAGAGACTCCGCATCCGGGAAACGACGCAGACGGCAGACGCCGACGGCACGCCGGAATTCACGCGCCCGAACATGCCGGAATGAGGGAAATACATTTGACATTCCATAAAAATGCGCTTATATTACGAAAATATTTTGTAACAGCACACCCTCGCCCGGAACCGGACGGATGCGCGTCAGACATTTGAAACAGTGGAACTCTCTTTTTCTGGCAACACTTCTGTTTGCCGGAATCCTTGCGCACCCCCTGTTCCACTGCGCCGACGACGGCGGAAGCCGAACCGGAAATCCGACCGCCGCACAATGGGAAAATCCTCCGGGCGACCGTCATGACAGCGCATTTCACGCCGCCGGACTCTTCTGTCCGGTCTGCGCCGGACTTTCGCTGCTCTTCCTGCCGGAAACGACCTGCGAAGATGCGGAAAATCCGCCGACGGCTCCCGGGCGTCCTGTACAAATTTCCGTTTCCGGCGCGTTTTCCGCCGCCCTTCCCTTACCGCGCGCACCGCCGCTTTGCTGAAAATTTTCACAGCAGAATCAATTCAACCGTCGCCGGACTGGAACGGAATCTATCTTCACGCCGTCCGGACACGGAGTATATCATCCTGTTTTCATTTTCAGAAGGCACTTTTATCATGAAATGTATTTCATTCAATTCCATTGTATTGCATGCGCCGGCGCAATTCCGCCGACATCACTTCACGCTCGTCGAACTTCTCGTCGTAATCGCGATCATCGCCATCCTCGCCGGCATGCTGCTGCCCGCACTCAACCGCGCCCGCGAACGCGCCCACGCCATCGAATGTCTCAATCATCTCAAACAAGCCGGCCTTTCCCTTCATGGTTACGCATTGGATTTCAACGACCGCTTCCCCGTCGTTCACGACGGCACCTTCGAACACCCCGTCGAACTCCCCGGAGAACCGCAATGGTTCACGCCGCTGCTCGAAAATTACAATTACAGCCTGGCATATCTCCGATGCCGTGCCGATCACGCCTATGACGACGACAACGACATCCAGAGCTACATGGTCAACGCGATGCTGACATTCGGACGGCCGATTTCAACCCTGAGGAGTTCCGACCGGATCGTGCTTTCCGAACGCGGCTTCGACGACGACCACAACCCGGTCGCACATCAGTGCTACCCCGGAATGAGCGAACCGGATCTCTGGCGAAGCCGGATCGATTCTTCCCGGCACGGCGGTCGCGCCAACTACCTTTTCGTCGACGGTCATGCCGCGTCCCACACTTTTGCCGGCACCATCGGCGACGGTTCCGAACGGGAGAACAAACACTTCATCTCCGAATGGCTCAGCCATTACGCAGGCGAACACGATCATCCGTAAGTGCTCAAATCCCGTCGTTCCCGCCCGGGATTTTTCACCGACCGATCCGATCCGGAGGAGAAAGCGTTTCGCCGGCGGCGAACCGGGCATGGAAGGTACATCTCCGGGGCGGGGCGAACGGGTTCTCCTCCCGCAACCGGATGAACTCCATCACCTGATGCGCGTGTTCCCGCAGCGGCAACGACAGCGTGGCCGGACGCGGCTGATAAAATTCCGCCTCCTGCCAGTCGCCGACACACAATATAGAAACATCATCCGGTATGCGCAGCCCGGCATCGGGCAACCCCGCAATCACGCACCAGTAGAAATGCAGGGGACAGATCAGCAACGTATGCGGAAAATTCCCCGCCGAGTCCAGAATGTGCTCCCGCACGCTTCGCAGCGGCGACTCAAAGCATGGAATCGCCAGCAGAAAGGAGTCCGCATCGAGCGTCACATCCGGATAACCGCTCCGGAATTCCGCGATCACCGCCTCCAACACGGACTCATGACTCCGCCATTCGCGGCCGCCCTCATCCGACGGCGTGAACTCGTTCATCACGGCAATCCGGCGGTGCCCCTGCGCGTGAACAGCGGCACACAATTGAGCCACTCCGTCATCCGGCGACGTGAACACGCTGTCGAATCCGTCGAAACGCGACGAGCTTCCGGTCAGAATCACCGGTTTTCCGCCGTGAAGAAATTTCTCCCGCAATTCAGGACTCATTTCTCCGAAGCGCAGCCGCGATTCACATACCAGTGCATCCGAATTCCGCCAGAGATCGATGATCGCCCGGTCTTCCCAGCTGGTCGTATAGGCGAACCGCACCAGACGATTCGCCCGACGCGCCGCCTCCGCCATGCACATGATGAAATCAAGTTCCTCCGAAGCGGCCTCCTCGGAAACGACCACGCCGACCAGTTTGCGCACCGTCTCCTCCGGCGCCTCGCTGCGCACGAAGGTGCCGGCACGGGCGACCCGTTCGAGCACACCCTCCTCCACCAGCGAGCCGACCGCCTTGCGCAACGTCATGTAACTGACCCCGAAAAGCTCGGCCAGTTCCCGTTCCGGCGGCAGCGCGGCGCCGCGCACATAATTGCCGCTGGCGATCTCACGCAGGATGCCGTCACGGACACTTCCAACTTTATTCCCGGTTGATTTCTTCATCCGGCAGATGCCCAATTCAAACAAAATCTGATCCTGTTCATGCTTTTTTATTGTATGACCGTTTCCGGGAAAATTCAAATTTCCCTCTCGAAAAAATTCTCCGTCAACGGTAGAGCACTTCCACGTTCCGGAGCAGAAAGGTGATCTCGTCCACCCGGGAATTCAATCCGAACCGCAGCATTTCGATCTCCTCCGGCTTCACGCTTCCCGGATCGAACACCACCACGCGCGACTCCCATTGCGACGTCGGTTCCAGCACCGGCAGAAAGACGGTTTTCCCGGTTCGGTGCGAAGCCATCACCAGCATCTGGGTGATGGCCGATTTCCCGGCGGGGAGCATCTTCACCTCAAATGACAATCCGTAGGCGTTTTCCAGCGACTCCTGCGGCAGCTGCAGAACATATTCCGGATAACTCCAGCGGTCGACCAGCGGCGGGAATTCGGTGTGGAAACGAACGCCCCCCTCGGCCGCGTCATAATCGATGGAAATCGAGCCCGAGGAGTTCTCCTTCCAGCCGCCCGGATCCATCATCCCCGTCAGCGGCATCCGGCGGCAGAGTTCGGCGGCCAGCTGCGCGGATTTGATCGGAATCTCCACCGGAGAAACCGACTCGCCGCCGCAGCTCCCCGTGAAACACAACCGCGTCTCCGGTGTCGGAACGGACGGATCGAAGCGGAATCGAAGCGGCAGCTCCACGCATTGTTCCGGTTCGACCGCAACAGAATCGGGCAATCCGTCGACCAGACCGCCGCGGCTCTGAAGAGAAACTGTCTGCGCCGCATCGGAAAAGTTCCAGACCTGCAGCATCAACCTCCCGCCGTCCCGCCCGGGATCGGCGCTCTCCTTGCCGTTCACGACAAACGATTCCGAAAGCAGCGCCCGCAGCACGATCTGAGCACCCGGCCCCGGTTGCGGCAATGAAGTCGCGTCGGGCGGAGCCACGGCGGCCTGCGCCGGATGCAATCCGGACACACCGACAAGATAGGCGGGAAAACGGTTCGCAGGAAGCGTCAGATTGCCATCCCTGAATGGAAGCGGAATCGGCGTTCCGAAGACATCGTATGCCCGGCATTCCTCCACGCCGCCCGGCAGCGGCAGCACCCATTCCTTTTCCAGAAAATCATCAAGTTTCAGATCCGGACGGAACCCCTCCTCATCCAGTGCCGAACGTGTCCAGTACACCACCGTCTGGCTGCCGTCCGGATTCTCGAAGAGCAGCGCGCGAATCCCTTCCGGCGCATCCAGCGCTCCAAGCATTTTCGCATTGCCGAGCCGGTCGGCAAGCACCGCAAACGCGGCGAACCCGGGCTTCACCGTGAAATCGCGCCGCAGCAGTCCCCAGTCTTTCGAACCGGAATTCTCATTGTAGGGGGAGAGTACGAAGAAGAAATTCCGCGCAATCCCCTGCAATTGATGTTCCAGCATCGCCTTCGGCAGAAATTCCGCAACAAGCAGTTCCTGTTCCGGTGAATGCGCCTTCACGCCCGGCATCATTCCCTCCGCCCGGGCGAGCCCCTCGACGCGGCTGCCGTCCTCGGTCACCCAGATCGGAGCGGCGCCGATCCGGTGACGTTCCATAAAGGCGCACACGTTGCCCACGCTCTTCTCGCGGTTGAACAGCGGTTGATAACTGTGAATGTTGAACAAATCAAAATATTCGGCGGCGCCGTTCTCCATGACCACATCGTTGTACGGCGTCAGCGGCAATACCGCCGGGCCGCCGATCGCAACCGGCAATTGCGGGTCTCCCGCCCGGAATCCCAGAAACGCCGCTTTCAGCATCGCGGCGTATTCCCATGCAGGTTCCGAAGCGAAACCGATGTCCTGTTCATTCCAGAACTCCCACGTTTGCACTTTCCCGTGAAAGGTTTCGGCAAGTTTGCGGCAGAACCGGTAAACCGCATCGGGAGCGCCGGGCAGTTTCTTATTTCCGACGCGCGCCCATTCGGGGGCATCGTGAAATGTCACGCACACCGCGACACCCCGCGCCGCAAGCAGATCGACGCTCACGCCGAAATTCCCCCATGAATATTCACCCGGACGCGCTTCGCTGCCGCCCCAGGCCAGCCGTTCGCGCACCATCGACGTTCCGGAACGGTAAGCGGCCTCCGACATCACTTCAAGCGGATTTTCCGGTGCGCGCGGATTGTTTCGTCTGCTGCCCGGCGACGCCAGCCAGTTCTGCGCCGAATCGAGCGCATAAACCATCACCGGATTGCGCTGCCGTTTTCCCGGATCGGGTACGACGGCAAATGTCCGACGCCCGGAAAATTCGTTCCCGGCGGGGATCAATGCATAATACCCCTCCGGCAGCGGAGCAAGCGTCAGCGTCCCGTCCGCCGGCCATTCACTTTCGGCGATGACCGTCCTGCCGCGCCACTCCTCCACATGGTAACGTTCCGGGCGCTGTTCAGCCCGGCAGTCGAAACGCAGCGCCTCCCCGGTGAGAAACGCCGCCGCGGGCGCCGCGGGAACCACGGCAAATTCCGCTTCCGCAGCACCGAGGATCCCCCCCAGAATCAGCAACACGGCCATCCAACTTCTTTTCCGCATCAGAAACGACATGGGAATCCTTTCCATTCAAAGATCATCAAACATCACGATCCGTCGCGTTTCAGCGCACCACCAGCGAACTTCGCACCACCAGCTTCGTGAAACCGGCCACCCAGAAATCATTGAGCGAAGAACTGCCGACGTGCCCATCCATATAACCGATATTTCCGGTGGCGCCGTGATTCAAACTCGCCGCGGCATTCTCCACCGCCGCACGGGGATTGAATGTCCAGAACCCCTGTCCGATGCGACTGCCACCGTAACTTTCCGTGTCGCAGAACATCGGCGTCACCCCCGGCGCAAGCATCTTGCGCAACGAATAATAAACCGAGTCGCCGTTCATCGCCATGAAATTTCCCTGGGTCGGAATCATCTCCTGATAATATCCGGAAGCAAGGTCAAAACGATAAATCCCATAGGTGGTGTAATTCCAATTACTTACAGACGTACGTGGCTGCCGCGCCGGACAATACGCGACACTGCGGGGCAGATAATCGGTCAATTCCGTCATCAAATTCACCCAGACGAAGCCAAGCGGCCGCACATTGTCATGGGTACTGATCCATTCCTCGTAATCACCGGCATAAAACAAATGTCCCTTGACAACCTGACTGAGGTTGCTGACACACGAAATGGACTTCGCCCGCTCCCGCGCCTGACTGAGCGCCGGCAGCAGCATCGAAGCGAGAATCGCAATGATCGCAATTACGACAAGAAGTTCAATCAACGTAAATTGACGGCGACCGTGCGAATGTTTTCCGAATTGCTTGTCCATGAGATCACTCCTTCCAGTTTGTTGTTGTTCGGCACCGACATATCGCAAACACCAGGATCCATCATAAGGTTTCTCCACATTCCAGTCTTGCGTCCACCGGGATGCGACGCGGCGCAAGATCCGGCTGTTCGCATCTGGTGCGAAGCAGCTCAAAATAGTGTCGGACGTATTCCCGACGCGGCTGCTGAAGCAACGCCGGACGCGGCCGGTAGAACTCCGCCTCCCGCCGATCGCCGACGGCAAGCACGGCGACATCCTCCGGCACTTTCCGGCGACTCCGGTTCAGTCCGGCCATGACGCCCCAGTAATATCCGATCGGCACCACCAGCAGGCAATGTTCCAGAGCCCGCCCCAGTTCGACGATCCGGTCGCGGAAACTGCCGTACGGCGGTTCAAACGGCGGAATTTCCAGAAAAAGCGACTGCTGATCGAGTTCCATTTCCGGGCGGAGCAAGTGGAGTTTCCGGCAGATGTCCGAAACGTCCGGATTGTAGAGCAGCCGTCCGCCGTCCGGCTGCCGGACGATCTGTTCAACCTGAACAATCCGGGTATATCCGCGCCCCGCAAGACGCTCCGCAAGCTGCGCGAGCGCCGGTTCGAAGCGGGTCGTCACCGTATCCAGCGGGAGACGTTCATCGCTCACGTCATCGCTCAAGAGAACCGGTTTCCGCCCCAAAAGAATTTTTTCAAACAATCCCGGCGGCAATTCGTCCAGCGCCTCGACCGGAGAGATCAGCAGCGCATCGGAATTCTGCCACAAATTCAGAATGCTCCGGTCATCCCAGCTCTGGGCATAGACAATCCGAACCAACCAGTTCGCCTTGACCGCCACCTCGGTGATCATCTGCCGGAAATCATTGTTCTCCGGCGCGGACCACGCGGGAATCACCACTCCGAGCTGACGGCGCAGCAACGTTTCCGGAATCTCCGCGCGCACGAAGGTCCCGACTCCGGCAATCGATTCGAGCAACCCCGCGTCCGTCAATTCCTGCAACGCCTTGCGCAGCGTCATGTGGCTGACCTGATAACTTGAGGCCAGCACCCGCTCCGAGGGCAGCATGCTGCCCCGGGCAAAATTCCCGATCGAAATGTCACGATAAATCGATTCCCGAACCTGCGCGGTTTTATTGATCGGACGACGATTCATTTCCCCTGTTTCCGCTGTCATGAATTTTCTTCTTAATGACTAAAATATAGCAAGCCTATAAAAATTCAATATCGCGTTGCTATTTTTTTAAAATATTTTCCGCGTCACCGTCTTCCGTGCGGGGATTCGCCTGCACGGCGAGATCGGCTGCGGTTTTCGGTACGCGATTGAAATCCCCGGTTTTTGGCCGGGTTCGAATTGAAAAAAACAAAAAACGTGCTAGGTTTGTATATGACAATTGCAAAACAATATAGATAATTTGATTTCACGTAACGAAGGAATTCCTGAAAATGTCCGTAAAAATCATCGGTTCGGCACTGCCGAACATCCCCTGGCAGGAACGCCCCGCCGGCTGCCGCGAAACCGTCTGGCGTTACAGCAACAACCCGGTCATTACGCGCGACGCGACCCCGACCTCCAACAGCGTCTTCAACAGCGCCGTCGTCCCGTACAAGGACGGATTTGCCGGTGTGTTCCGGGCCGACGACCGCCGCCGCTACATGCAGCTGCACGCCGGATTCAGCAAAGACGGCATCCACTGGGAACTCACGCCGGAACCGATCAACTTCATCGCGGAGTGCCCTTCCGCCGGCAGTTTCACCCAGGGATACGACCCGCGCGTCGTCTGGCTGGAGGATCGTTACTACGTGATCTGGTGCAACTGCATGAACGGACCGACCATCGGAATTGGTTACACGCATGACTTCAAGGAGTTCCACCAGCTTCCGAGCGCATTCCCGCCCTTCAACCGCAACGGCGTGCTCTTCCCGCGCCGGATCAACGGCAAATACGCGATGCTTAACCGCCCTAGCGACAACGGTCACACTCCGTTCGGCGACATCTTCTACTGCGAAAGCCCCGACATGCATCACTGGGGATATCATCGTCACGTCATGAGTTCCACCGACGGCTGGCAGGCCACCAAGATCGGCGCCGGTCCGATTCCGATCGAAACCAGCGAGGGATGGCTGCTCTTTTATCACGGCGTGCTCACCAGCTGCAACGGTTTTGTCTACAGCTTCGGCGCGGCGCTGCTCGACCTCGATGAACCGTGGAAGGTCATCGCCCGGTCGAAGAGTTACCTCATCGCCCCGCGGGAAATCTACGAGTGTGTCGGCGACGTGCCCAACGTCACCTTCCCGTGCGCCGCACTCTGCGACGCTCCCAGCGGCCGGATTACGCTCTATTACGGCTGCGCCGACAGCGTCACCGGTATGGCGTTCTGTTACGCCGACGAAGTGATCGACTTCGTCAAGAGCGGAAAATAACCGAATTTTCGCCTTCCATAAGAAAAGCGCCCGCCTTCCGCAATCGCTGGAAGCGGGCGCTTTTTTCGTGTCTCGTCAATACTTTTTCCGTAATGAAAAATCAAACGGGCCGCCCCGGCATTTCCCCGGAACGACCCGTCGTTTCATCACCGGCAATCAACCGCATTGCGCGACTGGAGCCGGAGGAATGATCTTACTCTTCTTCAAGCTGATCGGCGATCGAATCGTCGATCTCGTAGTTGGCGGTCACGGACTGGACATCGTCAAGATCCTCCATCCGCTCGACCAGCCGCAGCACCTGCCGGGCGATCGCCGCGTCGGTGATGTTGGTCACCATTTCCGGACGGCGGACGACTTCGGCTTCGTCGGTGGGAATGCCCTTCTCCTCAAAGACCTTCAGCAATGGTTCGAAGAATTCCGGATCGGCCCAGATTTCTGCGACGCCGTCTTCGACGATGAGATCATTGGCTCCGGCTTCAAGCACGAGATCCATGAGTTTCTCTTCGTCTGCCCATTCGCCGGAGATCACGAAATGCGCCTGACGCTTGAACATCCGCGCGACCGCGCCGGAACCGGCCATATTGCCGTTGTTGCGGTCGAACACCATCCGGACATCGCTGATCGAACGGTTGCGGTTGTCGGTCAGACACTCGACGATCACGGCGACGCCGCCTGCGGCGTAGCCCTCGTAGACGATCTCTTCGAACACCGCATCGCCAAGTTCGCCGCACCCCTTCTTGATCGCGCGGTCGATATTGGCATTGGGCATGTTCACGGCCTTGGCGGCGGCGAGCGCAGAACGCAGCCGCGGATTCGCATCCGGATCGGCGCCTCCCATCTTGGCGGCGACCATGATCTCCTTGGCGATACGGGAGAAGGCTTTGCCCTTTACTTTGTCGGCGGCTTCCTTCTTATGCTTGATATTAGCCCATTTGCTGTGACCGGACATGATGTTTTCTCCATTCGGTTAGTCCATAGCTTTTCACGATTAATATCGATTAATTTATCATGAAAGGCGCTGTTTTTCAAGGCCGGATTCAATTTTTACGCAACAACTTCGCCGGAATGCGCCGTTTTTTTCGGTGTC
The DNA here is from genome assembly GCA_944389815.1 of uncultured Victivallis sp. Lineage (GTDB taxonomy): Bacteria > Verrucomicrobiota > Lentisphaeria > Victivallales > Victivallaceae > Victivallis. Next base: position 13,735 of record CALXNS010000036.1, on the reverse strand, counting down.
CGGTCGATCAGCTTGATGGTGCGCCACTTCCCCGACTGGAAACGCCAGAGAAAGAGCATCGCATCCAGAAACCCCACCCCGGCAACGAACGACCACACCACGTAAATCGACGCGTGAATCCCGACCGTCAACAGCACTGTTCCCGGCACCAGAATCAGCCACGCGGTCAGGGAGTTGAGCAGAAAAACCGCCAGAGTGTCGCCGGCGCCGCGCATCGCCCCCATGAAAATATATTTGATCGAGTCGCACGTATTGAAAAATGCCGCCGCAGTCAGAACGCCGGCGCAAATCCGTGTCACCAGAGCGAAATCGACGCCTCCCCCCGCCGTGTCCCGCGGGTAGAAGATGTTTGCCAGCATCGTCGGGAATCCGAGATAGATCACCAGTCCGATGAGCGCATAAATCGCCGCCAGTCGCCACGCCCGGTAAACCGCGCGTTCGGCGATGCCGTGCCGCCGCCGGCCGATGTACTGCCCGACCACGATTGCGGTCGAATCCGACAATCCCATCAGCGGCACGAAGAAGATGTTGTTGATCGACAGCGCGATCACGCTCGCCGCCAGCGCCGCCTCACCGACGTGGCCGATCAGGAACGTCACCAGAGTGAACGCCCCCACGTCGCAGAAAGTCTGAAATCCCGCCGGCGCCCCGAACCGGAAAAGCTTCATAATCCGTTCCGGATGAAACTCCCACCGTTTCCGGGTCGGAATCCGCCGCTGGTTCTGCAAATAAAAATAACTCATGATCAACACCATTCCAATCGCGCAGCAGATCGATGTCGCGATTCCGGCGCCGAAAATGCCGTAGGCGGGCAGCCCGCATTTTCCGAAAATGAAGATGTAATCGAGCAGGATGTTGAGCAGACAACTGAAGATGTTGATCACCGCCACCGGAACCGTTCGTCCCTGCCCCGAAAAAAAGGCGAAATACGGCGCCGCCATACAGATGAAAACTCCGCTCGGCAGAAGCGAGGTGAAATATTCGATCTCGCGCGCGATCAATTCCGATGAATGCCCGCTGTGCGTGATGAAGAAAATCCCGAGCGGCGGAATCACGAACGTGATGAGCAATCCGGCGATCAGCGCCACCGTCTGCCCCGCCCAGACCGAACGAAGCAGATTGACCGGATCGTTCGCGCCGTGATATTGCGCGACCAGCGCCGATGTGTAATTGCATGTCGCCATGAAAAATGAGAACATCGTGAAATAGAGAATCCCCGCCGGCATCGACGCGGCGACGTCCAGCGTCGCATTGGAAGCAAGAAACTTGCGGTCGACGAACTGCATCACGCTGTTGCTGGCGCTCATGATCACCAGCGGATAAGCGATCCGACAGATCTCCGCGTAGCCGCCGTGGCCGACGAAATTACGACGATTGAAGGATTTGCGTATCCCGAAAAGATCCATAAAGAAAACACTCCATGCGTAAATCGACGAAAATTTATAAATATAGCACATTTTTCAACAACTTACAATGACCCGGGCCGTTCCGCAACGCTTATTTTTCCATTCCCGCCCGCCAGCCATTCTTTGCCATCGTATCCCCACCGCGTCCCCTCGGTTCCCCCGCCCCCTCCGGCGGCAAGTCGCTGGTGGAGCGATGAAGTAAAAAAGAGAAACTGCCAACGATTTGCAAATTTTTTGCTGTTCCGAATTGAAAAATGACGGAAATGGCGGCATATTAGATTGGATATGTATATTTTGCGCAGAAAGGAATGCGATTTATGAGTTACACCTGGATCTGGCTGTTGATTCCGATCATGCTGTGGTTCTACTCCGGGCTTTTTCTGGTTCGGTTTCTCGGGCCTGGATTCGATGAATGGCGCGGTTCGAAATACCTCAAACCGTACTGGAATTTGCTGACGCTCTTCGCCGGTCCGGTCATGGCGCTGGTGATGTGGGGATATCAATTTCTCGATCTGATCTGGCTGCTGATCGCGAAACTCTTCGGCGGAATTTTCGGAAAATTGAAAAAGGTCGTTCCGTCCGCACCGCCTCCGAAGTCCGGCACCGGACCGGTTCGCCTGCTCGACAGCCGCGGCGACGCGGTCACCGGCGACGATCCGCGCACCACCAGCCGCGCCCGCGATACTCTCCGTAAAATCCTGGCGGAACTGCTCGACAAAAATCTCACCGATCTTGTCATGGAACCAAAACCGAACGGCATCTGCGTCATTCAGGCCGGGCAGAAGGGGAAATGGGTTCCGATCCGGGAAATCGACGCGAAACTGGCCGGTGAGGTAATTCTGCTGGTCAAGATCATGGCCGCGCTGAATCCGCAGGAGAGCGGCAGAGCGCAGGTCGGCAAGATCACCATCCGCCGCGACGGTGCAGCAAGTTATTTCACGGCAGAGACCACCGCCACCTTCGGCGGAGAAAAACTTCTGCTCCACCGCAAGGGAACCGAACCGCCGATGTCGCTTGACGCGTGCGGATTTTCCGCCGATGCGCGAAAGACCATTCACGGCGCGTTATCCGCTCCGGCGGGCGTCATTCTGATTGCCGCGCCGCCGGATTCTGGCAGCAGCACCACATTCCGGGCGCTCCTCGCGGAGATCGACACGAAAATGCGCGACGTCATAACCGTTGAAGACTCCGCCGACGCCATGCTTCCGGGAATCGTCCGCCGGGAACCGGGAAAGGCGCAGAACAACAGTTTCCCGATGCTGACCACGGCGGCGGTTCAGGAGTCGCCCACAGTTCTCGGACTGGATCGGCTCGCAGACGCAGGCAGCGCCCGGACGGCATTCGACGCGGCCCGGGAAATGCTGCTGATCTTCACGATTGACGCGCCGACGCTTGAAGACGCGGTTCAGAAATTGGAAAGCTGGGGAGTTTCCCGTCAGGAACTTGCGGCCCGGCTCCGGCTGGCGATCGTTCAGCGCAGGTTGCGCAAATTGTGCAAATGCCGCAGGAAAGCGACTCCGGCGCCGGAAATTCAGGAATATTTCAACGAAGCGGGGTTCCGTACCGACAAGGTTTGCGCTCCCGCCGGGTGCCGCAACTGCGGCGAAACCGGATTTCTCGGGGTGACGGCGGTTTTCGACCTCTGCGGCCCGGAGGGTTTGAACGAAACGCGCGGCAACACTTATCTTGCCTATGAGGGATTCCGCCTCGCTTCGGAAGGAATCGTTTCCGTCGATGAGGTCGAACGGGCCGTTCTGGCTGATTCGACGACGAATACGCAGGGAGAGTAAGAAGAATGGGGAACTGGATTTATATTGTCGCCGCGGTGGTTTTCGCTCTGATCGGATGGCCGCGCGGAATTGCCCGGAGCTGGCAGTTGTTTTTGAATGTTTTCGTCGCGGTTTTGCTTGGAGTGTGGTTCGCGCCGATCACGTACTTCCTCTTTGAGAAAACGCTTCCTTCGAGCCTGGCGCCGTACCGGGCACTGCTGTCGGTCGCGGTGCTTGCCGGAATCATCTACGTGATTGAATCGATCATCTGCTGGCTGCTCAATGGACGCAACAAGACGCCGCGCTCCGAAGAACCCGAATATCCCTACTGGGCCGAAGTCGGCGGCGGAATCGTCTTCGGAGCGTTGACTGGACTGGTTCTGTCGACGTTTCTCTTCTTCTGCGTCGCGTTGTCGCCGTTCCGGTTTCACTGGCGCGACCCGGGCTTGATCGCGGTCGAACGCCGGGCGGCGGCGCATCTGATTCTGGTCAGCCCCTACCAGGCAGAGAGCACGGAGGAGGCGGCACGCTACATTCAATCGCTCTTCCGCGACACTCCGATGCCCGATGAAGTGAAAAAGACGATCAACGAGCGCCGCGAGGAACGGTTGAAGCAGGAAGAGGAGGAGGCGAAACTCGCCAAGCGCCCGTGGACGCGACCGGAGCTTGAGGAACCGTGCGAACCGTTGATGACGGAATTTCATTCCATCTGGGACGGAGCGTTCTTCATTCCGGCGATTCCCGATCTCGACGACTGGAAGGATGAACGGCCGCAACCGCAGGCGGCGCCGGAGGAGAAACAATCCGCCGCAAAACCTGCCGCATCCGAACCCGCCGACGGCGGGCCGAAGGGGGAATTTTTCCAGCGCATCCGCGCGCGGCAGAATCAGGTTGTGGAAAAAGCCAACTCCGCACGCATGGACTGATTCGTGCCGACCGCCCTTCATGTATACACTGCTTGAAAATTTCAAGATCGACGCGGCAGGCGCTCCCGGCAACATTGATGAGCAGGTTTTATCCCGTGCCGCCGGAGCGCTCGGTGTGCCGCTCCGGAAACTGCACGGCGGGCGGATCCTCAACAAAAGCATTGATGCGCGCCGGGGTCGGCCGCAGTTGATCTACACTGTACTGCTCTCGGTCGACGACGAACTTCCGGGAATCAAATCTATTCCGCCGGAAAAGCTCGCCCCGATCCTCACGCCGCCCGAACCGGAACTGCCGGACGGTTCAAAACTTCAATCGCCCATCGTCGTCGGCACGGGGCCCGCGGGGATTTTCGCCGCGCTGGCGCTGGCGATGGCAGGGTGCAAACCTCTGGTGCTCGACCGGGGATTCGATGCGCAGAAGCGTTACGCCGACTATCTGACGTTTCTCGACAAACGGGTTCTGAATGAGGAGAGCAACCTTCTGATCGGCGAAGGCGGTGCGGGAACGTTTTCCGACGGAAAACTTTATACCGGAACCCGCGACCCGCTGGCGGCATTTGTGTTGAAAACCTTCATTGAAATGGGGGCGCCGCCGGAGATCGCTTATCTCAAACGCCCCCACATCGGTTCGGATCATCTGCGGAAGATCGCGGTCGCGCTGCGGCGCAGGATCATGGAACTCGGCGGAGAATTCCGCTTCGGGAGCGGAGTCGTCGACATCGTTCGAAAAAACGGCCGCTGCACCGGAGTCCGCACCGCCGCGAATGAGATCTTCGAAGCTCCGGCGACATTGGTCGCCGCCGGACTCGGCGGGCGAATGTTGACCCGGCAATTGATCAGGGGCGGCGAAATCGGCTGGGAACGAAAACCCTTTCAGCTCGGCTGCCGGATCGAACACCCGCAATCCTTCATCGACCGCCATCAATATCACTGGAACGCGCCGCGCCCGGCGGCGCTCGGCGCCGCGGAGTATCACATGACGTCACGCCCCGGAAACGGCACCCCCGGAGTGAGTACATTCTGCATGTGTCCGGGCGGCGAAGTGCTCAACGCCACGGCGTGGAAGAATCATTCGCTCACCAACGGCATGAGTGATTACGCCCGCGCGGGCGAATTCGGCAACAGCTGCCTGATCGTCACGCTCGCGCCGGAGACGGCCGGTTCGGTGGAGAGTGACTACGCGCTTCTCGATGAACTCGAACAGAAAATCTTCACCGCGGGCGGCGGGAATTACACGCTCCCCGCCCAGGACGCCGCCGCGTTTCTCGCCGGGCGGAACACCTTGACGGCGCCGCAGCAGACCAGTTGCCGCTGCGGAATCGTGCCGGGGCGGCTCGATCTGCTGCTGCCGGAAGAGGTGGCTGCGGGAATCCGGGCGGCACTGCGGCACTTCGATCATCTGGCGCCGGGCTTTCTCCGTTACGGGAAGCTCATCGGCATGGAGAGCTGCGTCTCAAGTCCGGTACGGTTCCTCCGCAATCCGGAAAACGGCGCCTCGACGCTGCCCGGACTCTGGCTCGGAGGTGAAGGCGCGGGCGCGGCGGGCGGAATCATGTCCGCCGCGGTGGACGGGTTGCGCCTGGCGGAAAAACTGTTGCGCGCATTCTGTTGACACGCCGCGACAGCGGCGGCCCGGGCGCGGGCGGACGGAAGCGGGCGGACGGAAGCGGACGGAAGCGGGCGATTGAACTTAAACCGACGACGGCGGAACGCCGAACACCTTGCGGAAGATCCGGGAAAAATAGAACGCGCTCGAAAAATTGAGCCGGGCGGCAACCTCCTTGACGCTGAGCTGTTCATCGTGCAGCAGAGCATAACCGCGCTCGGCAAGTTCGCGGTGAACATATTCGCCGGGCGACATACCGAGTTCGGCTTTGAAAATCGCGTTGATCCGCTGCGGCGTCAGATGAAATTTCCGCGCCAGATCAAGCCGGGTCGGGTGAGTGGAGAGATTCCGTTCCAGAAAATCGAGCATCGCCTCAAGCCGTTCATCATGATTGACGACGTGCGGCGCTTCAAATAGATAGAGCCAGATCAACCTCCCCACTTCGGAGAGCAGCAGTTCCGTCCGGTTCCCGGGGTGGTGAAACAGCCAGTCCGCGCGCCGGAACAACTCCCCCACCGCCAGTTCCGCGGGAAACGCCGCCAGCCGCGGCGGCGGAGCGGCCTCATGTTTTCCCGCCGCCGTGACGGGCGGTTCCAGATGGATACAGCTGAAGAACGCCCCGGCGGGATCGCCTTCCAGACGGTAGATGTGCGACTCCCCCGGACGGATCGTCAGAACTTCTCCGGGGTGCTGCCGCACCATTTCACCGGTATCGCAGGAGAGAAACTCAAATTCGCCGCGCAACGCGAGAATCAGCTCAAAATCATTCAGCCGGCGCGGTCCCCACACCGGAAGCTCGATCCCCTCCAGTGACCGGTAATTGACGAAATGCACCCGGAAGCAGTCATGCGCGGGCGACGGAGAAGAAATATCTTCACTTATATTACAATCGTACATGGAGATGATACTTTCAACTATTCTCTGCATTCCGATTTCAAAGTATAATAATCCATATACAACGTCAATTCAAGATGTGGAGGAAAAAAACATGCCGATAAAACCATTGTTTCCGCCGTGGCCGGGCACGATGAGCGGGCGGGAACGTTTCCGGCGTCAGATGCATTTTCAGAGTGTGGATCGCTGCTTCAACATGGAGTTCGGTTACTGGGACGAGAACTTCACCCAGTGGCCGCTCTTCGTCGAAAACCACATCCGCAACAACGACGAGGCGGATCTTTTCTTCAATTTCGACCGGATCGTCACGCTCTACGGCAACGTCTGGATGTCGCCGCCCTTCGAAGAAAAGATCATCGAACGGCGCGGCAGCGTGAACATCATCCGCAACAGCGACGGCTTGATCGCCGAAGTGCCCGCCGATCAGCATGATTCGATTCCGCACTACCTCAAATCGAGCATCGTCACTCCCGACGACTGGAAAAAATGCAAGGAGGAACGCTTCCGGAGGGACGACCCGGCCCGTGTGCCGGACATCGAAGCGCTCAAGCAGGCGCACCCGGCGGAACGGGATTATCCGCTCGGCGTCTGGTGCGGTTCGATGATCGGCCAGATCCGCAACATGCTGACGTTCGAAGGGCTCGCCTACGCGGTGTATGATTATCCAGAAATGGTCGAGGACATGGTCGAGACATGCTGTGTGCTGGTCGAAGATTTTCTCGACCGGGTGCTGCCGCATTTTGAATTCGATTTCGCCGCGGGCTGGGAGGACATCTGTTTCAAGAACGGTCCGATCGTATCGGTCGATTTCTTCCGCGACGTGGTGATGCCGCGTTATAAGCGCATCCGCCGCAAACTCGACGCCGCCGGAATCGATCTCTGGTACACCGACTGCGACGGAGATGTGCGGCCGCTGCTGCCGTATTTCCTGGAAGGGGGGATCAACTGTCTCTTCCCCTTCGAAGTGATGGGCTGTTCGCACCCGGGCGAACTGCTCGACCGTTATCCGGGCGAACTGCGCATCATGGGCGGCGTGGATAAAATCCAGCTCGGTTCCGGGCGCGAAGCGATCCGGCGTTATCTGGAAACGCTCGTGCCCTACGTGGAACGCGGCGGATACATCCCGTTCTGCGACCACCGCTGTCCGCCGAACGTGCCGCAGGAGGATTACCTCTATTACCTCAACTTGAAAAAAGAGATGTTCGGCCTGAAGCAGTGACCCCACGGAAGTGATTGAACTACCCTTCGCTTACGCAAGCGGCGTCTGGAGCCACACCCCGATCATCGTCATCGGCGCAAGACGGGAAATGCAATGTTCCGCCGTCACCTCCGGAACGTCGTAACCACATCCAGTTCCGGGATTCCGTCTCCGAACGCATCGCCCGGTTCATGCGCCGTATGACCGACGTCCCACCGCAATCTGCGCGTTTCGGAGGCGGCCGAACAGGCGGGGTTCCACGACCCGCTCTACTTTTCACGGCTCTTCCGCCGGAAATACGGCCTCTCTCCCGTTTCGTTCCGGCGCCGGGACGAAACGGGAGTGCTGCCGTAACGGAGCGAGCAAATGGAATCGCCTCGTCCGGAATTTCCATGAAGAATTCCTCGCACATCATGGAAAAAATACGCCAACTGGTGTACATTACAGAATGAAATAACCTGTAAGAGAACATTTTGACCGGATGGAGCATCATATCATGCATTTTACCAGCACCAGAAGCCCGCGGAACGTCACCTCCGCCCAGGCCATCGCCCGGGGGCTCGCCGACGACGGCGGGCTCTTCATTCCGCAGGAATTCCCGAAGATCTCCGACGAACTTGTCAAGCGGATGATCGATATGGATTACAAGGCGCGCGCCCGCGAAGTGCTCGCGCTTTATCTGACCGATTTTTCCGCCGACGAAATCGCCCGCAGCGTCGAAGCCGCCTACACCGGCACCTTCGATCAGGAGAATCCTGCGCCGCTGGTCGAACTCCATCCGGGCTTGAACATCCTTGAACTGTGGCACGGGCCGACCTGCGCCTTCAAGGACATGGCGTTGCAGCTGCTGCCGCATCTGTTGACGATTTCCGCCCGGAAAACCGCCCCGGGCCGCACGATGGTCATTCTCACGGCGACCTCCGGCGATACCGGCAAGGCGGCGCTCGACGGGTTCGCCGACGTGCCCGGCACGAAAATCATCGTCTTCTACCCGCAGAACGGCGTAAGCGCCATGCAGAAGCTTCAGATGGTCACCCAGAAGGGCGACAACGTCGCCGTCTGCGCGATCGAAGGCAATTTCGACGACGCCCAGAACGGGGTCAAACATATTTTCGCCGACAGCGAAATGAAACAATATCTCAATGCGCGCGATATGGAATTCTCTTCGGCGAATTCGATCAATTTCGGTCGTCTCGCGCCGCAGATCGTCTATTACGTTTCGGCGTACTGCGATCTCATCCGGCAGGGGAAACTGCGCCGGGGGGAACGCTTCAACGTCGCAGTTCCCACCGGCAACTTCGGCAATATCCTCGCCGCGGTCTACGCGCGGGAAATGGGCATTCCGATCGGGAAACTGATCTGCGCCTCCAACCGGAACAACATCCTTACGGATTTCATCCGCACCGGCGTCTACGACCGTAACCGGCCGTTCTACACGACGACCAGCCCGTCGATGGACATTCTCATCTCTTCGAATCTGGAACGAATGCTTGCACTCCTTTACGGCAACGACACCGCCGCCGTCGCCGGCTTGATGGAACAGCTTGCGAAAACCGGCCGTTACGCCATCAGCGCAGACGTTCTCGCCAAACTTCAATCGCAGTTCTACGGCGGTTTCTGCGACGACGCCGGCACCGCGGCAACCATCGGAGAGACCTTCCGGAAATACCATTATCTCTGCGACCCGCACACCGCCGTCGCACTCAACGTCTACGAACAATATCGCCGTGAAACCGGAGACGACACTCCCTGCGTACTCGCATCGACCGCTTCGCCGTTCAAATTCGCGTCGGCGGTGCTGCCGGCGGTTCGCCCCGGCGCTCTGCCCGCGGACGAATTCGAGATGGTGACTGCGCTGGCGGACGCGACCAAACTTCCGGTACCGAAACCGCTGGCCGGATTGAAGGATCTTCCCGTGCTGCACAACGGCTGCGTCACGAAGGAGAAGATGAAGAACTTCATCCGGGATTTCCTCGGCTGACGAATACACCTGGAGGAAACCCGGATCGGCAGAAAAGATGAGGAGAGAAAATCAGATGACGAAAAAATTCATACTCATTTCAGTTGCAGCCGTATTGTCCTTCGCCTTCGTTCCTGCGTCGCTGGCGCTGCGCCCCGGCGACGAAGCGCTCGAATTGAATGTGAAATGGCTTCAGGGAATTCCCCGTCCGCTGCTTGAAATTTCAGATGATGACGACGATGAGAATACCTCCGGGACCGCCGTTCCGGAACTCAAGGCTGTAGTATTCCTCCTGACGCGCGCCGCCAATCGGACGGAAACGGTGCGATTGCTCTCCGAACTGCGGAAAAGTTATGCGGGAAAATTGTCGCTGATGGCGGTCACCCCGGATTCCATGCGCGACGGCCAGCTCTTTCTGGAAGCGTTCCCGGAGTTTCAAATTCCGTTCGGGGTCGACGAGAAACGGTCGATCACCGCAAATTACATGCGCGGCAGCCTGCTCTACCCGATGGCGTTCCTGATCGACCGCGACGGCAGAATTCTCTGGAACGGCGAGGCGGTCGATCTCGCAGAAGCGGTCAATCGTTACTGCGCGGGAACGCTCGACGTCGATGTCCAGAAGAAAATCGCCCCGATGATCGACGAACTTCAAACCCTCCTCCGGGACGACAACGACCGCCGGGCCGCCTGGCTGGCGGAAAGCATTCTCGCCGCGGATCCGGGCAATCCGACCACGCTTCGACTGCGGCTGTTCTTTCTCGAACGAAGCGAACGCGCCGCCGACGGCTGGGAACTGCTCGCAGGAGAAATGCGGAAGCTTCCGACGTTGCCGCGGCTTTATTTCATGGCGCTCGATCTTGCGATGCGCAATGCCGTTCTGCAAAACAAAATCGCTCCGCTCGTGCAAAACTATCTGAAATCAGTTCCAGCCAATGCCGACTCCGACAATTTAATGGCGTGGACACTGCTCAACCGCGCCCCCGGAAGTTCCGCCGCCCTCACCGCGGCAGGAAAACTCCTCGCGCGCATGCCCGTTCCCTCGGGAGATAACAGCGACGCATTGAAGGCGGCTCAACTGACCACGCGCGCGCTCTACGCTTATCGACTCGGTAAAGTCGAGGAAGCCCGGACGCTGCAGCAGCAGGCCGTGGAGTCCTGGCGCAAAGGCGGCGTCGAATACGCGCTGCCGGAAGCGAAACAGCAACTGGAATATTACAACACCGTTCTGCAGCTTGCCCGCTGAGTTGAACGCCCTCCCTACCCCGCCGTTCACCCGGCTCATCAACGCGGCGGCGGTGTTATGGACGAATTATTAATTTCGGCAGCTTTTTTCTCCAGCGCCCGGGCGCGTGATTCGTCGCCCGCCGCACGGCAGGCGAATGCCAGATTGCGAATGAGCCGGGGATCGCCCGGCGTGAGCGCCAGCGCCTGCTCGAACCATTTCACCGCCTCAGCCGGACGATCGTCATGCAATGCGACGATCCCCAGTCCGACCAGCGCGGGCTGATGCATTTTCTGCAGTTCCACAGCCCGGCGATACGCGGCTTCCGCCTCGACCCAGCGTTCCTCGTCCTGCAGGAAGCGACCGTAATTATACTGGAGATCCGCCACATCCGGAAAACGTGCGAGCGCAGCATCAAACGCGGCGGCGGTCTCGGCGCGGCGGGACGGTTGTTCGGCCAGAAGCAGCGCAAGATTCATGAATGCCTCATGCTCGTCCGGCGTTTCCGCGGCAATCCGGCGGAATTCCGCTTCCGCTTTCTCCGTATCCCCCAGATTCCAGTGAATGATTCCAAGCATGTTCCTCAAACGGGCGGCATCGTGACTTCCGGGCAACGCAAAGGAAAGATAACGTCTTGCATCATGAAGTTCCCCGCGTCGCAGCGCAACTTCACCGAAAAGTTCCGCCGCCTCCGTCTGCCCCCGGCTGAACCGGGGCGCCGCCACAAATGTTCCCAGCAGGAGGAGGCCGGTACCGAGCAGCCAGTAACGCGGACGCCGCCACGGAATCGATTCGATTCCCACTGCGGCAAAAAAGAAGATCGCCGGCATCATCATCATACGGTAACGCCCGGAAGTCACCGTGATGAGCTGCGCGAGGAATCCGGCCAGCAGAAGCAGTCCGAAGTGATCGCAACACCACATTTTCCGCCGCAGGGCGACAACGATTCCCCACGCGCAGAAGAGGAAAAGCGGCAATGTGAGAATCGCGCCGAACCGTTGAATTTTCGTATAGCGAACGAGAAAATCCGAATCCGCCCCGGACGGCAGTTCACCGGGCGAAAAAATCATGACGGCCTTCTTCAACACCAATCCGACGGCCCGCAGCGGCGAATGAATCCAGAAGTCTGCCGCTTCCCCGAGGAAATGACGATCCACCGAAATCCCGCGCTCCCGGGCGACATTTTCGGCATGGCGGTGAACCTGACTCCATTCGCTTCCGGGCCGGATGTAACAACCACCGGTTGCATTCGGATTGTTTCCGAGCCAGAGGTTGAATGCGCTGTTTCCCTGAATAAAGACCATCCGGTGCGCGATCACGCTGTTCACGGAAGAGGCCAGCACAATCGGCAACGCCGCGCCGATCAGGAATAACACGCCGGCACGCCGTCGTGCCGCATTCCGCAGGCAGCTGAACGCCTCAAATCCGACGAAAAGCAGCGACATCGGATGAGTGACAGCCACCAGACCGCCGGCAAGTCCGCCGAGCGCACTCCAGACGAACCGCCGACGCGGCACGGTTTCGGAATCAAATCGATAGAGCAGCAGAATCGTCAGTGCAATCAGCGGCAGCAGCAACGCTTCCGACACGAGTTCCGCCTGATAGAAGAAGGGGGTCGTCACCACCATTGAGCTCCAGAGGAAGACGAGTGCAATCCGGCGCGGGATGTTTCCCCATCGATACACTCCCCACGGCAGAACAGCGGCGGCCATCCAGTTGACGACGAGCTGGAGCAGTCGGACGGCGGGAATCGAAATGCCGGTGATCCAATAGGCGAACGCGAGGAAAAAAGAATAAAGCGGCCCGTGAATATCCAGTTGCGCCGGCATCCAGACGCCGCTTAAGATCTCATGTGCTCGGGCATCGTATTCGCCGACATCCGCGCCGATGGCGAATTCGAAGAGTGGAGAAGCCGCATATTCGCGCCAATAAACGAACCGCAGTATCGCCCCGATCAGAATCGGCAGAAACCACGGCCACCTGCGGATGACGGCGCCCGAACGAACCGGGATTTTCACCACGATCTACCGCGGCGGGAAATCGAATTCATGTTCGAAAAGGTCGCCGATCTTTTCAATGGCCTTATCCTCATCGGGACCTTCGACCCGGAGAATTGCCTTACTTCCGACAGTAAGTCCCAGAGAAATCAGCGTCAGGATGCTGTTGAGTTCGGTTTCCTGTCCATCTGCGGTTTCGACCAGGAATGCATGGTGGGGAAATTCCTTATTGATCGTGTTGAGAATCACGCTGGACGGACGGCAATGAATTCCTGCTTTGTTGCGAACCGTAAAGACACGTTCTTTCATGAATCACACCCTGTTTTGCTGCTGAACTGCGCCGTTGTCGGCGGGCGCGTTATTGCACCGGGTTTAAGATACCATTGAATTACCTTGAAATCAAGGAAGAGGAAAAGAAAAGTGATTTTTTCTTCCGTACAGCTTGCATTCGCATCATTGCGTGCTATAGTAAGAGGATGTTGACGCTCCGGCATAGCTCAGCGGTAGAGTAGGTGGCTGTTAACCACTTGGTCGCTGGTTCGAATCCAGCTGCCGGAGCCATTTTTGTTTTAAAGCAACTGCCTCAAAATCAAATGGTTGCAGTAAATGCCTCCGCCTTTTCGGTGATGTTGAATCCGTCAAAACCGCTCACTTGTGAGAATTTTGTGAGAATTTTGCGCGGACACGTCTGAGAAGCAGCCTGATCGACCTCACGATCAACCATAATCAATCAAGTGGTTTCAGGAGGTTCAGGATG